>JAEUKZ010000002.1 GCA_016793045.1 Alphaproteobacteria bacterium
CAGCTTCTCGACAGCGCCGACGGCCGTATCATCACCATCACGGCGACGCCGGCGGGAACCGCGACGCGCACCCGCGGCGGCCAGCAGACGCAGGTCACGATGTGGAACATCAGCGCCGTCAGCGGCTTCAGTGACATCGTCATCGGCTATACGCCCCGCGGCGAGTGGGCGGCGATGCATTTCCGCTCGCGCGGCTCGCGCATCGACTACGCCGAACCCGGCGCGACCTCCGCGTCGATGCTTACGCGCTGACCCCGGCGGCGCGGACGCCAACCGCGATGACTGCCCACCCTGCCGAGAGCGCTGCGACGCCACCAGCTCCGTCCCGGGGGCTCGTCGCACTCGAGATCGCGCTGCGCTGGGGCAGCGTGATCTCGCTGCCTGCGCTGGCGATCGGCTTCCTGACCCTCCCCTGGCCGCTGGCTGAACGATCGTTCGTCTTCGCGGCGGTATTCGTCCTGTCCGCGCTTCACGACGCGATCGGAATGCGCGCAAGGCCCCTGCCGCTGCCGGCGCTGGATCGCGCCGCACGCGCTGCCGACGCCGCCGTGTGGGGCGCCGTGCCGCTGATGGGGGTGGCGGTTGCGGCCGGCGCGTGGATGGCACCTGCGCTCGGCAGCGTCGAACTGGCGGCGGCAATGCTGATCTTCGGCGTTGCCAGCGGAACGACGGCGATCAGCGCGTCGCACGAACTGATCCACCGCCGCACGCGGTGGGAGCGCATGGCCGGGACCGCCCTGGCGATACTGGCGTGTTATCCGCATTTTCCCGTCGTCCACCTGCTGGTCCACCACCCGCTGGTCGGCACCGACCGCGATCCGGGCACGGCGAAGCGCAACGAAACGCTGCCCGCCTTCCTGCTGCGCGCGGCACCGCTCTCCTGGCACGGCGCATGGCAGGCGGAACGCCGCCAGCTCGCCCGCCGCGGGCTCGGGGCGTGGAGCCTGCGCAATCGCGTGCTGCGCAATACGGCGGCGCTTGTCGCACTGATCGCCGCAGCCGGCCTGGCCTGGGGGCCGTCCGCCTCGCTCTTCATCGTCGGCCAGGGCGCGGCGGGCATGCTGCTCGCGCTCATCGTCGACTACACCCAGCACTACGGGCTCGTGCGCGCGGAGATCGCGCCGGGGCGGCTCGAGCCGGTGCAGGCCGCGCATGCATGGACCTCGAACCACTACTCGAACCGCCTGACCTTCAACCTCGGCCTGCACGCGGCACACCATCTCGAGCCGGCGCGGCCGGGGATCGCCCTCGACGACCCGCCCGGTTCGCCGCGCACGCCGCTCGGCTATCCGGGCCTGGTGCTGCTGGCGCTGGTGCCGCCGCTGTGGTTCCGGGTCATGAACCGGCGCGGCACCGCAGCGCGTTGACGGTCACGAGCGGTTGAACATGCGCCAGGCCCGATAGGCGAGCTTCTGCATCAGGCCGGCGCGCGGCAGATGCTCCTTCTCGATGAAATCGATCAGCTCGGGCGTGAACTGCGGGTTGAGAATCAACGGCCCGCGCCGGAACGGATTGCGGAAATCCAGCAGCAGGATGGTGCGCGCGCGGTCCCCGTGGTTCCACGCCTCGTGCTCGAAGGAATCGTCGAAGACCAGGCACTTGCCCGGGGTCCAGGTCCGCGTTTCGTTGCCGACACGCAGCCCGCACCCCTCAGGCACGTCGAGCGCGAGGTGGCAGCGCAGCACCAGCCCCGAATAGCCCTCGTAGCCGCAATGCGGCTTGATATGGCCGCCGGGCGCGATGCGGCTGAAGCCCGCCATCATCATCTTCGGGACCTTGCGCACCAGCTTCGCGGTCTCCGGGCAGAGCGCGCAGCCGCGCTTCTGGCGCTGGGCAAAGGCGTAGAGTCCGAAGGTGTTCCAGCCCTTCTCGCCATAGATCGAGTGCTCCGGCCAAGCGATGAACTCGCCCTCCTGCAGCGCCTGCATCTCGCGCCGGATCGTCTGCCAGTTCTGCTCGAGCAGCCTGACGAAGGGGAATTGTTGCGGGTCGTAGAACATCAGACCTCGGCCATCCGTCCGAAACTCCGGCGGAACAATGCGAGCTCCGCGGCAGCCGGACGATAGAGATCGAAGTGAATCGGCACCGGCCCGAAGCCGAGTCCGGCGAGCGCCTGGTAATGCGCGCGGCAGCTGGCAAGGTCGGTGAGGCCGGTCGTCGGCGGGAGCCTCGGGCCGGACGCCGAGAGCAGCCCGGACAGAACGCAGCCGGTGATCCGGTCGTGATGCAGATTGCCAAGTGCGGCGAGCAGCAGGGGATGCTCGAGAAAGCGCAGCGCGGCGGGCGGCACGGCGAGGCGCCGCACGATCGCGCCGGGCGCGCGCACCAGCCCGCCGGCCGAGAACATGATGTCGCCGCTCCGGCGCGCCCGCTCCACCGCCTTCGCCATGGAAAAGCACGGCGGGAACGAGTCGTCGACGATCACCGTCCCAGGCATCAGCCGCTCGACATCGAGCACGTCGGGTGCGTTGGTGGCGCCGACGATGAAGCTCGCCTCGTAAGCGGCATCGGGCGCCGCGCCGGCGCTCGTTGCCATGGCGACCTTGATCGGCCCGGCGAAGCCGCGCCGCTTGACCTCGCTCGCCAGCGCACGGACCTTCGCCGATTGCGCGGGCAGGTCGCAGAGGATGAGCGACGCGGGATGCGGCAGGCGGTCGAGCATCAGATCGAGCACGGCGCCGCCGATCGAGCCGAGGCCGAGCACCGCGACGCATTCCTGTGAAAGATCGCGTCCCGCCTCCCGGCTCGCTTCGGCGATGTTCATCACCATCGCCGCCGCGGTCGTGGCATGTCCGGTCGTGATCGCCGGCAGGGCATCGGTTGCCGCGATCGCACGGCCATAGTCCGTCGCCGCCGGGATAAGCCCCGTGAGCGCGACGGCGCGGGCTCCCATGCGCGCGCTCAGTTCGGCCGCGCCCACCACCTGCCGCACGGTCGCCGCCTGGTCGACGAACAGGTCGGATGCGAACATGGGCAGCGTGACCACCGCTATGCGCCCGAGCGGCATCTCGTTGACGGCATACCAGAACGGGCGGTCGCCGAACCACTCGCGGGCAATGCGCTGGCGCGGCATGCGCGTCTGCAGGGCGAGGAAATCCGGAAGGTATGCGATCGCCGCGGCGTCGATGGGGCCGACCTGACCCGCGGCGCGCAGCAGGGCGAGCGGCCGCCATTCCGCTGTCGCCGGCGGTTGCGCCGCCCCGGCCGGCGTCCCCACGGCGTCATCGCCGGCGAACTCGGGCGGAAGGTCTGCGGCCACCTTGCGCAGCACCTCGACGCGCTCGGCGAGCGATGCCACCGTCGGGTGGCGCAGCAGGTCGGCGACGCCGAGGTCGACACCCAGCGCTTCGCCGGCGCGCGCGATGTAGCGCACCGCCAGCAGCGACGTGCCGCCGATGTCAAAGAAGCTGGCGCTGCGCGATATGTGGTCGCTGCCGAGCAGCTTGCCGAGGATCGCCGCCAGCTGCTCTTCGACCGGACCGTGATACGCGGCCCCGTTGCCGTTGGCGCCCTTCACGGCTGCGGTGGCGGCCGGCGCACCGCTCAGCGTGCGCAGCCTGGTGCGGTCGATCTTGCCGTTGGGCGTGAGCGGCAGGCGATCGAGAACGGAAATGCGCGCCGGTACCATGTAGCCAGGCAGGCGCGTCTGCAGGAATTCGCGCAGCTCGTCCTCGGAGGGACCGGACTCCTCGGCCACGACGAAGGCGTGCAGGGTCACCGCCGCGAGATCGGTCCCCTGCCGGACCACCGCCGACGCACGGACCGACGGATGCTCGGCGAGCGCGGCTTCGATGTCACCGAGTTCGATGCGGAAGCCGCGCAGCTTGATCTGGCTGTCGCGCCGGCCGACATAGACCAGGTTGCCGTCGCCCCGCCGCCGCACGATGTCGCCGGTCTTGAACAGCCGGGCATCCGGATCGCGGGGGTCGGCAACGAATCGCGCGGCCGTCAGGTCCGGCCGGCCCCGATAGCCGCGCGCCACGCCGGCACCGCCGATGAACAGCTCGCCCGCGACGCCGTCAGGCACGGCGCGCATCATTGCGTCGAGCACGTGGCACGTCGTGTTCGCGATCGGATGGCCGATCGGCACCGGACCGCTGCCCGGCGCGACGCGCATCGCAGTCGACCACACCGTCGTCTCGGTCGGACCGTAGAGGTTCCAGACCGCTCCGGCGCGCGCGAGCAGCGCATCGGCGAGGTCGCGCGGCAGCCGCTCGCCGCCGCACAGCGCCGTGAACCCGGCGCCGCCCGTCCAACCGCCGTCGATGGCCATGCGCCAAGTGGCCGGCGTCGCCTGCATCTTGGTGATGTCGCCGCGCGCCAGACGCGCGGCGAGAAGCTTTCCGTCGCGCGTCATCGCTTCGTCGGCGATCACGCTGCGGGCCCCGACCGTGAGCGGCAGCAGCAGTTCGAGCACCGCGATGTCGAACGACAGCGTGGTGACCGCGAGAATTGCACTGCGCTCGTTCATCCCCGGTTCCGCGGCCATCGCGCGCAGGAAATTGGCGAGCGCACGATGCGTGATCTCGACCCCCACCGGCCGCCCGGTCGAGCCCGAGGTATGGATCACGTAGGCCAGGTCATCGAGGCCGCGCGTGCCTGGAGATGGCGGGGCACTGCGCCACCAGGACGGATCGTCGAGCGCGAGCACCAGATCGTCGCCAACTGGGATCTGCGTGCGCGTCGCCGCATGCACGAGAACCGCCGCGGGCATCGTGCCCTCGATCATGTGCGCGAGTCGCTCGGCCGGATAGGTCGGATCCAGCGGCACGTATGCCGCGCCGGCCTTGACGGTCGCGAGCATCGCCAGCGGCAGATCGACCCCGCGGCCGATCGCGATCCCAACCAGGGAACCGCGGCCGATGCCGCGGGCGGACAGCGCGCCGGCGAGCCTCCCGACGCGCGCGCCGAGCGCGCGATAGCTCAGGCGCTCGCCGCCGCACTCGACGGCGATCGCATCGGGACGCGCGGCGACCTGCGCCTCGAACATCGTCACCAGATCGGCCCCATCGTAGCGCTGGACCGCATGCGGCATCGCGCCATTCGTTGCCCGGGCCGCGAGCGCGATCGCGTCGAGCGGCTGGTCGGGACGCGCGGCGATCGCAGCCAGGATCGCCTCGTACTGGCCGATCATCCGGGCGATCGTCTCGGGGTCGAACAGGTCGGCCCGATAGTCGACGACGCCGTAGACCTTGCCGTCGAACTCCTCGACCACCAGCGTAAGGTCGAACTGGCTGCGGTCGCGTTCGAGCGGCACCGAGTCGAGCTGGTAGTCGCTGAGCCGCAGGCTGGGGCCGCCAGTGTTGAGCAACGTAACGGCAAAGCCGCGACTGTCGACGCGCGCAGGCCGCTCCATCGCAAAGCCGACCTGGAACAGCGGCGAACGGTCTTCGTAGCGGTCTGCGTGCAGGTTCTGCACCAGCAGCGCGAACGGATAGTCCTGGTTCTCCAGCGCGGCGGTCACGCTGCGGTTCGCCGCGTGAAGAAGGTCGCGGAAGGTCGCCTCCGCCGCGACGCGCGTGCGCACGACCACGGGATTGACGAAGTATCCGACCGTGCGCTCGAACTCGGCGCGCGTGCGCACGGCGACCGGCACGCCGACCAGCAGGTCGTCCTGGCCGGTGAGCCGGTAGAGCAGCGCCTTGTAGGCCGCAAGCAGCACGGTGAAGAACGTCGCATTCTCGGCCTGCGCGATGCGCTTGAGTGCCGTGACTAGCTCCGGTCCGAGCGCGAAATTGCAGGCGCCTCCCTTGGCGGTCTGGGACGGCGCACGCGTGCGATCGACCGGCAGATCGAGCGGCGGCGGCAACGCACTCAGCTGTTCGCGCCAAAAGGCGAACTGCCGCTCGCCTTCGCGGCCGGACACGAAGTCGCGCTGCCAGCGCACGTAGTCGGCATAGCCGTGCGCGACGGCAGGCAGGGCGACCGTGCCGCCACTGCGCGACGCCATGTAGATCGCGAACATCTCCTCGAGCGCGATCGACAACGACCAGGCATCGGCGATGATGTGGTGCAGGCACAGCAACAACACGTCGCGATCATCCGGCCGGTGGAACAGGTCGAGTCGGATGAGCGGCTCGGCGGCAAGGTCGAACGGCGCGTTGGCGCGCGCAGCAAGCAGCCGGCGAAACTCGTCGTCCGCCAAGCCGGCGGCGTCGTGTTCGGCGATGTGGAACTCCTCGACCGGCCTGATGATCTGGATCGGCACTCCGTTCTCGAGCGGGAAGCTCGCGCGAAGCCCGCCATGGCGCGCGACAACCTGCGAGAAGGCTCGAGCCAGGCTCCC
The DNA here is from genome assembly GCA_016793045.1 of Alphaproteobacteria bacterium. Lineage (GTDB taxonomy): Bacteria > Pseudomonadota > Alphaproteobacteria > CACIAM-22H2 > CACIAM-22H2 > JAEUKZ01. The sequence continues at coordinate 6,287 of JAEUKZ010000002.1, forward strand.
GACGTCCAGCCGCGGCCGTATGCCGACACAGTAGACGAGGTGGTAACTCGCACTCGACGGATCGAGGGCGTGCAGGAAGGCGAGCGCCTCCTGGCCGTAGGACAGGGCGTGTGCCCCGGAAGCCGGCTCCGCGACAACAAGCGCCGACGCCTCGCCGCCGTCGGCGGCGCCGAGGCGCTCGAGGAACGCGTCAGTCAGGGTCTCGACGCTCGGCCGCTGCAGGAACTTGCCGATCGGAATGCTGAGTCCGAGTTGCGTCTCGATGCGGTTCTTAAGCTCGAACGACGTCAGCGAGTCGAGACCGAATTCGCTGAGCGGCCGCGCCGGCTCGACCATCGCAGGTGCAGTCTTGAGCACGCTCGCGACCTGGCGGCGCAGGTAGTCGGCGAGCATTGCGCCGCGCGCTTCGGGCGGCGCGGCAAGCAGCTCGGCACGCACGGTGCCGTCGCCCTCTTCGTGGCGGGCGGCGACGCCGAGATTGCGGCAGCGCGGCGAGTTGCCGAGTGCGGGATTGACGCGGGCAAGCCGCTGCCAGTCGACGCCGGCATACGCCACCGTCGCCACATCGCGCTGCAGAAGCCGGCCGAGCGCACCGAGCGCCTCGTCGACCGGGACCGAGGCGATTCCGGCCGCGTTGAGATAGCGCGCGACGTCGTCACGCTTCACCAGGTGTCCGGCGCCCGCGAGCGCTCCCCAGCTCACCGAGAGGGCCGGCAGCCCGCGCTGTCGGCGGTATTCGGCGAGGGCATCAAGGAAACGGTTGGCCGCGACGTAGTTCGCCTGACCGTTCGACCCGACCACGGATGCGATCGACGAATAGAGAACGAAATGATCGAGCGGCAGCGTCCGCGTCGCCGCGTGAAGATGCCAGGCTCCAAGCAGCTTTGGCGCCATCACGCGCCGCATGCGCGCATCGTCCAGCCTGGCGATGAAATCGTCGTCGAGCACCATGGCGGCATGGAAGACGCCGGCCAGCGGCACCCCGGCGGCAGCGATCGTCGCCAACAGCGCGTCGACATCGCTCCGGCGCGTGACGTCGGCTGCAACCTGTGTGACGGCGGCGCCGCGCGCGCGCAGCTCTTCGAGCGCCCCTGGCGGCGCGACGCCCGACCGGCTCGCGAGCACGAGGTGGCGTGCGCCGTTCCGCACCAGCCAGTCCGCGGTCGCAAGTCCGAAGCCGCTCAGCCCGCCCGTGACCAGATAGGCGGCATCGGCACGGAAGGCGATCGGTCGATCGACACGGCGCACGATGCGGGCCGGTTCGCCGCCGAACGTCACCACCACCTTGCCGATGTGCTTCGCCGTGGCCATCCGGCGGAACGCATCGGCGACGCGCGAAAGAGCAAAGCGCTCGACGGGTAGCGGCTTGAGCTCGCCCGCCGCGAGCTGTTCAGCGATGCGCGCCATGCCGTCGACCAGGATCTGCGGCCGCTGCGCGGCCGCACGCGCGAGGTCGACGACCATGAAGGAAACATTCTGGCGCAGCGCGTTGAGGCCGATCGGCGTGTCGGCATAGATGTCGCGCTTGCCGATCTCGACGAAGCGCCCGAACGGGGCGAGCGCCGACAGGCCCTTCTCGATGAACGCGCCAGGCAGCGCGTTGAGCACAACGTCGACGCCCCGCCCGCCCGTCGCCGCCATCACTTCGTCGGCGAAGTCGAGCGAGCGCGAATCCATGACATGGCGCAGGCCGAGCTTGCGCAGGTAGTCACGTTTCTCCGCGCTGCCCGCGGTCGCCAACACCTCCGCACCGGCGCGCCGGGCGATCTGTATCGCCGCGAGGCCCACGCCGCCTGTCCCCGCGTGGACGAGCACCCGTTCCCCCGCGCCGACCCGCGCCAGCGTCGTCAGCGCGTGGTGTGCGGTGAGGAACGCGGTCGGCAGCGCCGCCGCCTCGGCATCGGACAGGCCCGCCGGCTTTGCGAAGGCCAGCGCCGCAGGGACGACCACATGCGACGCGAAACTGCCGCGTGCGATGGCGATGACCGCATTGCCGATCGCGTGCGTGGTGACGCCGTCGCCGACCGCCACCACGGTGCCGGCGCATTCGAACCCCAGATTCCGCCACGCCGCATCGTCTTCCGCTTCGGCGGGAAGCAGGCCGGTCGCCGCCATGACGTCGCGGAAATTGAGGCCGACGGCACTCACCCTGACGAGCACTTCGCCGCCGGACGGGCGCGGCAGCGCCATCTCCTGCAGCGTCAGGTTGTCGATCACCCCCGGCGACGACATGGTGAGGCGAAACGGCGGCGCGCCGTCAGCGGCCGCGACCATCGACTGGGGGGCGATGTCGTCGAGCCCGACGCGCTCGATGCGACCGACGACGCGTTGGTCGTGGCGATAGGCGATCTCGGGCTCGTCGTCGGCGGCCGCGATCTCGGCGAACAGCGGCTCGGCCGCCGGCGCGGCCGCGTCGAGGTCGATCGTCGTGCAGCGGAGCTGCGGATACTCGTTGGCAATGGTGCGCGCGAGTCCGGCGACGGGCGACGCCGCGAGGCTGAGGTCCGGTGTCGTGCCGTTCGAGCCGTGCTCGACGAGTTGCGCACCGGCGGTGGCGATCCACAGCCGTGGCGCGGCGCCCGCCGCGCCGAACGCCTGGACGAGCTTGAGAACGTGCAGGCTGCCCTCGTTCTGCGCGGCCCAGAGGAATTCGCCGTCGAGGCGCTCCGGCGCCGCGGCATCGAGGCTCCACAGATGCGCGACGCCCGTCACGTCGGAGGCTGCGAGGCCGGCTGCAGCGAGCACGCGGGCGAGGTCATCGGGCGCTCCCGGCCGAATCGTAAAGCGGCCCGCCCCGCCTTGGCGGAAGCGGGCGCCCGCCCGGAGGACGAGCGCAGTGCCACCCGCCGCGGTGATGCGCGCGGCAAGACCTTCGCCGACCCTTCCGCGATCCGCGAACACCAGCCAGTGCCCTGCCGGCGATTCGCCGGTCTGTGCGGGCAGGTCCCGGCGGACCCAGCGCGTGCGATAGTGGCTGGCGCTCGCCGCATCGGCGCCATCGGTCGCGGCGCGCCGCAGACGGCGGCAGGCAAAGCCCCGAATCGCAGCGACGCAGGCGCCGCCCTCGTCGAACACGTGCAGGTCCGCGTCCAGTCTGGCATCGTCGAGCGCGACCCGGCGGCCACGGCTGAACAGGCGTCCGTTTGCGCGGCCGAACAGGCGCACCTGCGCGATCTTGACAGGCATCGCCACGTCGCCGCCGTCCTGATCGCCGAAGCCGCGGAAGCCGCGGACGACCTGGAAGCAGCTGTCGAGCAGCGCCGGATGGAGCGCAAATCCTGCGACCGCTCCGGCAATGGCCTCGGGCACGACGATGCTGCCAAGTACCTCCTTCTCCGAGTGCCACGGCAGATCGACGCCGCGGAAAGCAGGCCCGAAGTCGTGGCCTTCATGGCGCAGCTGCTCATAGAACCGCCGCCCGCCGACACGCTCGGGCGGGACCGCGGCCGCCATCCAGGCATCGGCAGCAGGCGGCGTCGCATTGCAGATCCGCACGCGCGCGCTCGCGCGCAACGTCCATTCCGCCTCGACGTCGCGCTGCCGGCTGAAGATCGCGATGGTTCCGCGTGTCGGCTCGTGCACGGTCTGCAGCAGCACCGAGCGCCCATCGCCCAGGAACAGCGCCGCGTGAAACGTGATGTCCTCGGCCTCGCAGGCGACGTCGCCGAACAGCGCGCGCGCCGCCGCGAGCACGATTTCGACATAGCCCGCGGCGGGGAACACGACCGCGCCGTCGATGCGGTGATCCTTGAGGAAGGGCTGAAACTGCTGGCCGATTTCGACCTGCCAGATCGACCGCGCCGCATGAAGCCGCGTGCCGAGCAGCGGATGGACGGGGGCATCGAAACGCGCGGCGCGGGCCTCCTCGGAGTCCGCCCAGAAGGCGCGCTGCTCCCACGGATATCGCGGCAGCCGCAGGTCGGCCCGCCCGCCGGGCGCGACCGCGTGCCAGTCGACCGCCACGCCGCGCGTCCACAATCCGCCGAGCGACTTGAGCATCGTCTCGCCGTCGGGCTCGTGCCGGCGCAGCGAACCGGCCGCGAAGCCGGCGCAGCCGCGCTCCTCGAGGCAGGCCATCGTCGGTGCGGCGAGTGCCGGATGCGGGCCAAGCTCGAGGAAACCGCGATGGCCGGCCGCGATCAGGTGGTCGATCGCGTCGCGGAACCGTACCGGCTCGCGCACGTTGCGCCACCAGTAGGTGGCATCGAGCGCACCCTCCTCGACCGGCCGCCCGGTGACCGTCGAGATCATCGGCACCGCCGGCGCGGCCGACCGCAGACCGGCGAGGCTCGCGAGCATCTCGCCCTCGAACGGATCCATCTGCCGGCTGTGAAAGGCGTAGTCGACCTTCAAGAGCTGCCGGAGCACGCCCGGCGCGCGCTCGTCGACCAGCGCGAGCAGCGCATCGAGCGCCGCACGGTCGCCCGCAACGGTGATCGATTGCGGGCCGTTGACCGCGGCGACTTCGAGCCGGTCCTCGAAGCCGCGCAGCAGTGCCGGCGCCTGCTCCGCCGACACACCGATCGCCGCCATGGCGCCCTGGCCCCGCGTACGCTCCTGCAGCCGCGAGCGGTGCCACACGACGCGGGCGGCGTCGTCGAGCGAAAGCGCGCCGCAAACATGCGCCGCGGCGATCTCGCCGATGCTGTGTCCGACCACCGCGGCGGGCACGATGCCCCATGCGCGCCAGCGCGCTGCAAGTGCCACCTGCAGCGCGAAGGTCGCCGGCTGTGCCACTGCCGTCTCGTTCATGCGTGAACGATGCTCGTCGGCCGACATCTCGTCGAGAACCGACCAGCCCGCGATCGCGCGGAAGATCGCGTCGCAGCGTTCCATCGCAGCGCGGAACACCTTGTCGCCCGCCAGCAGGCCACGCCCCATCGCCCACCATTGCGCGCCCTGGCCGGTGAAGACGAACGCCAGGCCGTTCTGGTCCTCGCGCCGCCCCGCGACGACTCGCGCCGGGCGCTCGCCCTTGGCGACCGCGGCGAGATCGGCGGCCAGATCGGCCCGCGTCGCCGCGACGATGGCGACACGGTGATCGAGATGCGTGCGCCGTGCACCGAGGGTCGCGGCAAGATCGGCCGGCGTGACCGCCGGATCGTCGAGCACCGACGCGATCCCCGCGGCGACGCGGCCGAGCGCGGCCTCGCTCGCCGCGGTCAAGGGGATCAGCACCGGCACGTCCGTGCCGGCCTGCGCGGCGCGCGTCGGCGGCGCGGCGCCGACGATCGCACAGGCATTGGTTCCGCCGAAGCCGAACGAGTTGACCGCCACGATCCGCTCGCCGGCGGGAAACGGCGTAAGCCGCCGCGGCACGTCGATGTTCAGCTGGCCGAACGGGATATTGGGATTGGGCGTCTCGAAATGCAGATTGGGCGGGATGGCGCCGTTGCGCACGCACAGCACCGCCTTGATCAGGCCAGCGATGCCGGAGGCCGATTCGAGATGCCCGATATTGGTCTTGCAGGAGCCGATCAGGCAAGGCGCTGCGCGTCCGACGCCGAAAACGCTGCCGATCGCCGCGGCCTCGATCGGGTCGCCCACCGCGGTGCCGGTGCCGTGCGCCTCGACATAGCCCACGGCCGAAGGCGCCACGTCGGCGCGCGCGCAGGCCGCGCGCAGCATCTCCTCCTGCGCTTCGCGGCTGGGAACGGTGATCGTGCTGGTGCGGCCGTCCTGGTTGACGACGGTGGCCCGGATCACCGCGTGGATCGGATCGCCGTCCGCCAGCGCCCGCGCTAGCGGCTTGAGCGCAACGATACCGGCCCCCTCGCCGCGCACGTAGCCGTTGGCGCGCGCGTCGAAGGCTTTGCAGCGGCCATCGGGCGACAGCATCGCGGCGCGGCTGAAGCTGATCGTCACGTCAGGCGTGAGGATCGCGTTCACCCCGCCAGCGAGGGCCATTTCGCAGCGCCCCGTCCACAGCGCCGCGCATGCCGCATCGACCGCCACGAGCGCGGACGAACACGCCGTATCGACCGCGAAGCTCGGGCCGCGCAGGTCGAAGCGATGGGAGATCCGGTTGGCGGCGATGCTCAGCGCGCTGCCGGTCGCGGTATGCACGTCGATCGTCGAGCGGCCGAATTTCTGGATGCCGTGATAGTCGGAGTGCGAGATGCCGACGAATACGCCGGTATTGGAGCGGGCGACGCGCTCGAGCGGCAGGCCGGCATCCTCCAGCGCCTCCCACGCACAGCGAAGCAGCAGCCGGTGCTGCGGATCCATCAGTGCCGCTTCGCGCGGCGAGATGCCGAAAAATGCGGCGTCGAACTTGTCGATGCCGTCGATGAACCCGCCGCGTCGTGAAACCGTCTTGCCTGGGATCGAAGGGTCGGCGTCGTAGTGCGCGTCGAGGTTCCAGCGGTCCGCCGGTACGGCGACGATCGCGTCGCGCGCTTCGCTCAGCAGCGCCCAGTATTCGTCAGGGCCGTCGGCGCCGCCCGGGAAGACGCACCCGATTCCGATGACCGCTATCGGGTCGCGAAGCTGCGGCCCGCCGCTCGATTCGTCATGGACCGCCGGACGCTTGCTGGTACGAGGTTCGATCGCAGCCTCCACGGCGTCCGTCGTCCGCCCCCGATCACGAAGGGCTGCGCGCCGTGGTTTTGGCGGTCACGCCGGCCGGTCACGTCAATCGCCGCAGCCTTCGGGACCTCGATAGGCCCCATCCCGATAGCTCTCTTTTCTTAGCCAGTCGTGCGCCCAACGGTCAAGCTGCGTTCACGCGCGGGCGCCTCAGCAGTCCGCGAGCGACGCGGCGTAGTCGAAGCGCGCGATGTTCATGCCGGCCGGGCCCGCGTCCGCCGCCGGGCGCCGCGTCCAGGCCAGCGCCGCGACATGACCGGGAGCGGTCGCAAGCGACACCAGATCAAGCCCATCCGGTGCCGCGCCGGGATCGGCCCAATCGCAGACCGGACTGCCGCCGGCCCAACCGATTCGCACGGCCTCTCCGGCGACCGCAAGCGCCCGTCCCAGCGCCTTGATGCACGCCTCATGAGCGGTCCACAACCGCAGGAAGGCGAGATCGCGTTGCCGCGGGTCGAGATGCTCCAGGCCCGCAGCCCCACGCGCGCCGATCACCCGGTCGGCGATCGCAAGCGCCTCGGGCATCGCGCGCACCCGCTCGACATCGATCCCGACGGCCCGCTCGCGCGCGACCGCGATCAGCGCAAGCCCGCCGGCATGGCTGAGATTGAAGGCGAATCCGCGTCGGGCGAACGGGCCGGCAAGCTCCGGCTTTCCCCACGGACCAGAAGCAAACTCGATGGCGGCCGGCGCGGCATCCAGATAGTGCCCAAGGACCACCCGCAGCGCCCCTCGGGCATGCAGAAAGGCGTCGCGGTCCTGGGGACGAACGAAGCGCGCGGCGCGCGCGCGCTCCTCGGCGTTGCAGATCGCGCCATCGTCCGGCCGCCCAGGCGGCGCGGCCGTCCACACATGCAGCTCATGGACCCCCAGCGCGATCATCGGGCCACCGGGCGGATCAGAGCCCGAGGACCATGCGCAACGGCGGCGTGCGGTCCTGCGGCTCGAGACCGAAACCGAGCCCGCTGCGGTCGACCGAATCGGGCGGCACGTAGGTCCCGAAGAGGCGGTCCCAGAAGCTGAAGACCGACCCGAAATTGCGGTCCCGCAGCGCCGGCAGCAGGCTGTGATGCAGCTCATGCAGCCGCGGCGTCACCACCACCGTCTCGATCGCACGCGACAGCGCCGCAGGCAGCGCGATGTTGCAGTGCATGACGTGATTCCAAAGGATCTGCAGAAGCAGATTGAACTGCGCGACGACTGCCGGCATGTCCATCAGCCAGGCGAATACGGCCGACGGCACGATCAACAGCGCGGTATGGGCGGCGGTGTCGCGATTGCCCGAGAACCAGTAGAGCTCGGCCACCGAATGGTGGAAGCGGTGGATTGCCCACAGGCGCTGCGAGTGCATCGCCCAATGTGCCCAGTAGCGCAGCAGGTCGGTCACCAGAAAGAACAACGGGATCGAGATGATCCAGGGCAGCGTCGCAAGGCCGAGCGGATCGGGACCGATGCTGTTTGCGAACTCCGTGAACACGGCCAGGAACAGCCCTCCTGAGCCATAGGTCACCGCGAAGCCGATGATGTCCAGCTGCCTGCCGGACCGCTTGTCGACGCTGCGCAACGGCCGCCAGCGCTCGCCCGCAGCGAACAGCGCGCCGGCGGCAAAGAAGAACGCCAACGGCACCGCCATGTCCCAGAGGATCCGCCATCCGTCGATCAACGTCGCCCTCTCGTCTGCTGCGACCCTTGTCCGCTACCACGGCGGCATGGCGCCGTCCAAGCCGTTTGCTTGCGCATTCTCCCGCGCCATCGGCGATGCGCTGCCCCTCGGCTTGCGCGTACAAACCGGCTATGCCATCGTTGTGATGCTCCGCGACCGTCGTTTCCAGCCTCTCGGATTCGCGCGACCTCGACCCCGCATGCTTCCGACATCGAAGGCGCCAGCCCGCCGTAGCACGAGCCGCCGCGCGCGACGCGACAGATGCGTGGCGGCGCGGCTGTTCGCGTTCCTGTTACTGCTGGTCGGCGCCGGCGGAATGGGCGGATGCACGCTGGGCACCGGCGCAACCGCGTCGGTTCAGCAGCTGCTCACTGAAGTCACGGACTTCGCGCCCGGCCAGACGGCCAACTTGCGCATGTTCAAGTATGTTCCCGCAAGCGCCGGCCCCAATCCGCCGATGGTGCTCGTCCTCCATCACTGCTTCCAGGGCGCGGCCGACTATCTCGAGGACGCGGGGTGGCATGCGATCGCCGACCGTTACGGTCTGGTCCTCCTGCTGCCGCAGCAATCCGCGCTCAACGACCTCACCTATTGCTTCAGCTGGTCGCACCAGACGACTCAGACGCGCGGCCGGGGGGAGAGCTACGCGATCTACCTGATGATGCAGCGGATGATCCGCGACCACAGCGTCGACCCGCGGCGGATCTTCGTCACCGGGCTGTCGTCCGGCGGCAGCATGTCGCTGATCATGATGGCGGTCTATCCGGAGATGTTCGCCGGCGGCGGTGTAATCGGCGCGGTGCCGTTCGGGTGCGCGACGAGCGGCATCGCGTTCCCTTCCTGCCTGCTCGGCGGCGACACCGTGGCCAACGGCGGCGATCCGAGCACTCTCGCCGGCCGGGTAAGGGCCGCCAATCCCTCCTACCGGGGACCATGGCCGCGCCTCTCGCTGTGGCACGGCACGGAAGACCGCGTTTCGCGGCCGGTCAACGGGCAGCTCATCCTGCGCCAATGGCTCGACTTGCATCACGTCGGCCCGAATCCCAGCGAATCGACCCGGATTGATCGCTACCCGCGCGACATCTACCGCAACGCACGCGGCCAGGTGGCGGTGGAGTTCATCGCGCTCACCGGCCTCGGCCACTCGACACCCGTCGATTCCGCAAGCGGCTGCGGCAGGCACGACGACAGCGTCGGCAACTTCATCGCCGATGTCGGCCTCTGCTCGAGCGAGGTGATCGCGCAGTTCTGGGGCCTGCGCCCGGTCGGAACAGCGCAGGCACCCCGCCTCTGAGCGGGCGCGCCCGCGTCACCTTGCAATGAACGTCGTCCTGCTTGCGCTCGCGACCGCATCGTACGCCGCGCATTGCTGGTCGGCGGTCGGCCATTTCCGCTATGTCGACGGCGTCCCCTACGCGCTGATGGCGCTGTCGACGGTGTGGGCGGCCGCTTTTGCGGCGCAAGCCGCGGCCCTGTGGCCCGGTCGCGCGCTGGCTCCGACGGCATGGCTCGCGCTTCCGTTCTTCCTCGCCGCGCTCTTGCTCTGGCTGTGGACGGTGCGCGCGAGCCGCCGCGCCCGGCTGTCTGTCGCATTCTCGCGCGACACGCCGACCCGCCTGCTCGACGCGGGCCCCTATCGCTTGATCCGCCACCCATTCTATACGGGCTACGCGCTCAACTGGTTCGCCGGTTGCGTCGCTACCTGGCACTGGTGGGTGATCGCACCGAGCGTCGCCGCGGCGGTGATGCTTGCGATCGCGGCGCGCTCGGAGGAGCGCAAATTCGCCCGCAGCCCGCTTGCCGCGGACTACGCCGCCTATCGCGCACGCACCGGCATGTTCCTGCCCCGGCTCCGGCGGGGCTCGCGGCGCACCTAGCCTAGCGGGCGGTCGCCGGCCGCGGCGCCGCCAAGAGCGCGCGCTCGCCGTCGCTGGCCAGTTCGCGATCCCAGCGCGCCAAACGTCGGTCCATCTTGCGGAACCACAGCGGCGGCACGAGCGCCATCAGGCCGCTCAACATCAGCCCGCCGGGCAGGCGCGGCGCGGCAGCCTCGACGGGCAAGGCCCAGTACGGCCGGGCCGACATGTGATGGGAGGCGTGGCGGCCGAGATTGAACATCCCAGCAGCACTCATCGGCGCGGTCGTGTCCCAGGAGTGACGCGCCTCGATGCGAGTGCCGGCGACACGCACGAGCCCGTAGTGTTCGACGTAGTTGATGATCTCCAGAAAGGCCTTGGCGATCACGGCGGCGGCAAGGAACGCGAGCATGGCGCGCCAGCCGGCGATCGCGGCAGTGGCGCCGATGATCGCGAGGCTCAGCGCCAGGCCGCGCAGATTGCGGTTGTGCCATGACCACAGCGGCAGCGCGCGGCGCGCGAGCCGCCGGCGTTCGATCGCCCAGGCGCTGCGGAACCCCTGGAAAGTCGAGCGCAGGATGAAACGGTAGACGTTCTCGCCGCGCCGCGCCGTCGCCGGATCGTCGCGCGTGCCGACCTTGAGATGGTGGCCATAGACGTGTTCGATCGCGAACGCGGCGTCGAGGATGAACGCGAGCAGGACGCGCCCGGCGAGCATCGAGGCGCGCGAGCGCGTGCGATGGACCAGCTCGTGCGCCGTGGTGGTGCCGGCGGTCGAAATCGTCACCGCCAACGACACGATCGCGCCGACGAGGGTTGCCGGCGTCGCCAATGCGCGGCGCGCCTGCGCGACCTCGCCGAGCCGGCCGCCGAGATTCGCCGAGATGCCCCCGACGCCCGCAAAGCACAGTACGAAGGCGGCCCAGGCCAGCAGGATCAGCGGCACCTGCGCGAACAGCAGGGCATCGGCCAGCGTGCCGCCGCTGGAGGCGGGCGGCGTCTCGTCGCGGGGGCCGAGCTCGTCCCAGCCGAGGTAGAGCGCGCCATAGACCGCGGCGCCGAGCCAGCACCACCATCCGCCGGCCAGCAGACCTGCGGACGTCGCCAGCGGCAGAATGCAGATCGCCGCGAAGCGATAGCGATGCATGCGCGCGCCTCCTTGTGCGCGAAGTGGCGGCGCAGCCTCTCGCCGGAGCGACGCGCCGCGCGACCCAATCGAAATCCGATCGGCATGATGGTCGAGTTCCGGCAGGCTTTCCAGCATGGCCTGCCGCGGCCGCTCGTCACGGATTCAGGCGGCCACGGGCGGCGCACATAGCGTCTTGCCCGGCCGCACCGCTGCCGGCACACTTGCGTCCCGATCGCAACCTTGGTTTTCCGGGAATGTTCGGCATGCAGCGAGGCGCGTTGCGCGGTCCGCGACGGCAACCGGGACAGTGCCTCGGATGAACGAAGCCAAGCCCGCGCGCGGCCGGTTTCGTCGGTTGTCGCTGCAGCGGCGGCTGATGGCCGACCTGATGGCCGCGAGTTTCCGCACCCCCATCATCGCGGGCGAACGCCTCCTTCGCGTCGGCGAGGCGGCAAGGGCCCGACGGTCCTTCCCCAAGGCGCCGGGATGGACCGCGATCATCCTCAAGGCCTTTGCGATCGTCTCGACGCGCCGGCCGCTGCTGCGGCAGGTGCGCGTATCGTTCCCTTTCCCCCATCTCTACGAGCATCCCGTAAGCGTCGCGACGGTGCTGATCGAGCGCGAGTGGCGTGGCGAGGGCGGCGTCTTCTTCGATCAGATCGTCGCGCCGGAAACCATGCCGCTCGCCGAACTCGACATCGTCATCCGCGGCTTGCGCGACCGGCCGGTCGAATCCGTCGGCGGCTTCCGCCGGATGCTGCGCTTCACCAAGTATCCCTTGCCGCTGCGCCGGCTCCTCTGGTGGCTTGGTCTGCGCGGGTCTGGCTACCTGCACGCCCGCTACTTCGGCACGTTCTCGGTTAATTCGATCAGCCTGCCGCGTGCACGGATGGTGCAGACCACCACCCCGATCACGATCTCGCTGATCCACATGCCGCTTGAGCCGTCCGACCAGATCCGGCTTAGCGCCGCATTCGACCACCGCGTGCTCGACGGCATGGAGGTCGGCCGGGCCCTGGGCGAGGTCGAAGCGGTGATCAACCGCGAGATCGTCGCCGAGCTGCGCGCGATGGCGGCGGAACGATCGCGCGCTTCGGGCGTCGCACCCGCCCCGGCACGCTGACGGGCCGCCGGCCAACCGCACCGGGCGCGACCGGACCTGCCGCACTCTTGCCCCGGGGCCGCAACCGGTTCAGCATTGGGCCGACATTCCAGCGGATTGACGGTAGCCATCTATGCGCGTCGTAACTCTCCCGATTGCTGCACGCGCCGCGGCGGCGGCGATGGCCATCGGCGCCGGCGTCGTCTGCGGTCCCGCCTTCGCGCAGGCGCCAAACGCGGCGGGGACCGCGCCGGCATCGTTGCCCGAGCTGCCGGCGGCGCGCCCGCTCGCCGCCACTGAATGCGGCGCATTCAGCGGCGGCGCGCTGATGACGTGCCTGCGCGCCGCCGACGACGATGCCGGGTCGCTGGTGGCGCTCGGCCGGCTGATCGCCGACGGCGCGACCGGCGCGCGCAACGAGGCCGCGTCGCTGCGGTTCTTCAGCCTCGCCGCCGGGCGCGGCAGCATGGAGGCGCTCAACGAACTCGGGCTCGTCTACGCAGGCGGTCGCGGCGTCGCCCGCGACCCGGCCCGCGCCGTCCAGCTGTTCCGCGCCGCGGCGGAGGGCGGCAGCGCCGAGGCGGCCTACAACCTCGCGCTCGCCTATGCGAGCGGCCAGGGCGTCGAGCAGAGCGACAGCGAGTCGATCGCGTGGCTGACGCGTGCCGCCGCCGCCGGCCATCGCGAGGCGGCGCACCAGCTCGGCCGCGCCTACGAGGACGGCGTCATCGTGCCGGAGGACGTCGCGCGTGCCATCCAGCTCTACCGCCAGGCGGCGGATCTCGGCCTCGCGGCGGCTCAGTTCGATCTCGGAATGCTTCTGCAGTCGTCGCGCCGCGGGCAGCCCGACCTCGCCGGCGCGGCGCAGATGTTCCGGCGCGCGTCGGACCAGGGACACGCCCAGGCCCAGCGCGCGCTCGCCGCGATGATGCGCGATGGGACGGGCATGACGCGCAATGATGCCGGCGCGGCAGCGCTGATGCGGCTTGCAGCGACGCAAGGGCTGCCGGCGGCGGAGTTCGAGCTGGCCGAGATGATCGAGCAGGGACGCGGCACGCTTCGCGATCTCGGCGAAGCCTTGACCTGGTATCGACGCGCCGCCGGGCATGGCGTCGGTCCGGCCGTTGCGGCAGTGGCAAGGCTCGAGCGTCTGCTGGCCGAGAGCCGCGTCCGCCCGCCGACCGCACCGCCGGTTGCGCCGCCGGTCGCGCCGCCGACGCCGCCCGCCGCGCCCGCGCCGCAGCAGGCGACCGCGCCACCGGCGCCGCCCAACCCGCCGCCAACGACGCCGGCCAATGCCGAGGCGGCCGCATGGCGCGCGATTGCGCGCAGCACCAAGCCGGGCGACTTCGAGGCCTTTCTGCAGCGCTTTCCCAACGGCACCTACGCCGCACAGGCGCGCAGCCGCCTGGCACGGCTCAGCGAACCGCAGGCGGCCGCGCCAAATCGCGACGCCGTCGCGCCGGCACGGCCGCGGCCTGCGCCGTCGCCCCCGGCGACCAGCGGCCTGTGCCAGTATGTCGGCCCGCAGGGCATGAATGCGCTGACCCGCTACGGGGCCGCATCGATGACGGTGTCGCGCAACTGGCAATGCAGCGGCGTCGCGACCGACATGCTGCTCAACCCGCAGATCGAGACCCCGCCGCGCAACGGCCGTGCAGACGCGGGCGGCGTGCGCCACACCTATCGCCCAAATCCCGACTATGTCGGTTCGGACAACTACGTCGTCAGCTACACGATCGACGGGCGCCGCGTGAGTGTCGCGGTCAGCGTCACCGTCGCGCCATGAGCCGCGGCCGGGAAGTTCAGTCGACCTGTCCCAGGACCACGGGATAGGCCAAGTCGCCGCCTTCGAAGGCGACCATCACCGTCGCGCCGACTTGGATGCCCCAGGCGCAGTTGCAGGTATAGCAGACCGGTGCGTTCACGGTGCTTGCGCCCGCTGCGGGGACCATGATCCGCACCCGGCCCCGCGCCGCGAGCTCCGACGTGTCGAGCACCTTGCCACGGTAGACGCCATGCGCTGGCATATTGCGATACTCCCTGACGTTGCTCCGCCGACGACGCGCCGCACCGCGCGCGATCACACCCTTTCGACCTTCTCGGCGCGCGAGAAGGCCCAGCGGCGCAGGTCGACGCCGCCGGGGAAGGCCGTCACGAGCTGCCCGGTCAGCAGGAAGTTCGCTTTGCCCTCGGCGCTCTGGCTCTCGGTGCTTGCGGTCACCGGGACGTTCCAGATGTCCGCGAGATTGCGCAGCAGGGCCGCCCCGGCGGCCCCGAGCGCCACCCGGCAGGCGTGAAACTCGACGAAGCCGAAATCCGCCATCAGCTGGGCCATCTGGCGAAGCGCCGGCGCCAATGTCGCGACAGTCTTGCCGTTGAGCACCGTCAGCGTCGCCTCGTGGTCGATGCCCTTCACGAGGTCGAGCGAGCGCTTGCCGAAGGTGAGCGACGCCAGACCTGGGCCGCCGTGGCCGTGAAAACGCATGAGCAGCAGCTTCGACTTTTCCGCGACCTGCGCCTTGATGTCGGTCATCACCTGGATGACGCCGTTGGTCATCGCACCGGTCTGGATCGGCCGACCGAATTGCCCCAGTTCCGGCACCACCGCGTCGAGCACGACGGGATCGGTGACATCGACCGCGTCGGCCGCCTGGAGGCCCGCATTGCGGATCAACTCGAGCCAGAGCGGCCCGTCGGCGAGGTCGCCGGAACCGGAGGTCTTCATGACCTCGTTGCGGAAGCGCGCAACCGCATCGGACGTGTTCTGCCCGTAGATGCCGTCCGTCACCAGAATCTTGCCGAAGCGCCGGTTGAGCAGGATCTGCAGCGCGATGATGCGCGGCCCCGACTCGTTGCGCTTGACGATCAGCATCGCACGGGCCGCATCACGCACGCCTCAGCCATGGCGATTGGCTTCAGCCTCGTAGGCCGCGGTGAAGGCCTGGCCGAGCTGTCCCGCGAAGTTGTTGGCGACGTCGCGGCGAAGCTCGGCGTAAGCGGCCTCGTAGCGCTCCCACTGCTTGCTCTTGCCGGAGAGCAGCCCACCCTTGGCGCTCGCGGCGATCGCCTCCGGCGACAGCCGCTGCAGCAGCAGATCGAGCGCCGCACGAAATCCAGCGAGCAACGAAAGCTGATGGGCCTCGAGATCGCGGCAGGCATCGGCCAGCGCGGCCGGACCGCTGAGGAACCCCGGCCGAACCGCGCCGAACAGCAGGAGGAGCATCTCGCCTTCGTCGGCGGAGAACTTGAGCGGATTGTTGTCGCGGGCCCCGATCACGGTCTGGGAAACGCGGAATTCGCCCTTGATCGCGCGCCGGGCGGCAAGCAGCCGCGCAAACGTCCCGAGCATGATGCGGCTCGATTCCCCGAGCGCGCGCATCGCGGCGACCGGATCGATGCCGGGCGGCAGGGAGTCCATGCCCGCGCCGGCGAGAAAGGCCTGCAGCAGCGCATCGGATGCCATGGCCGGCGGCGGGGCAACGTCTTGCGCGATGGGCGGGCGGGCGGTCCGCTTCGCCGCGGGCTGCGGCGGTGCAGCAGCGGGTTCCATCCAGTCGTCCGGCAGGCCGCCCGGCTCGATCGCGTTGTCGGCGCGCGGCACCGGCACGGCATGCACGTCGAACGGCGCCGGTTCCGACGCGGCCGGCCCCGCCGGCCCCGGGCGCGCCGGCCACGGCTCGTCGAACGGCGAGCGCGAAGGCTGCGGCCGGGCCGCCTCGTCCGGCCGGCTCAGGTCATCGAACAGGTTGGCATCGGGCGGTATCGCCGGGCCGCCGGCATCAGCAGCAAAGTCGTGCGGCGTCCGCTGTGCGAGATCGCCGACGCCGAAGGGGTCGATCGGATGCGATGCGGCCGCGACGGCCGGCGGCGCGGCGCCGATCCCGTCGCCCACGCCCGCCGGCTCGACCGCCAGCACGTAGTCGCCCATGCGGATGCTGTCGCCGGGCTGGATCGGCGTCGCACGGCCGCGCGTCACAGGCACGTCGTTGACGAGAGTCCCGTTGGTGCTGCTGTCCTCGAGCTGCCACACGCCGCGCACAGGCGCGATCCGGCAATGGCGGCGCGACACGAGCGCCAGCGGGTCGGGCAGCATCAGGTCGTTGTCGTCGCCGCGTCCGATCGCGACCGGCGCATCGGAGAGCACGATCGCCTGGGCCGAAGGCGTCTGCCCGATGGGGGCCGCCGCGACACGCAATCGAAGGGACGGCTGCGCCGGGTCGCTCATTTGTGCCTCGTCTTCCGGTCTGCGCGAACAGCGCCCCGCAGCCGTGCCGGCCCGCGCAGCGCGTGCCCGCCCGCCGCCCGGCCGGCGCGCCCGGGGCCTTGCCGCGGGGCAGGCGGGATGTGAGACTGCTCCATCCGCGTTGTCGTGGTGATCATGCCTCCAGCCGCACGCCTTGGCGACCTCCATGTCTGTCCGATGGCGACCCCCGGGGTCCCGCCGATCCCCCATGTCGGCGGCCCGATCAGCGGGCCCTGCGCGCCGGCGGTGATGCTCGGCGGGATGCCGGCGGCACGGGTCGGCGACCTCTGCCTTTGCGTCGGGCCGCCCGATGCGATTGTCACCGGCAGTCCGAAGGTCCTGATCGGCGGCATGCCGGCGGCGCGCATCGGCGATTCGACGCTGCATGGCGGACAGATCGTCATGGGCTGCCCGACCGTCATCATCTCGTAGCCCCCGCCCACAGCCGCCGCCAGCGCCTCATCCCGGCGCCGCGATGCGTCCGTTGCCGCCGGCCGCAATGTCGATGCCCTGGGCGACGAGCTGCGCGTAGCGACCGGGAATCTTGTCGGGCGGACCGGCAACCGCCGCCAGCGTGACCGCGCCGATCACCGCCCGCGCGATCAGAAATGGCGGCGGCGGCACCACGGGGGCATTCGGCGGTGCCATGCTGCCACCGCTCCAGAACGCCGCCACCGCGGCCCAGGCGCCGGCGCTGTCGAACTGCGTGGACTGCGCCTTTGCCATCGCCGCGCGCCGGTTCTCTTCAGTCGGCTTGTAGACCCAGGCCTCCGCCGCGGCGAGCGCATCGGCATCGCCCGGCTTGCGCATCACCGCCATCGCCGCGTGCGCGGCGAGCGCCGCCCACCAGACCGCTTCGCGCGGCATCAGCGACACCGCGAGAACGCGCACCGCGTCGTCGTGGAGCGACTGCGCGGCGAGCGCATCGACCAGCGCATTGACGCCCTGCGCGCGCGCGGCGATCGCGCCCGCGCTCTCGGAGATCTGCGCCGCGGTGACGACGTCCGTGAACGGCGCGTTGATCAGTTTGGTGAAGGGTCGGCTGGGCATGGCGCGGCTCATCCGATCAGCATGATGCCGCCGTGGAGAATCAGCATGCCGGAGGCGTTCTCGGTGATCATGGGCGCCTGCGTGATCACGGCCGTGGTCCCCTGCACGGAGATGAGGAGCCCGTTGAGCCGTATGCCGGTCTGGTCGACGGTCAGCGTCGACGTGCCCACCTTCAGCTCGATCATGATCCCCGCCTCGATCTTGCACATGCCGAGGGGCACTTTGAGCGTGTCGTTGCCAAGCGTCACCTCGACCGAGCGGTTCCGCTTGATCTTCTCGCTCTGGTCGTTGCCGACATCGAGCGTGTCGTCGTTCTCGACCACGCGCGTAAAGTCCTTCTCGGCGTGGAAATAGATCTCCTCCGATCCGGTCTTGTCCTCGAAGCGCAGCAGATTCGCGTTGTCGTCGCCGCCACCCTGCGAACTGCGGGTCTTGAGGCCGCTCTGCGTCGCCGAGCCCTGCGCCGCCCAGTGGGGCATGTTGTCGCCGTTGAACACGCATCCGGCGACGATCGGCTGGTCGGGATCGCCGTCGAGGAACTCCACCACCACTTCCATGCCGATCCGCGGCGTGAAGGCCATTCCCCACTTCTTGCCGGCCCATGACTGTGCGACGCGGATCCAGCACGAGCTCTTCTCGTCCTTCTTGCCCCGCCGGTCCCAGTGGAACTGGACGCGGATGCGGCCGAACTTGTCGGTGAAGATCTCCTCGCCGGCCGGCCCGACGACGAACGCGGTCTGGGGGCCCGGAATGATCGGGCGGCGGGTCTTGCGCGTCGAGCGCAGCAGCACGTCCTCGGGCACGCAGGCGAAATTGTTGGCGTAGCTCGGCGCGGGCGAATTGGTCTGGTGGCTCAGGTCGGTCGCGCTGTGATAGACGCTGGCGACGACCCAGGTCTTGCCGACTTCGGCGTCGATCTCGTGAAAGGTCATCGTGAACTTGCCGCCGGGCGCGAAGAACCGGCAGGCGCCGCCGCCCTCGACGATGGTGAAGCCCGATTCGAGCGCTTCCATGCGCGTCTTGGCGAGGCTGCGCCCGCGCGCCTTTTCGGTGTACTCGCCGCGCCAGTCAAAGATCTCGAAGCTGCCGCTGCGCTCCAGGCTGACGACGCTGCGCGTGTCCGCAAGCAGGTTCTTGGTCGGCACCTGGAAGTCGTAGTCGTGATGGGCCCAGCGGTTGGGCAGGAAACGGTGCTGCTGCTGCCAGGAACTCACCGCAGTCAACGAGACGGTGCCGCCGCGCAGCTCGATGTTCGGCTCCTCGATCTTGAAGTATGCCGAGGTCTTGTCGGTCAGGATGAGCTTGTGGCTGCCCTGGGCGTGCTTGAAGAAATAGACGATGCCCGCATCTTCCATCAGCCGCGAGATGAAGGCGAAGTCGGTCTCCAGATACTGGACGCAGTATTCGAGCTCGGGATGGCCCGCGAGGCCGACCGGCTCGAACGGCGGCAGCCCGGCCTCCTGCAGAACCTTCTGGATGATGTCGGGGGCGGTCTGGTTCTGGAAGATCCGGCAGTCGATCCGCTGCGTCAGCAACCACAGCTCCGGAACCACTTCGGCGCGGTAGGTCCGGTGATCGCCCTCCGTCGCGGCACCGGCCACGAAGCGGCTGACGATGCCCGAGAAGAATCGGGTCTTGGTGCCGGCGCGCACCGAGAAGGACACCGGTTTGCCGAGAATCTGCGCTGGCCGGATGTCCATGTTCGGCGACAGCAGATCGAGCTGGAACTCGAACAGGTCGTTGACACGCTCTTCGCCGCCCAGCCCCATCAGCACCAGCTGATCCTCGCCGAGCGGCGATTCCATCTTCAGCGTGCGATTTTCCTGCGTGATCCTCATGCCGGGCACCCGGTTGTGGCGCGGTCGATCCACGCCCGCGCGGCACCGCCCCCGCCGTCGCCGACCGCCGCGACACGGGTTCGCGGCGGCACGGCCAGTTCATGATCGCGCCGCCGCAACGCTCGGCGCGGTGGGGTCACATCTTCGCCGCCTTGGCGACGTCGTAGCCGGCGATGATCGGACTGCCGGTCACCGCACCCTTCTGGTCCATCTTGTAGTGCGAGATCATGACCTTGGTGAAGTTCAGCGACACCGATTCCATCGGCCGCCCATCCCCCGAGCTTCCCGACATGGTGTACGAGCTGACGAGCACGTTCTCCAGCTTGACATCGAGATACTTCACGCCCGGGCTGCCGGTGCTGACGAATTCGATCGTCACCTTCTTGCCGTCCGTTCCGATGACGGCCTCTTCGAACAGCTTCGCCGATGCGTCGTCGTTCGGCTTCGTGATCACCACTTCGGAGATGCTCGGCTCGCTTGCCTCGCGGTCGGCCGCGCGCCCGGCAAGCGTGGTCATGCTCCGCGCCGCCCCGAACTGGCAGCTGAGGATCTCGATCCACTTCTCGTGGCCCTTCTGGGTCACGCTGCCATCGATCCCGTCGTACTTCATGTAGATTGGCACGGTTCATCTCCTCGTTTGTTGGGACAGTTTCTGCATCGGAGAAAAGCGGCGAATCTGCGCGCGAATCGGCGCCGGCGCACTGCGCCTCGCCCAGACCGTATTCCCTCTACGAACGCGCGACACGCCACGCCCATTCCCTGTCGGTCGGTCCACGGCGCCGGCATCAGCCGACATCGTACTCGAAACGTCCCGCACCATCCACAGCCACCCGCGCGCGGGCAATCGGCTGGCCGTCGGCCATGCGGCCGAGGAAGCGCGCCGACAATTCCGGCAGCAGCGTCCGCGCGATGATCTGTTCGACGTTGCGCGCGCCGCTTTCGACCTCACGGCAGCGATTGGCGATCGTCTCGACGAGGTCGGGCGCATACTCGAGCTTCGCCTTGTAGTTCTCGGCGACGCGCTTGACCACGCGATCGAGCTGCAGCTTGACGATGCGACGGATCGTGGCGTCATCGAGCGGGTAATACGGCACCACCGTAATGCGGCCGAGGAAGGCCGGTTTGAAGGTTTTGAGCAGCTCAGGCCGGATGGCCTCCGCGAGCGCATCCGGCTCCGGTCGCGTATCCGGGTCTGCACAGAGCTTGGCGATGACGTCGGTCGCGGCGTTCGACGTGAGGATGATCAGCGTGTTCTTGAAGTCGATGTCGCGGCCTTCGCCGTCGCGCAGCATGCCCTTGTCGAACACCTGGTAGAACACGTCCTGGACGCCGGGATGCGCCTTCTCGACTTCGTCGAGCAGCACGACCGAATAGGGATGCCGGCGCACCGCCTCCGTCAGCACGCCGCCTTCGCCGTAGCCGACATAGCCGGGTGGCGAGCCGACGAGCATCGAGACCTTATGCTCCTCCTTGAACTCCGACATGTTGATGATGGTCAGGTTCTGGTCGCCGCCGTAGATCAGCTCGGCGAGCGTCAGCGCCGTCTCGGTCTTGCCGGTGCCCGAGGTGCCGATGAGCATGAACACGCCAAGCGGCTTGCGCGGATCGGTGAGTCCCGCGCGTGCCGACTGCACCGAGCGCGCGATGATCTCGAGCCCGTGGTCCTGCCCGATCACGCGCTCCGCCATGCGCGACTTGAGGTTCAGGACGGTGCGAATCTCGTCGCTCAGCATCCGGCCGACGGGAATGCCGGTCCAGTCGGCGACGATGCTCGCCACCGCCTGGCCGTCGACCAGCGGCTGGACGAGCGGCGTTTCCCCCTGGAGCTTGCGCAGCTCCGCCGTCTTCGCCGCCAGCGCTTCGCGCTTGGCAGCCGCGTCGGCCGGCGGCGGCTGCGCCTCCAGCGCAGTGCGCAGCGCGGCGAGTTCGGCGACGAGCGCCTTTTCGCGCGTCCACCGGCCGTCGAGTTCGGCGAGTTCCGCTTGCAGCTTCTTTTCTTCGGCCTCGCCGTCGGCGATGGCGGCGCCGTTGTCCGCACCGGCCGCGGCCTCGCGCCGGAGGATGCCGAGCCGCGTCTTCAGCAGGTCGAGGCCGCGGCGCGCATGCTCGATCGGCGCCGGCGTCGCGGCGAGTCCCATCGCGACGCGGGCGCATGCCGTGTCGATCACGCTGATCGACTTGTCCGGCAGCTGCCGGCCGGGAATGTAACGGCTCGACAGCCGCACCGCCTCCTGCACGGCCTCGTCGAGAACGCGGACCTTGTGGTGCGTCTCCATCACGTTGACGAGGCCGCGCATCATGTCGATCGCGACGGCTTCCGTCGGCTCCTCGACCTTGACGACCTGGAAGCGCCGCGTCAGCGCCGGGTCGCGTTCGAAGTACTTCTTGTATTCGGCCCAGGTCGTCGCCGCGATCGTGCGCAGTTCGCCGCGCGCGAGCGCCGGCTTGAGGAGGTTGGCGGCATCGCCCTGCCCCGCCTGGCCGCCGGCGCCGATCATCATGTGCGCTTCGTCGATGAACAGGATGATCGGATTGGGGGACGCCTTGATCTCGTCGATCACGCCGGTGAGGCGGCGCTCGAACTCGCCCTTCACGCCGGCGCCGGCCTGCAGCAGCCCAAGGTCAAGGGCGCGCACGCTGCAGGTCGCGAGTGCCTGCGGCACGTCGCCGGCCACGATTCGCGCCGCGAGCCCTTCGACGACCGAAGTCTTCCCAACGCCAGCCTCGCCGGTCAGGATCGGATTGTTCTGCCGCCGCCGCGTCAAGATGTCGATGCACTGGCGGATCTCGTTGTCGCGGCCGAGAACCGCATCGAGCTTGCCGGCGCGCGCGCGCTGGGTCAGATCGGCGGTATAGAGCGCGAGCGCCCCGCCCGCCTTCGGCGCCGCCGCTGCCGCCGCCGTGGCGTCGCCCGCGGCCGCCGGCGCGCCGGAAAGCGCCGCTTCGGACGATCCCTGCGTCGCCGCCGCGAAGTCGCGCCGCAGCACGTCGCCCGACAGGCGCGACAGCTGGTTCGTCGCTTCGCGCACGCTGACCGCAAGCGAGTCGTCGCTGAGCAGCGCCGCGACGACATGGCCGGAGCGCACGAGCGACGCGCCGAGATCGATCGATCCCGCGAGCCAGGCCTCGCGGATCAGTGCGACGAGGTTCGGCGACAGGCTCGGCGCGCGTCCGTTGCCGGTCTTGAAGCGGTCGACCGCGCGGTTGATGTCGGCCTTGAGCCGCGCCGGGTCGACCTGGTAGTGCGCGAGGATGCGCACGAGGTCGCCATCCGCGATGTCGAGCAGCGTCAGCAGCCAGTGCTCGATCTCGACATTGTAGTTCGTCCGCGACAGGGTGAGGCCAGCCGCCTGCTCGAGCGCCCGGCGGCAGGGCTCGTTCAGCTTGCCGATCAGCGCCTTCAGATCAATCGACATGCGCTTGCTCCCGTGGCGGTCAGTCCAGCGACACCGCAGAATGCCCGGACCGGGCCGCGCCGTCGAGGGCCGTCACTTGCGTGTGTGTGCACGCTGCGGCCGCGGACTCCCCAACTGCGCTGCGATGGAGTAGTGTTTGCGACCGCGCGGCCATCGCCGATGGACGCTGCGGTCTGTCCCCGAAACGGCCACAAGGCGGCGAACTGCGCCATGGTTTTGCTTCGGTCCTGCTTCCGAATCGCCTGCCGCGCGACGCTCGGCGCGCTCATGCTGTGCGCCGCGCGCGACGCGTCCGCGCAGGCGCGGCCCGACCTGCCGCCGGCGCGCCCGCTCGCGGCGACCGAATGCGGCACCTTTACTGGCGAGGTGCTGACGACGTGCCTGCGTGCGGCCGACGATGATGCCCAGGCGCTGCTCGCGCTCGCACGTCTGCATGCGGCGGGGACTCGCGTCGCGCGCAACGATGCCGAGGCCGTCCGCCTGCTGACGCTGTCGGCCGGGCGCGGCAACAACGACGCGCTCAACGAACTCGGCGAGATGATCGCCGACGGCCGCGGAATCGAGCGCAACGAGGCGCTCGCGGTCCAGTATTTCCAGGCGGCGGCCGCGGCGGGCATCGTCGACGCCGTGTTCAATCTCGCGCAGGCCAATGCCACCGGGCGCGGCGTGCCGCAGAGCGATGCCGACGCGATCCGCCTGCTCACCGAGGCAGCGGCAGCGAATCACGCCGAGGCCGCGCTCCATCTCGGCCGTGCCTACGAGGAAGGCGTGCTCGTGCCGGAGGACGCCGCGCGCGCCGCGCAGCTCTACCGGCAGGCCGCCGATCTCGGCGTCGCGGAGGCGCAGTACGACCTGGGGATGCTGCTGCAGTCCGGCAACGGCGTGCCGCGCGACCCGGCCGCAGCGGCGCAGATGTTCCGGCGCGCGTCGGCGCAGGGCTTTGCGCTCGCACAGCATGCACTTGCGCGGATGCTCCGCGAAGGCAACGGCGTGCCGCGCGATGCGGCGGCCGCGTCGCTGCTGCTGCGCAGCGCGGCGGACCAGGGGCTTCCAGCCGCGCAGTTCGCCCTCGGCGAGACCCTCGAACAAGGACAGGGCGTGGCGCGCAATCTCCCCGAGGCGCTCGAATGGTACCGCCGTGCCGCCGCCCAGGGCGTCGGCCCGGCGGCGGCCGCGATCGCACGGGTCGAGCGCGCGATCGCCGAGGAGCCGCGGCAGGCGAGCGCACGCCCCGCTGAGGCCGCGCCGGCGCCGCAGCCCCCGCCGCAGGCGCAGCCCGCACCGCAGCCGACGCCCGATCGCCAGCGCCAGACCGAACGCACGCCGCCGGCGGGCAATGTCGCATCGACGACACCGCGGCCCACGCCGCCTGCGCCGCGTCCGCCGGTGCCCGACCGGCCGCGGACGCAGCGCTGCCCGGCGGCGCAGCCGATCCGGGCGGATCAGTGCAACGACATCGAAGTCAACCTCGCCGGTCCCGGCGCCATGCAGCAGATGGGTGCAATCATGCAGATCTGCGACCGCGCCGTTTCCGGCAATTCGCAGGCCTACTACGAACTCGCGATGATTTTGCTCAACGGCGACCGCGGGGCGCGTCCCAACCCGCAGCTCGCGCAGCGCCTGCTTGCGCATGCGGCCGAACTCGGGCTGCGGCCCGCCTATGTTGCACTCGAACGCCTCGGCTGCGTGCCCGGCGCGCCGGCCCGGGGCGGCGGCCCCGCCGATACGCGGCCGAAGTGAGCCGCGCCCGGTGTATCGACCCGTTGCGGCCAACAACCTTTTGCTCCAAGCCGAGTTTGGCTAGGATGGATTCCGCAACGACCTCCGGAAAAGAAAATCGGTCCATTGCGCCGGTCGCGAATGCCGCTATGACGAATAACGGACGGCGGAGGATGAGGCGGCGTAAATGAGCAGCGACAATCGGGTTGTCTGGGCGGAAGGCATGTTCCTTCGCCCGCAGCATTTCCAGCAGCAGGTCCGCTACTTCGAACGCATCCTCCACCAACGGGTGGATGCCGTCCGCGCCTTCGGCTGGGGGGTGGTGTCCCTCGGCATCGACCGCGCGGCGCTCGCGATCGGCAAGTTCGCGGTGACCGAGGCTGCCGGCATGCTCGACGACGGCACGTCCTTCTCGATCCCGCACGACGCCGACGCGCCGCCGCCGATCGATCTCGCTGAGACCGTCCGCGGCCAGCGCATCTTCCTCACCCTGCCGATGCGCCGCGCCGGCATGCCCGACACCGTCCTGCGCGATCGCGAGGATGTCGCGGCGCGCTACGTCGCACGCGACTACGACGCGCCGGATGCGATCATGGGCAGCGACCTCGTCGCGTCGGTGCAGGTCGGCCGGCCGCGGCTGCGCTTCGCCGTCGAATCGCCGCAGGTCGATCTCGGCGGTTTCGCCCTGCTGCCGATCGCGCGCGTCGTCGAGGTCCGCGGCAGCGATCGCACCGTCGTGCTCGACGATCAGTTCATCGCGCCCTGCCTGTCGATCGACGCGGCGCCGCCGCTCGCCGCGTTCGCGACCGAGTTGCAGGGACTGCTGCAGCATCGCGCGGAAGCGCTTGCATCGCGACTCGCCGCACCTGGCATGCGCGGCTCGGGCGAGATCGCGAACCTGCTGATGCTGCAGGTGACCAACCGCTTCGCGCCCGTGCTGGCGCACTATGCCGCCGGGTCAGGCGTCCATCCGCGCGACTTCCACGAGCTGATCGTCGGCATCGCCGGCGAACTCGCGACCTTCACGACGACACGGCGGCGCCCGCCCGAATTTCCCGCCTATCGGCATGACGATCTGCAGGCGAGCTTCGCCCCGGTGATCGCGGCGCTGCGCCAGTATCTCTCGGCGGTCCTCGAACAGGGTGCGATCCAGCTGCCGCTGCAGGAGCGCCGCTACGGCGTCAGGGTGGCGGTGATCCCGGACCGCACGCTGCTGCGCAATGCGACCTTCGTGCTCGCCACCCGCGCCGAGCTTCCGCCCGATTCGCTGCGCCGCAATTTTCCCGGCAGTACGAAGATCGGCCCGGTCGAGCAGATCGCGCAGCTCGTCAACGTCGCGCTGCCGGGCATCGGGCTGCACCCGCTCCCGGTCGCCCCGCCGCAGCTGCCCTATGTCGCCCAGACCACCTATTTCGAGCTCGACCGGTCGAGCCAGTACTTTCGCGATCTCGCCAACTCGGGCGGGATCGCGATCCATGTCGCGGGCGAGTGGCCGAAACTGGAATTGGAGCTCTGGGCAATCCGGGCGCAGACCTGACGACGGGAGGACGCCGTGAGCACAGGCGGGAATCCGCAGGATCCGTTCGCTGAAGGCCCGGGACCGAACCAGGAGCCGCAGCGCACGATCATCCGACCGACGCCCGGACGCGCCGCACCGTCGGCGGGCCCGCCCGGTGGCGGGACGGCCGCGCCGGCGGCGCAATCGCCGCTGCAGCGCCATGTGCAATCGGCGGCGATGGCCGGCCTGCCTGCGGCCGCCGATCCGGCCGATCTCGAGCGCGGATCGAGCAATCCACTGATCGCCGCGGCGATGCCGCTGCTGGGGTTCGTCGCGCGGCTGCGCAACGTCGCGAGCGGGGTCAATCTCAACGCCATCCGCGAGCGCGTCTACGAAGAGCTTCGCACCTTCGCGGCCGCCGGGCGCAACGCCGGCCTCGCCCAGGAGCCGCTGCGCGCCGGCCACTACGCGCTGTGCGCGACGGTCGACGACGTCATCATGAACACGCCGTGGGGCGCCCACGGCGGCTGGAGCAAGCGGACGATGGTGAGCGCCTTCCACGGCGACGTGGAGGGCGGCGAGCGCTTCTTCGGCCATCTCGACCAGATGCTGCAGGCGCCGGCCGCGAACCGGCCTGTGCTCGAACTGATGTACGCGAGCCTGTCGCTCGGCTTCGAGGGCCGCTACCGGCTGCATCCGCGCGGGCCGGCCGAACATGCCAAGGTCCGCGAAAATCTCTACAACACCTTGCGCGGACTGCAGGGGGCGACCGAGCGCGAACTGTCGCCGGAATGGCGCGGCGTCAACGCACCGGCCCAGGCGCGGCGCAAGGGCGTGCCGATCTGGCTCACCATCGTGGCCGCGATGCTGGTCGCATTTCTCGTCTTCGCGGGATTGCTGATCGCCCTCGCCGCACGGTCCGACGCGGTCGAAGGCCGGTTCGCGGACCTGCTGCCGATGCGGACCATCGAGCTGCCGCGCGTCGCGCGCCCCGCGCCGCCGCGTCCGGCGCCGCCGCGCCCGCAGCCGCCGCCCGCCCCCAACCGCTTTCGCCAGCTGCTGGCGCCCGAGATCGCCGCGGGCACCGTCACCGTCGAAGAGGTCGGCCGCAACGTGCGGATCGCAATCAACTTTGCGGAGATGTTCGCGTCGGGCGACGCCTCGCCGCGCCCGCAGCTCGCCGCCCTGCTGCAGCGCATCGGCGAGGAGTTGAAGACACCGGAAGGGGCCGGCGCCGTGACGGTCACCGGCCACACCGACAATCTCCCGATCCGCTCGCTGCGCTTCCCGTCGAACCAGGTGCTGTCGCTCGAGCGCGCCAACAACTCGGCGCGCATCATCACCGGCGTTCTCGGCGATCCCTCGCGGGTGACCGCGCGCGGGCGCGCCGATGCGGAGCCGCTCGCGGACAACCGCACGCCCGAAGGGCGCGCGCGCAACCGGCGGATCGAAATCAACCTCGCCCGTCCGGGCTGACGAGCATGATGGGCGGGCGAAGGTCAGGGATGGGCTGAACGCGCATGCAGCGAATCAAGAACCTGCTCTTGAACCGATGGGTGCTCGCTGTGATCGGCATCGTGCTGATCGGCGTGCTGATCTGGTTCGGCGGCCCGCTGCTCGCGATCGGCGACATGCGCCCGCTCGACGACGAGCTTGCGCGCATCGTCGCCATCCTCGGCGTCGTCGTCATCGCGGTGCTGCTGGTCCTGTTCGGCATGCTGCGCGCGCGCAAGACCGAGGAGAAGCTCGTCGAAGGGGTCGTCGGCGGGGGGAAGAAGGACGACAAGGCGGATGCGATCGACGCCGAGCGTCTGGCGCTGCGCGATCGGCTCACCGCGGCCCTCGCGGACATGCGCAAGGTCAAGGCCGCGGGCGGGGGGCAGTATCTCTACGAGTTTCCCTGGTACATCATCATCGGCCCGCCCGGCGCCGGCAAGACGACGGCGCTGCTCAACTCCGGTCTGCGGTTTCCGCTTGCCGAGCGCCACGGCGCCCAGGCGCTCAAGGGCGTCGGCGGCACGCGCAACTGCGACTGGTGGTTCACCGAGCAGGCGGTGATCATCGACACCGCCGGCCGCTATACCACCCAGGACAGCGACGCCGCGGTCGACAAGGCGGGCTGGCGCAACTTCCTGGCGATGCTCAAGGACACGCGCCCGAGCCAGCCGCTCAACGGCACGCTGGTCGTCTTCGGCATCCCGGACATCGTGGCGCTGAGCGCGGACGAGCGGCGCGCGCACGCACACGCGGTCCGCTCGCGCCTGCTCGAGCTCCAGGAAAGTTTCGGGCTGAGCCCGCCGGTCTATGTCGTCTTCACCAAGCTCGACATGATCGCGGGGTTCAGCGAGTTCTTCGACGATCTCGACCGCGAGGACCGCGAGCAGGTTCTCGGCGTCACCTTCCCGCTCGACCAGCGCGGGACGACGCCGCAGGCGGGCTTCGGCGCCGCCTTCGACCGCCTGCTCGCGCGGCTGCGCACGCGGCTGCTCGACCGCCTGCAGAACGAACGCGATCTCGCGCGCCGCAATCTGATCTTCGGCTTCCCGGTGCAGTTCGCGTCGTTGCGCTCGGTCGTCTCCGAGCTGCTCAGCGAAGCGTTCGACGAGTCGCGTTACGCTGCGCCGATCACCGTGCGCGGCGTGTACTTCACGTCGGCGACGCAGCAGGGTGCGCCGATCGACCGGCTTATGGGCGTCGTCGCCTCGAAATTCGGCATGGCGCCGCAGGCGCTGCCGCAGCAGGTGGGCAGCGGCCGCGGCTTCTTTCTCCAGAGGCTGTTCGACAACGTCGTCTTCGGCGAGGCCGGGCTGGTCGGCGCGAACGCGGCGGTCGAGCGGCGGCGACGGCTGGTCCGGCGCCTCTCCTTCGCAGGCATCGCCGTCGCCACGCTCGGCATCTGCGGCCTGTGGATCGCGAGCTATCTCCAGAACCGCGCGCTCGTCGACGACGTTGCACTGCGGGTGACACGGCTCGAGCCGCAGATCGCCGCGGCGGTGGCGCTGCCGCTCGGCAACGGCGACCTCCGTCCGATCCTGCCGATCCTCGCCCAGATCCGCGACCTGCCGACCGGATTCGCCCAACAGGCGAGCGGCGAGGCGGCGGCACTGGGGTTCGGCCTCTATCAGGGCGACCGGCTCGGCGTTCACACCGCGGCACTCTACCGGCGCGCCCTCGAAACGCTGCTGCTGCCCCGCCTGCTGGTGCGCGTGCAGTCCAACCTCGTCGCGCGGCTCGGCGATCCGGACTACGCGTTTCTCGCGCTCAAGGCCTATCTCATGCTCGGCGACCCGTCGCGGCTCGACCGCGCCTATGTCGCGGCGTGGACGGCGAACGACTGGACCGCGCTGCCGGAGGCCGATCGCACGGCGCTGGCCGCGCATGTCGACGCGCTCACGGCCGAACCGTGGCGCGAAGTGACGCTCGATGCCGGCCTGATCGAGGACGCACGCCAGCGCATCGCCCAGCTTTCGCCCGCACAGCGCGCGCTCAACGCGCTGACGGCCAGCCCCGCCACCCGCGCCATCCCCGCCTGGCGAGTCGTCGACAATGCGGGCCCGCAGGCGAGCCAGGTGCTGACCCGCCGCTCCGGCCGGCCGCTGACGGACGGCGTGTCGGGCCTGTTCACCTTGCGCGGCTACTACAACGTCGTGCTGCCGGCGTTGCCCATCCTGCTTCGCGAGACCGCGAGCGATGCCTGGGTCTTCGGCGAGACGACGCAGCAGCAGGCCCAGCCCGCGACGCTGCAGCAGGACCTGCTGAACCTCTACATGCAGGCCTACATCCAGCATTGGGAAGGACTGATCGGCGATCTCGCCTTCACCCAGTTGACCGAGCCGCGCCAGGCCGCCGAAGTCCTGCTCATCATCTCCGGACCGAACTCGCCTTTCGCGCGGCTGTTCCGCGCGATCGCGCGCGAGACGCATCTGACCCAGCCGCCGGGCGCCCCGGCGACGCCGTCGGCGGGCGGCGGTGGCGCGGCGGCAACGCCCGCGACCGCGCAGGGCGCCGCGGGCCTTGCCGGTCGCGCGCTCCAGCTCCTCGGCGGCCAGAACCCGGCACAGGTCGTCGACGACCGCTTCCGCTGGCTGCACGATTTTGTCGGCCCCGAAGCCGGGCCGTCGCAGATGGCGGACTATCTGCGGCGCGTCGACGCGCTCGGCCAGCAGGCGGGCGCCGCCGCGGTCGGCAGCGGCGGACCAGCCAGCGGCGCGGGCGTGGCGCAGCTCGCCAACCAGATCGGCATCGAGGCCGGGCGGCTGCCGGAGCAGATCGCGCCGATGGTTCGCAGCCTTGCCGAAGGCAGCGCGCAGATCGGCGCCAGCGCCGCGCGCCAGCAGCTCGCCCAGGCGTGGACCGCCGACGTGATGACGTTCTGCCAGCGCGCCACGCAGGGCCGCTATCCGTTCGTGCGCGGCGCTGCCGCCGCCATTCCGCTCGACGATTTCGGGCGGATCTTCGGGCCCGGCCAGCTGATCGACAGCTTCTTCCAGAACAACCTCCGCCCGCATATCGAAACCACCCAACGCCCGTGGCGGCTGACGACGGCGGCGCTCGGCCTGTCCTCCGCCGCGGTCGAGCAGTTCATGCGCGCCGCCGACATCCGCGATGCGTTCTTCCCGCCGGGCAGCGCGGTGCCGTCGGTGTCGTTCACGATTGCGCCGCTGCAGCCCGGTGACGCGCGCCAGACCACGCTCGAGATCGACGGCCAGGTCCTGACCTTCGACAATGCCGGCAACATGCCGGCAATGCTGATGCAGTGGCCGCGCGGCGCCGGCATCGCGCGGCTGGCCGCCGACGGCGTCGACGTCTTCAAGATCGACGGCGCCTGGGCATTCCTGCGGATGTTCGACCGCTCGGGTCCGTCGCGGCGCAGCGACGATCGCTACGACCTCGGCATGGGCGGCGTGCGCTTTCAGATCCAGGCCCGCAGCGTGCGCAACCCCTTCTCGCTGCGCGCCTCGGTGGACCAGTTCCGATGCGTCCCGCTGTAGAGGAGTCGCCGTCGCCGGCGACGGCCGATGCGGCGGCACAGCCGCCCGTCGGCTATTACGGCAAGCTGCCTGCGCGCGGCGATTTCGTGACGCAGCGTCTCAACGCCGGCTTCGTCGCCGCATGGGACGAATGGCTGCGCGCTGGCATCGTCGCAAGCCAGTCGACGCTCGGCGACGGCTGGCTCGACGCCTATCTCGCCGCGCCGATCTGGCGCTTCGTCCTGCCCGCCGCGGCGGCCCGCGGCGTCCCGATGATCGGCGTCGTGATGCCGAGCGTCGATCGCGCCGGCCGCTATTTCCCGCTCACGCTGGCTGCCCCGCTGCAGGGCGAACCGACGCTCGCGTTGTGCTTCACCGGCGCGAGCTGGCTCGCCGAACTCGAACGGGTCGCATTGCGCGCGCTTGAAGACACGGCCGGTCTCGACGGCTTCGAAGCTGACGTCGCGGCGATCTCGACGCCGCCCGCAACGCCCGCGCCGGTGCCCGAACCATGCGACGACGGCGGGCTACGCCTCGCACTGCCCGCCGGCGCGGGCGATCCGATGGCGCAACTCGCCGCCCACGCGGCGGGCAATGCCTATGCGGGCCAATGCATCTTCTGGTCGCTGGGCGGCGCGCGCGTGGCGCCGGCCGCCCTACTCTCGCCGACGCTTCCCGCTGCGGCGCGGTTTGCCGAGTTCATCAGCGACGGCGCCGGTCGCGGTCCGATCGAAGATCTGTTCGGACCCGCGCCATGACCGACATCCCGACCCGCTCGCCGCGGACCGCGCCGCGTTTCACCACCGTCGGCGCCACGCATACCGGCCTCGTGCGCAGCGTCAACGAGGACTCCCTGCTCGACCGCGGCGACATCGGGCTCTGGCTCGTCGCCGACGGGGTCGGCGGCGCGGCGGCCGGCGATTGGGCAAGCGCCCAGGTCGCCGAGGCGTTCCGCGACATGAAGGCCGCCACCGATCCGCCGCAGTTCCTCGCGGAAGTGCGCGCGCGGCTCGACGCCACGAATGCGCGCCTCCATGCCCGCGCCGACGAAACCGACGGCACACCGGTTGCGACGACGGTCGTCATGCTGCTGGTCCAGGGCTGGCACTATACCTGCCTGTGGATCGGCGACAGCCGCGCCTATCTGCTGCGCGGCGGCACCTTGACGCAGATCACCCGCGATCACAGCGAGGTGCAGGAGCTGATCGATTCCGGCGCGCTCACGCCCGAGGCGGCCGCGCGCCACAGCCGGGCCAACGTCATCACCCGCGCGCTCGGGGCGGACTTCATCGCCGATGTCGACCGCGTCTCCGGCCTGGTGCATCCCGGCGACCACTTCCTGCTCTGCACCGACGGATTGACCAAGATGCTTGCCGACGACGAGATCCGCGCCCTTCTATCAGATCAGGCCCAGTCGAGCATCGCCGGCTCGCTGATCGCCGCGGCGCTCGCGGCCGGCGGCCACGACAACGTCACGGTCATGTCGGTCCGCTGCGAACCGCACTCCGGCAATGGCGACCAAGCGATGGAGGGCGTGGATGGCGGGCGGTCCTGAGAGCCCCGACGGCCGCGACGATCGCACCTTCGTCCGGCCGCCGTCGGCAAGTCCGGCCGGCGGATCGGGCGCGGGCCGCGGCTTCCCGCCCGGCAGCCGATTCGGCGAGGGCCAGTCGCACGCGCCGGCCGGCGGTCGCGGCTTCGTGCCGCTTTCGACCGGTTCCGTGCTCAACAACACCCACCGCATCGAGGACCTGATCGCACGCGGCGGCATGGGCGAGATCTATCGCGCGACCAATCTCGTCACCGGCGATGTCGTCGCGGTCAAGACCGTCCGACCTGAATTCGCCGGCGACCCGAAGATCAGCGAGCTGTTCCGTCGCGAGGCGGCGGCGCTGCGCAAGGTCCGCAATCCCGCCGTCGTCTACTACGAAGGCGCCTTCTTCGACGATTCGGGCCAGCTCTATCTCGTCATGGAGTTCGTCGACGGTCCTTCGCTGGCGACGGCGCTGCAGTCGCGCCGGATCGAGCCGCCCGCCATCCGCGGGCTGCGCAACCGCCTCGCCGCCGGGCTCGCCGCGGCGCATGCCGAAGGTGTCATTCATCGCGACATTTCGCCGGACAACGTCATCCTGCCGGGCGGGCGGCTCGAAGATGCCAAGCTGATCGATTTCGGCATCGCCAAGCAGCAGGCGCATGCCGGCGGCACGGTCATCGGCGGCGACTTCGCGGGCAAGTACGCCTATGTCGCGCCGGAACAGCTCGGGCTCTACGGCGGCAACGTCGACGGCCGCTCCGACATCTACAGCCTCGGGCTCGTCCTCGCCGCCGCGGCGGCAGGCCGGCCGCTCGAGATGGGAAATTCCCCGGCGACGGCGGTCGAGGCGCGCAAGCGCGTCCCGGATCTCAGCCGCGTCCCCAGCGTGCTGCGCGACGAGTTGGCGCTGATGCTGCAGCCCGATCCCGCCGACCGGCCCGCTTCGATGGCGCAGCTCCTCGATCAGGCGCGCCAGTCCGGACGGCCGGGCGCCGGACGGCGGCTCGCGAAGGCCGCCCTCACCCTCGTCATCCTTACGGTCGTCGTTGCCGCGGCCGGCGGCGTCAGCTGGCTCGTCTACGACGCGCTCAATCCGGCGCTGCCGCAACGCCAGGCCAGCAACCAGACTCCGCCTGCACCTGCACCTGCACCTGCGCCGGTTCCCGTGCCGACGCCGGCGCCGACTCCCACACCGTCTCCGCTGCCGACGCCGACGCCAACGCCGGCTCCCGAACCGGCACCGGCACCAACGCCGGCCCCGGTCGATCCGACTCCGGCGCCGACCCCGACGCCCGAACCGGCGCCGGCCCAATCGCCGGAACCACAACCCGTCCCGGCGCCAAAGCCCGACGCCGCGCCGGAGCCCGCGCCCGCCCCGCAGCCGGCTCCACAGCCCGCCGTGGCGCCGCCCCCCACACCGGCGCCGGCCCCGCCACCGCCGCCTCCCCCGCCACCTGCTCCGGCTCCGCCCGCCCCCGCACCAACCGCGCCGGCGGCCGCACCGGTCAATCTCGCGGTGCTGCGCGCGCAAATTGCTGCGGTCGTCTCGCGGCAGCCCTGTTCCTGGTTCAACGTCGACCCCAACGAGCAGGGAATACTGACGCTCGAAGGCTTCCTCGGCCGTCCCAACGATCGGGCGAGCATCGTGGGCGAACTCGAACGCCTCGGCGGCGTGCGACAGGTGATCGATCGCCGCGTTACACCGAACTGGCCGATCTGCGACCTGATGCAACCGGTCGATCAGATCGACGGGCAAGACCTGCGCGTCCTGCCCGGCCGCGCCGATCGAACCTATGCGGTATCCGGTGAACCGCTCTCGGTGCGTGTCCTGGTCGCCGACCGGCAGATCGGGCTCGTCGACTCGTTCAAGGTCGTGGTCATCGGGGCGGACGGCACGATCTCCCAGCCCGCGAGTTGGGCCCAGAACGGCATTACACGGGTGATTCGCCTGACCGAACCGCCCGGCGCGGCCATCCGACGGACGCCGGGGCCGGCCATCATCCTCGCGCTGTTTTCGCCGCGGCCGCTGTTCACGGTCGGACGGACCCCGGTCGAATCGGCCTCGGCGTTCTTTTCCGCGCTCCGCTTCGCGCTCGCCTCCAATCCCGGGACGATCGCCGGGTTCGCCACGATCGAGTTCACGCCATGAACGCCCGCTCGGCCGCAGGCACGGGGTCGTGCCCGGAGTCACGCGGCGCAGTTTCTTCGCGGTCGCGAGGGGGCTATCCTGTGGTTCTATCGGTCCGGTCCGTTGCCTCGCGTCGCCTGGCTCCTTCAAGGTGAATGCCCGACATGTCGTCACCGCCGACCCTCGATCTCGAATCGCTCCTCGCGCCGGTGCCCGGCGACACGCCGGTAGGGCCCGACCTCCGCATCGACGACAGCCCGGCCTCGCCGTACTTCCAGCTGCGCACGCGCCGGCAGGAATGCCGCGACGCCGAACGCCAGGCCGATTCCGGGGGCGGCGACGGTGCGGCGCCGGGCTGGGCCGACGTGCTGGCGGGCTGCGAGAAGATCCTGCGCGAGAAGTCGAAGGACTTCGAGATCGCCTGCTGGATGATCGAGGCGCTTGCGCGCCTCAACGGATTTGCCGGGCTGCGCGACGGGTTCCGGCTGGCCAATGGGCTGGTCGGCCAGTACTGGGACACGCTGCATTCAATTACCGACGACAGCGACCCGTCCGCGCGCGGCGAGCCGCTCGCGGTTCTCAACGGCAAGGGCCGCGAAGGCGCGTTGATCGCTCCGATCCGCAAGATCG
>JAEUKZ010000003.1 GCA_016793045.1 Alphaproteobacteria bacterium
CGAGGTGTAGGTTCAATATATCATTCGGTGTAGCGCGTAAATTTGACTTGCCGGAACGATATACAGAACGCGAATATCGATAAGCAAAATCATCCCGGTATATGTAAAGTGATTTAACCATATTTTATTTTCACAGTCTACATTTCGCCTTATACTTTGTCGATATTATCGCGCAGTGCCTTCACAATTTCTTCGCGGTGCTGGCGCACGTTGATCGGCGCCGCCGGACCGTCGGCGCGCAGTCGTGCCGCCTGCGCTGTTCTGTCGCGGTTCGGCGAGGCCGACACGGCGCAACGCCGGCTCGCCCCGCCGACCGCGGTACCCCGAGGTGGCGCGATCCATGCAAGGCGTCCCGATGGCCTAGTCTTTGGTCCTGCCTGCGTTATTCCTGAGGCAGATCGATAGTTATATTTTCTCTATTCATGATAATAGTTTTGTATATTGCATATATTTCTGAATTTAGCATGATTTTAACTACGAAATATCAATCTAGACCCTGATCCGGGCCAATGTCGTGGCGCCTTCGGGCGGCGCGAGGCGGTGCAGGGCGGCGTCGGGTCGTTTCAGCATGAGGGGGAATGCAATGGACAACTCGACCGACGAACTGCGGGCTTCGCAGTTGCGCTTCCTGGCGATCGACGAACGTACCGGCGTAGCTTTGCGAGAATTCTGGACGGCGGTGGAACCGGAACTGCCGCGCGTCCTTGACGGCTTCTATCGCCATCTCGCCACCCTGGACCAGCTCGCCGGCATGGTGGGCCGGCAGGTGCCGCGCCTGAAGCAGGCGCAGACGACGCACTGGCGCCGCCTCTTCGCGGGCGGCTTCGACGACGAGTACTTTGCCAGCGTGCGCACCATCGGCCTCGTCCACAACCGGGTCGGGCTCGAGCCGAGCTGGTACATCGGCGGCTACGCCTTCGTGATGACCGAACTCCTGGCGCTCGCGGTCCGCGCCAGCCGGTGGCGCGGGGCGCACCTCGCCTATCTCCTCGGCGCGATCAACCGGGCGGTCATGCTCGACATGGTGGTCGCCATCGCGGTCTATCAGGAGGCGATGCTCGCCGATCGCGCCCGGCGGGTGAACGCCGTCGACGAAGCGGTGAAAAGCTTCGGCGGCGACGTCGACACGATCCTGGCGACCGTCACCAGCGCCGCCGCGTCGCTCAAGACGACCGCGGAAACGCTCGCCGCCGATGCCGCGGACGCCTCGCGCCAGACCGTCGCCGTGTCCGCGGCATCGGAGGAGGCCTCGAGCAACGTGCAGACGGTGGCGTCGGCCGCCGAACAGCTCGCCGGCTCGATCGCCGAGATCGGCCGTCAGGTCGCCGAGTCGACGCGCACGACGCGCCGCGCGGTCGACGAGGCGAACCAGACCCACGCGCTCGTCACCACGCTCGCCGACGCGGCCCAGCGGATCGGCGAGGTGGTCAAGCTGATCAACGATATCGCCGGCCGGACGAACCTGCTGGCGCTCAACGCCACGATCGAGGCGGCGCGCGCCGGCGAGGCCGGCAAGGGCTTCGCGGTGGTTGCGAGCGAGGTGAAGAGCCTCGCGACCCAGACCGCGCGCGCGACCGACGACATCGCCGCCCAGGTCGGTGCGATCCAGGACGCGACGTCGCGCGCGGTCGTGGCGATCGACGCGATCCGCACGACGATCGCGGGCGTGAGCGAGATCTCCACCACGATCGCCGCCGCGGTCGAGGAGCAGGACGCGGCGACCAAGGAGATCGCGCGCAACGTCCAGCAGGCGGCGGCCGGAACCGGCGAGGTCAACCGCAACATCGCCGGCCTGAACGGCACCGCGACGCGGACGGGCGATGCCGCGGGCAGCGTGCTCGCCGCGGCGCGCTCGCTGGGCGGGGAGGCCGGTGCCCTCAACCAGCGCGTGGCCGGGTTCTTCGAGCAGGTGCGGGCAGCCTGAACCCATGACCGACCGGTCGAAATCCGGCGCGGCGCCGCGGATGGATGCCGGCGATCTCTGCGGCGTCTGCGCCGCATCGGCATGCTGCTGCGGCGATCCGCGGCACGCGCCGGTGCGGGCGCTGCCCGCCGACTTCTTCCACGCCGTCGTCGAGGCGCAGACCGAAGCCGTCATCGCGATCGATCAGCGCGGCATCGTGCAGTACCTGTCGCACGGCGCCGAGCGGCTGTTCGGCTTCGCGCGGACGGAGGTCGTGGGCCGCAACGTCTCGATGCTGATGCCGCCGGAGGAGGCGCGCGCCCACGATGCGCATGTCGCGCGCGCGGTCCGGTCGGGGGAGGACCGGATCATCGGCCGCACGCGCGAGGTCACCGGGCTGACCGCCGACGGGCGGCGGCTGCCGCTCGACCTGCGTGTCGTGCGGCTGGCGATCGCCGGCGGGCCGATGTTCCTCGGCACTTTGCGCGACGTGTCGGACCGCAAGGCGCGCGAGGCCGCGCTGGCGACGATGGCGCAGGAGCTGCGCGAGCGCAACGTGCGGCTCGACGCGACGCTCGGCAGCATCGCCGAAGGGGTCTGCCTGTACGATGCCGAACAGCGCCTGGTCAGCTTCAACCGCCGCTATGTCGAACTGCTCGGCCTGCCTGGCGAGGCGATCCAGCCGGGGATGAAGCTGCAGAGCGTGCTCGAGCTGTCGGCGTCGTTCGGCTCCTTCGACGCCGACGAGACCGGCGACGCGATCGAGAATCGCGTCGCGATGGCGCGCGCGCGCCAGCCCGGCGTGCTGATCTGCCGCCTCGCCGGCGGGCGCACGCTGCGCATCGCGCACAACCCGGCGCCCGACGGCCGCGGCGTCGAGACGATCATGGACGTCACCGACATGGAGCAGACCGCACAGGCGCTGCAGGCCGCGGTCGCCCATGCCGAAGCCGCGAACCGCGCCAAGAGCGAGTTCCTCGCCAACATGAGCCACGAGCTGCGCACGCCGCTCAACGCCGTGCTCGGCCTGTCGGAGGCGCTGACGCTGGGCATCCTCGGGCCGCTCAACGCGCGGCAGGGCGAGTATCTGCACGACATCCACGATGCCGGCACCCACCTGCTGCAGATCATCAACGACCTGCTCGACCTCGCCAAGATCGAGGCGGGGCGCTATCAGCTCGACTTCGCGCACTGCGATCCCGTCGTCCTCGCCGAGGACGCGCTGCGCATCGCCGCGCCGCTCGCCGAGGCCGCCGGCATCGGCCTCATCCGCCAGTACGCGCCGGCGCTGCTGCCGGCCGCGGTCGACGCCCGCGCGGTCCGCCAGATCCTGATCAACCTGCTGTCGAACGCGATCAAGTTCACGCCGCGCGGCGGCTTGGTCACGGTGACGATCGACGGCGCGGCGGCCGGGGGCGTGCGCTTCGCGATCACGGACACCGGCATCGGCATGAGCGAGGCCGAACTCGCCATCGCGATCAGGCCGTTCGGCCAGGTGCAGACCGCGTATACCCGCCGCCAGTCCGGCACCGGGCTGGGCCTGCCGCTGTCGCGCCTGCTGGCGGAGCTTCATGGCGGCCGGCTCGCGATCGCCAGCCGGCCCGCCGAGGGTACGACGGTGACGGTCGAACTGCCCGCCGGGCCCGATCAGCGCGACGCTGAGGGCGGCGCCGCGGAGCCGGGGCGCGCCGCGCGCGCCTGAGCCCACGCGCCTCGGCGGCGCCTCGCCTGTTCAGTAATACCAGCTGCGCCGCGGCCCGGTGTCGACGTGGATGAAGGACGAGCCGCGATAGAGCCCGACGCCGCCGGCGCCGACGGCCTGCGCGATGCGCGCGACTCCGGCGGCCCGCACGCCCTCGACGTAGAAATCCGCCGCCATGCCGCGGATGTGGAAGCTGTGCTCGGCGACGTTGTTGCTGCGCGCGCGCAGCCACGCATTGGTCGCCCAGGAACGATAGCCGCTGACGAGGCTGAGCGGACGGCCGATGCGCATCTGGATGCGCGACAGCAGATCGAAGAGCTGCGGATCGCAGCGCCGGATCGCACCCGAATGGTGGTCGCGCATCAGCACGTTGAGCCGCTGCAGCGCGGCCGGGCTGTAGCGCCCGTTGACCAGGATGGGCTCGTTGAAGGTCTCGCCCGTATGGGTGTTGAGCAGGGTCAGGCGGCGTGCCGCGGCGCGCGCCGGCGCGCGGTCCGCGGTCGGCTGCTGGGCCGCCTCGGCGGTGCCGATGCCGGCCAGGGCGAGCGCGACGCCGCCGAGACCGGCGAGGAAGCGCCGTCGGCCGGGACGCGGCGGCGCGGCGTCGCCGTCCGGAAACGTCAGGCGCGCGGCCGCGTGACCTTCCGCGTAGGCCGCGGGCTCGCCGGCATGTCGGCACAGGCCGCAATCGCAGACCAGCATGAAACCCTCGAAGCACCCCAATGAGCGTGCCCGGACACCGCAGCATCCCGATGGGCCGCGCGATTCATAGCACTCCCCATCCTGAATTGAAGAGATTAACGATCCATCAGCCGCGCCCTCAGCGGTGCCGCGGCGCGGCGAGCGCCTGGGTGAGGTCGGCGATCAGGTCGTCCGGATGCTCGATGCCGATCGAGACGCGGATCGTCGCCTCGCTGACGCCGAGGCGCCGGCGCAGCGCCTCGGGCACGCCCGAATGCGTCGTCGAGCCGGGATGGCTCGCGAGCGATTCCGTGCCGCCGAGGCTGACCGCGAGCTTGAACACCTGCAGCGCGTTGAGGCACGCGAAGGCCGCGTCGCGGCCACCCTTGATGTCGAAGGAGAAGGTCGAACCGGCGCCGCTGCATTGCGCGTGATAGACGCGATGCTGCGGCGATTCGGGCGGCACGAACGGCAGGTAGTGGACGGTCTCGATCCGCGGATGGTCGCGCAGGAACGCGGCGACATGGCGCGCGTTCTCGTTGGCGCGCTCCATGCGCAGGCTGAGCGTTTCGAGCGAGCGGCCGAGCATCCAGCACGAATGCGGATCGAGCTGCGTGCCGATGGCGCCGCGCAGCGCCTTGATCGGTCGCGTCACCTCCTTCGCGCCGAGCGCGGCGCCGGCGATCAGGTCCGAATGGCCGCCGACATACTTGGTCAGCGAATAGACCGAGACGTCGGCGCCGTGCGCGAGCGGATGCTGGAAGACCGGACCGAGCAGCGTGTTGTCGCAGATCACCACCGGGCGATGGCCCTGGCGTACGCCGACCTCGTCGGCAATCCGGCGGACGAGCGCGATGTCCACCAGCGTGTTGAGCGGGTTCGACGGCGACTCGATCATCACCGCCGCGATGCGGCCCTGCGCTGATGCCGCCGCCGCCGCGGCGCGGATCGCCGCCTCGTCGGTGCCGTCGGCGAACCCGGCCGCGCCGATGTTGTAGGCCGCGAGCGTCTTGGCAATGAGCGACTCGGTGCCGCCATAGAGCGGCTGCGAATGCAGGATCGCGTCGCCGGGCCGCGCGAAGGCGAGGATCGTCGTCGCGATCGCCGACATGCCGGAGGAAAACAGAATGCAGGCCTCGGCGCCTTCGTAGACCGCGAGCCGATCCTCGACGATCTCGCTGTTGGGGTGGTTGAAGCGCGAATAGACCAGCCCCGCGGATTCGCCGGGCTTCGGCTCGCGCCGGCCGGCGGTGTAGTCGAAGAAGTCGCGGCCCTGTTCGGCGGATTCGAAGACGAAGGTCGAGGTGAGGAACACCGGCGGCTTGACCGCGCCTTCGGACAGGCGCGGGTCGTAGCCGTAGCCCAGCATCAGCGTTTCGGGCCGCAGCGGGTGATTGCCGACATGGGTCTTGTAGGGGCGCGGAGCGGGCATCGTGGCCTCCTGGGCTTGGCGGGTTCGCTCAGCAAGATAATGCGGT
>JAEUKZ010000029.1 GCA_016793045.1 Alphaproteobacteria bacterium
GGAGCGGCCGGAGGTGTGGGACATCCTCGAGGAGGTCATCCGCGAGCATCCCGTGCTGCTCAATCGCGCGCCGACGCTCCACCGTCTCGGCATCCAGGCGTTCGAGCCGGTGCTGATCGAGGGCAAGGCGATCCAGCTCCACCCGCTCGTCTGCACCGCGTTCAACGCGGACTTCGACGGCGACCAGATGGCCGTCCATGTGCCGCTGTCGCTCGAGGCGCAGCTCGAGGCGCGCGTTCTGATGATGTCGACCAACAACATCCTCAGCCCCGCCAACGGCAAGCCGATCATCGTGCCCTCGCAGGACATCGTGCTCGGGCTCTACTACCTGACGATGGAGCGCGACGGCGAGAAGGGCGAGGGCATGCATTTCGCCGACCTCGCCGAGGTCGAGCAGGGGCTGTTCCACGGCCGCGTCTCGCTGCACGCCAAGGTGAAGTGCCGCCTCAAGACCGTCGACCCGGACGGCAGCCTGGTGACCCGCGTCGTCGACACGACGCCGGGCCGCATCCAGCTGGCCCAGATCCTGCCGCGTCACGTCAACGTGCCGTTCAAGCTGGTCAACCAGCTGCTGACGAAGAAGGAAATCTCCAACGTCATCGACGTGGTCTACCGCCACTGCGGCCAGAAGGAGACCGTGATCTTCGCCGACCGCATGATGTCGATGGGCTTCCAGCAGGCCTGCCGCGCCGGCATCTCCTTCGGCAAGGACGACCTCGTCATCCCGGCCAAGAAGACGGACCTCGTCGAGGAGACGCAGCGCAAGGTCACCGAGTACGAGCAGCAGTACCAGGACGGCCTGATCACGCAGGGCGAGAAGTACAACAAGGTCGTCGATGCGTGGTCCGCCTGCACGGACCGCGTCGCCGAGGAGATGATGAAGGAGATCAGCCGCCCGAAGAAGGGCGAGCCGATCAACGCCGTCTACATGATGGCGCACTCCGGCGCGCGCGGTTCCGCAGCGCAGATCAAGCAGCTCGCCGGCATGCGCGGCCTGATGGCCAAGCCGTCGGGTGAGATCATCGAGACCCCGATCATCTCGAACTTCAAGGAAGGCCTGACCGTCCTCGAGTACTTCAACTCGACGCACGGCGCGCGCAAGGGCCTCGCCGACACCGCGCTCAAGACCGCCAACTCCGGCTACCTCACCCGCCGCCTCGTCGACGTCGCGCAGGACGCGATCATCGTCGAGGACGATTGCGGCACCGAGGACGGCCTGAGCGTCAAGGCGGTCGTCGAGGGCGGCGAGGTCATCGCCACGCTGGGCGAACGCATCCTCGGCCGCGCCGCTGCGGTCGACATCGTCGATCCGCTGTCGGGCGCGGTGCTGGTCAAGGCGGCCGACATCATCGGCGAGGAGGACGTCGACCGCATCGACCGTGCGGGCGTCGAGATGGTGAAGATCCGCTCGGTGCTCACCTGCACGAGCGCGAGCGGAGTATGCGGCAAGTGCTACGGGCGCGATCTCGCGCGCGGAACGATGGTGAACGTCGGCGAAGCCGTCGGCATCATCGCCGCGCAGTCGATCGGCGAGCCGGGCACGCAGCTGACGATGCGCACCTTCCACATCGGCGGCGCGGTCCAGCGCGGCGCCGAGCAGTCGTCGGTGGAGGCGGCGTACGACGCCAAGGTCGTGATCCGCAACCGCAACGTCGTCGTCAACAGCCAGAAGATCCCGGTCGTGATGGGGCGCAACTGCGAAATCGTGCTGGTCGACGACGCCGGCCGCGAGCGCGCGCGCCATCGCATCCCCTACGGCGCCAAGCTGCTCCAGGAC
Organism: Alphaproteobacteria bacterium; assembly: GCA_016793045.1. Lineage (GTDB taxonomy): Bacteria > Pseudomonadota > Alphaproteobacteria > CACIAM-22H2 > CACIAM-22H2 > JAEUKZ01. The sequence continues at coordinate 1,778 of JAEUKZ010000029.1, forward strand.
GAAGGCTCGGTGGTCAAGAAGGGCCAGCGCCTGGCGGAGTGGGATCCCTACACGCTGCCGATCATCACCGAGAAGGAAGGCATCGCGCACTACGTCGACCTCGTCGAAGGCGTGTCGATGCGCGAGGTGATGGACGAGGCGACCGGCATCTCGAACAAGGTCGTCGTCGACTGGCGCCAGCAGCCGAAGGGCGCGGAGCTGCGTCCGCGCATCACGCTGCGCGACGCCAAGGGCAACGTCATCGCGCTCGGCAACGGGCTCGAGGCGCGCTACTTCATGCCCGTCGATGCCGTGCTGTCGATCGAGAACGGCGCCGAGGTGAAGGCGGGCGACGTGCTTGCGCGCATCCCGCGCGAATCGTCGAAGACCCGCGACATCACCGGCGGTCTGCCGCGCGTGGCGGAGCTGTTCGAGGCGCGCCGCCCCAAGGATTTCGCCATCATCAGCGAGATCGACGGCCGCATCGAGTTCGGCAAGGACTACAAGACCAAGCGCCGCATCATCGTGCGCCCGCACGACGAGGGCGGTCAGCCGGTCGAGTACATGATCCCGAAGGGCAAGCACATCAGCGTTCAGGAAGGCGACCACGTGCAGCGCGGCGACCTGCTGATGGACGGCAGCCGCGTGCCGCACGACATCCTGCGCGTCCTCGGCGTGGAGGCGCTGGCGACCTATCTCGTCAACGAGATCCAGGAGGTCTATCGGCTCCAGGGCGTGAAGATCAACGACAAGCACATCGAGGTGATCGTCCGCCAGATGCTGCAGAAGGTCGAGATCGAGAACCCCGGCGACACGACCTTCCTCGCCGGCGAGCAGGTCGACCGCGACGAGTTCGAGCAGGTCAACGCCAAGGCGGCGGCGGAGGATCTGCGCATCGCCACGGCCAAGCCGGTCCTGCAGGGCATCACCAAGGCGTCGCTGCAGACCCGCTCGTTCATCTCCGCGGCTTCGTTCCAGGAGACGACGCGCGTCCTCACCGAGGCGGCGGTCAACGGCAAGGTCGACAGCCTGATCGGCCTCAAGGAGAACGTGATCGTCGGCCGCCTGATCCCGGCCGGCACGGGGTCGGTGATGAACCGCCTGCGCCAGATCGCGGCCGAGCGCGACCGCGAAGTCCTCGCCTCGCGCAAGGACGAGGAGATGGCGACGGCCGATGCCGGGGCGGGCAAGGATCGCCCGCGTGCCCTCGCCGGGACCAAGCGGCGCGCGGCACGCTCCGCCTGAACGCGCGATCCGCGCGACCCAATAGCCCCGCCGGCGCGCGAGCGCCGGCGGGGTTTTCTTTTGGGGAGCGGCGGAGTCGGCCGGGAAGGCGCCGGGCGACGGCCCTCCGCGGCGCAATAATCGTACGTTCCGGGGGTGTTCCAGGGGTGTTTTCGCTCCTTTGCTGATGCCGCAATGCAGCGAAATCCGCAATCGGCGGCGATGCTTGACGCACCCGGCTGTGGGGCGTATAACCCGCGCCGCTTACAGGGTCCGGTCGTCGAAGATGGCTTCGAAACACGGGCTTGAGGCAACGAGAAACAAGTTTGTCGTGGCCAGGTCGCCGCCGGATGCGGCGCCCGGCTCCGAAGGTCCCGAGGGAAGCGACAAGGTCGGCTTCCTGGCGGGGCCTTGTTTCGCTTGAAGGACGTCTCGCTTGGGTGGCCCCGACGGGTCGGAAAGGAATTGAGAGCGTATGCCGACGGTTAATCAGCTCGTCCGGATCGGACGCAGCCCGAAGATCGGACGCAATAAGGTTCCGGCGCTGCGCGGCAGCCCGCAGAAGCGCGGCGTCTGCACGCGCGTCTACACCACGACGCCGAAGAAGCCGAACTCGGCCCTGCGCAAGGTCGCGAAGGTGCGGCTCACCAACGGCTACGAAGTGGTCAGCTACATCCCGGGCGAGGGCCACAATCTTCAGGAACACTCGGTCGTCATGATCCGCGGCGGTCGCGTCAAGGATCTGCCGGGCGTCCGCTATCACATCATCCGCGGCACCCTCGACACGCAGGGCGTCAAGGATCGCCGCCAGCGCCGTTCGAAGTACGGCGCCAAGCGTCCGAAGTAAGGGAGGTCGCCGATGTCTCGTCGCCGTGCGGCCGAACGCCGCGAAGTTCTTCCCGATCCGAAATTCTCGGATACCGTCGTCACCCGGTTCATGAACTGCCTGATGTATTCGGGCAAGAAGTCGGCTGCCGAGACGATCGTCTATGGCGCGCTCGAAACGATCCAGAAGAAGACGGGCACCGACCCGGTGAAGGTCTTCCACGGCGCGCTCGACAACGTCCGCCCGGCGCTCGAGGTTCGCTCGCGCCGCGTCGGCGGCGCGACCTATCAGGTTCCGGTCGAGGTGCGGCAGGAGCGCGGCCAGGCGCTGGCGATCCGCTGGCTGATCGCCTCGGCGCGCGGCCGCAGCGAGAACACGATGACGGAGCGGCTCTCGGGCGAGCTCCTCGACGCCTCGAACAACCGCGGGGCGGCGGTCAAGAAGCGCGAAGATACGCACCGCATGGCGGAAGCGAATCGCGCCTTCTCTCATTATCGCTGGTAAGGCCGGAAAGGACGCCGACCACCATGGCGCGGACCACCCCGCTCGAGCGTTATCGCAACATCGGCATCATGGCGCACATCGATGCCGGCAAGACCACGACCACCGAGCGAATCCTGTTCTACACCGGCAAGTCCTACAAGATCGGCGAAGTGCACGAAGGCACGGCGACGATGGACTGGATGGAGCAGGAGCAGGAGCGCGGGATCACCATCACGTCCGCGGCGACGACGGCGTTCTGGAACGATCACCGCATCAACATCATCGATACGCCCGGCCACGTCGACTTCACGATCGAGGTCGAGCGCAGCTTGCGGGTGCTCGACGGCGCGGTCGCGGTGTTCGACGGCGTGAACGGCGTCGAGCCGCAGTCCGAGACGGTGTGGCGCCAGGCCGACAAGTACGACGTGCCGCGCATCTGCTTCATCAACAAGATGGACCGCATCGGCGCCGACTTCTACATGTCGGTCGGCACGATCAGCGAGAAGCTGGGCGCCAAGCCCGTCGTCCTTCAGCTTCCCATCGGCGCCGAAAGCCAGTTCATCGGCGTGGTCGACCTGCTGCGCATGAAGTCGATCACCTACAAGGACGAGACGATGGGGGCCGACTACGTGGTCGGCGAGATCCCCGACAACCTGAAGGACAAGGCGGCCGAGTATCGCGCGATGCTGATCGACGCCGTCATCGATCAGGACGATGCCGCGCTGGAAGCCTATCTCGGCGGCGAGGAGCCGTCGATCGAGGTCCTCAAGGCCTGCATCCGCAGGGGCACGGTCGGCAGCAAGTTCTATCCCGTGATCTGCGGCGCGGCCTTCAAGAACAAGGGCGTCCAGCCGCTGCTCGACGCCGTGGTCGACTTCCTGCCGTCGCCGATCGACGTCGCCGCGGTCAAGGGGACCGACGTCGACGGCAAGGGCACGGAGATGGAGCGCAAGTGCTCCGACGACGAGCCCTTCTCGGGTCTCGCGTTCAAGATCATGACCGACCCGTTCGTCGGCTCGCTGACCTTCGTGCGCGTCTACTCGGGCGTGCTGTCG
>JAEUKZ010000030.1 GCA_016793045.1 Alphaproteobacteria bacterium
ATCGCGGCGGTGTGGCGGTGGCGGGGCAGTGTGTTCATGGCGCGGCGGCGGGCTGCGATTGGGACAAGACGGAACGGGCGAGGTCGCCCGCGGCACGATAGTCGATCTTGCCGGTGCCGAGCAGCGGCATCTTGGCGACCGGCACGATGGTGCGCGGAATCATCAGCTCGGGGATGCCGCGCGTCCCGGCGAAGGCAAGGAGGGCGTCGCGCGCGGCCCCGGCGTGGTCGCTGATGAGGACGAGCTGTTCGCCCTTGCGCGCATCGGGCATTGCCACCACCGCGTTCTGGCTGCCGGGCCAGGTCTCGCCGGCCCAGCTTTCCACCGCGGCGAGGCTCACCATCTCGCCGCCGATCTTGGCGAAACGCTTGGCGCGGCCGACGATGGTCACGAAGCCGTCGTCGTCGATCTCGACGATATCGCCGGTGTCATACCAGCCGCCCTCCGGCGGTTCGAGCACGCCGGGCTTCTCGGAGCGCAGATAGCCGAGCATCACGTTGGGCCCGCGCACCACCAGCCGCCCGCCGGTGGCGATCCCCGGCACGGGGTCGAGCCGGTATTCGATGTTCGGCAGCAGCCGGCCGACCGTGCCCGGCTTGTTGTGCATCGGCGTGTTGACCGCGAGCACCGGCGCCGTCTCGGTGGCGCCGTAGCCTTCGAGCAGGCGCAGGCCGAATTTCTCCATCCAGGTCCGCCGCGTCTCCGGGCGGACCTTCTCGGCGCCGGCGAAGACGTAGCGCACGCTGTAGAAGTCGTAGGGATTGGCGTTGCGCGCATAGCCCGACAGGAACGTGTCGGTACCGAACAGGATCGTCGCGTTCTCGCCGTAGACCAGCTCCGGCACGATCCGGTAGTGCAGCGGCGACGGGTAGAAGAAGGTGCGGATGCCCGAGAGCATCGGCAGCAGCGCACCGCCGGTCAGCCCGAAGGAATGGAACACCGGCAGGGCGTTGAAAACGGTGTCGGACGGGTTGAAGTCGATGCGCGCGGCGAGCTGCAGCCGGTTCGCCATGATGTTGGCGTGCGACAGCACGACGCCCTTGGGCGCGCCTTCGGTTCCCGACGTGAACAGCACGACGCATGGATCGTCGGGCGCCGGCGCGTGGCGGCGATGAATGCGCGCGGCGAGGCGCGGCGCCACGAGGCCGACGAGTTTGTCGGCGAGGCCGATCGTCGCGCCGACGTCCTCGAGATAGAGGATCGTCGCCTGCTGCGACAGCCGCTCGACGACCGCGGCGAGCTTGGCGCGCTCGACGAAGCGGCGCGAGGTGACGACGAGCTTGACCCCGGCCCCGGTGCAGGCGAGCGCCATGCTCTCGGCCCCCGCGGCGAAGTTGAGCATCGCCGGCACGCGGCCGAAGGCGTGCAGGCCGAAGAAGGCGATCATCGTCGCGACCGCGTTGGGCAGCAGCAGCGCGACGTTCTCGCGCGGCGCCGTCTGCTGGGCGAGCTTGCGGCCGAGCACGATGCTGCCGCGCACGAAGCGGTCGTAGGTGATGCGCCGGCGCTCGTAGTCCTCGGCGATGATCTGCTTGCGGCCGTAGCGTCCGCGCGCGTCGAGCAGTCCCTGGAAAAGGTTGAGCCGCGTCGCCGAGGTGACGAACATCATGTCCGACATGATGTCGTAGAGCTTCTGGCCGATGACGCGCCGGCGCTGTCGGCCCGTCACCCCCGCCGGGGCGCCGATCCGCCGCGGCGGCAGGATGGTGATCGTGATGCGCGGAAACCACGACAGGCGCAACTTGCCGCGCAGGTAGGAGAACGGCGTGAACTGCGCGCCGTCGATGCGCACCGGCACGATGACCGCTTCCGCCTTGTCGGCGATCATCCCCGGCCCCTCGTAGACCTTCATCAGCGCGCCGGTCACGGTGATCCGGCCTTCGGGGAAGATCACGAGGCTGCGGCCCTCGCGCACCACGCGGATCAGCGCCTTGGTCGCCATCGGATTGGTCGGGTCGACGGTGAAGACGTCGACGAGGGCGAGGAACGGCTTCGCCCACCAGCGCTGCGAAATGAACGTGTCGACCGCGAAGGTCGGCTTGCCCGGCAGCACGGTCGCCAGCAGCAGCCCGTCGAGCAGCGAGACGTGGTTGACGACGACGACCGCCGGCTCGCCCGGCTTCGGCATCTGCTCGACGCCGCGCACCTGCAGGCCGTAGAGGCGGCGGAAGACGAAGCTGAAGATGCCCTTGAGCACCTCGTCGGGGAGCAGCGTGGAGATGTAGACCGCCGCGACGGCGTTGAGCGCGGCAAGGACGAGGAAGAGCGCGCCCGAACTTGCGCCGAAGCCGACCATCTGGACGGCGAGGAGCGTGGCGAGCGTCATCATTGCGGCGTTGAGGACGTTGTTGGCGGCGATGGTGCGCGCGCGCCGCGTCGGGTTCGACCACGACTGCAGGATGGCATAGAGCGGGACGGTGAACAGGCCGCCCGACAGCGCGATCAGAAAGAGGTCGACGACGATCCGCCAGCCCCCGGCGGTCGAGAGGAACGCGCCGATGCCGATCAACTGGCCGTCGGCGACCGTCCAGCCATGGCCGGCGAAGGCAAGGTCGACGCTGAACACGCACATGCCGAGCGCGCCCAACGGCACGTGGCGCGCCGCGATCTCCCCCTTGAGGAAGCGCGCGCACAGGAACGAGCCGGCGCCGATGCCGATCGCGAAGACCGCGAGGAAGAGCGTGAAGACGTGCTCGTCGGTTCCGAGCGTCGAGCGGCCCCACGCCGGCAGCTGGCCGATCAGCACCGCTCCGAACGCCCAGAACCAGCTGAGGCCCATGATCGCGCGGAAGACGCCGAGGCCGCGCCGCGCCTCGCGCACGATCGACATCGTCTCGGCGACGATGTTGGGGTTGATCGCGAGGCCCGGGTCGGCGGCCGGCGCCGGCGGAATGAACAGGCTGGCGACGAAGCCCGCCACCGCGAAGGCGATGATCATCCCGGCGACGATGGCCGGGCCGCCCGGCAGCGTGACCGTGATGCCGCCGATGATCGTGCCGAGCAGGATGGCGAGGAAGGTCGAGGATTCGATCAGGCCGTTGCCGGCAACGAGTTCGCGCTCGCCCAGATGCGCGGGCAGCAGGGCGTATTTGACGGGGCCGAGAAAGGTCGACTGGGCGCCGATGAGCAGCAGCACGAACAGCAGCAGCCAGCCGTTGCCGGCGATCAGGCCCGCGGCCGCCGCCGCCATCAGCGGGATCTCGCAGAACTTCACCACGCGCGCGACGAGCGACTTGTCGAAGCGGTCGGCTAGCTGGCCGGCGGTCGCCGAAAGGAAGAAGAACGGCACGACGAGCGCGGCGCCGGCGAGCTGGCCGGCGACGTCGCCGCTCGGCCCCGTGCCGGCCGCGTGGCCGAACACGATCAGGACGACGATCGCGTTCTTGATCAGGTTGTCGTTGAACGCGCCGAGAAACTGCGTGACGAACAGCGGCAGGAAGCGCCGCGTCGCCAGAAGCCCGAGATCAACCGTCATGCCCACCCCCAGGGCGAAGGAAGGTGGGGGCGGCGGCGCACGCCGTCAACCGGCTTTCGCCGGGCCGCCTTCGTCCTCGACGGGCCCAAGGCGCCGCGGCGGCTCGGCGATCATCCGGATCGTGTGCTGCGGATACGGCATCTCGATGCCGGCCCGATCGAAGGCGTTCTTGATCGCGCGGTTGAAGGCGCGCACGACCAGCGCGGCGCGGCCGGGCAGGGTGCGGAAACGGCCGCGGTAGATGATCGCCGCGGCCCCGAAGCGCTCGGCGCCGAAGCTTTCGAAGTCGCTGCGGATCAGCGGCCCCACGTCGGGGTCCTGGCGCAGTGCCTCGGCGGTCTTGATGATCAGATCGATCACGGTGTCGACGTCGGCGCCGTAGCCGACATGGACCTCGACCACCGCAAAGGAGAAGTCCTTCGACATGTTGCTGATGATCTTGAACTCGCCGAACGGGATCGTATGCAGCGTGCCGTCGAGCGCGCGCAGCTTGAGCGCGCGCAGCGACATGTCCTCGACCACCCCCGCCTTGTCGCCGACCTCGACCGCGTCGCCGATCGCCACGGTGTCCTCGATCACCATCGAGGCGCCGGCGATCAGATCCTTGATGAGCTGCTGCGCGCCGAGGCCGACCGCGATGCCGACGGCGCCGGACAGCGCCAGCAGCGGGGCGATGTTGACGCCGAGCTCCGACAGCACGATCAGCCCGACGAAGGCGCCGAGGATCATCAGCAGGACGCGGTTGATCAGCGGGATCATCGTGCGGATGCGCGCCGCGCGGCGCTGGTCCTCGAGGCTCGCGCCGGCGACGCGGCCGACATAGCGGTCGAGCGTGATCCGCACGCCCTCCCACACCGCGAGCGCCACCAGGACGGTGAGCGCGATCGAGATCGTGCTCGAGGTGATGCGCCGCCCGCTCTGGCTCGTCAGCCATTCGAGCGAGCGCAGGCCCCAGCCTTCGAGGATGGCGGTCACGGCGAAGGCCCAGATCGCGCCGATCGCCGCGACGTCGAGGATCTGCGAATAGCGGTTGGCGCGCGCCTCGAGCGTCGGGAAGCGCTGCTTGAGTTCCTCGCTGATCGTGAACATGCGCGTGATCAGCCGGCGCGCGAGGCGCGAGGCGAGCCAGGCGAGCGCGATCAGCACGAGCGTGAGCGCGGCCGCCTGGAGCACCGAGACGAAACTGTCCTGCTGCAGTAACCAGACGGCGAGGACGAACGCGACGAAGGTGAGCGTCGGGACGTGCCAGTAGTCGGCGAAGCGCCGCACCGCGCGCCGCGGCGCACCGGGGTCGTCGTCGCCGTGTCCGGCGGCGGTGCTGCCGGCGATGATCTGCGCCACGGTGTGGCGGTTCTGCAGCACCAGGATGACCAGCATCAATGCGACGACGACGCCGAGCAGCTTGAGCAGGAAGACGTAGCCCGAATAGGGCAGGCCGACGATGTAGACCGCCTCCGCGGCGAACTGGCCGTAGATCGACACGCCGGCGATCCGCCGGATCCACAGGTCGAAATAGGCGGCGGTCTCGTCGGCGAGCGGCAGCAGCCGCAGGCGCGGCACGCGCGGGGCGAGGATGGTCCACGACGCGAGGCCGATCGCGCGCGAGAGCAGGCTCGCATTGATCATCGCAACCGCGATCAGCGCGACGACGAAGGTCGGCGCCGCAATGCCGAGGACGATGAACGCCGCAGCGCCGAACACCGCGATCGGCACCAGCGCCAGCAGGGCGTGGTAGATGCCGTCACGCAGGCGGCGCCAGCCGGTGGCGCCGGGCCGCGACTCGAACACCCGGCGCGGACGCACCAGCGCGAGGCGCGTCAACCACTCAGCTGCCCACGCGACCAGGAGGATGGCCGCGATCGTGGTCACGGTTTCGACGATCCGCGCGCGCGCGACCGGATTGCCGAGAACGCTGCGCAGGCCGTGCCAGAGCTTCGGCGCGTCGGCGACGAAGCCGGCGGCGCGCAGCACCGCGGCGCCGACGCCGCCGATCTGCTCGGCGAGGGTCTCGACGAAGCGGCCGCCGACGCGGTCGATCTGAGGCGTCGCCTCGGCTGGCGCCGCCTGCCCGGAACGCTGCGCCTGGAGGAGTGCCCGCAGGCCTTCGACGAGGCGCTGGCGCTCGGCGTCGTTCTCCAGCGTCTGCAGCAGGCGTTCGAGCTCGGGGCTGGGTGGGGCGGCCGCGGCCGGCGCGCCCGCGGCCGGAACCGCCGGCGCCGTGAGGGTGGGTACGGGATCCGGTGCGGGCGCAGCCGGCTGGGCCGGTGCGGTTACCGCGGGAACCGGGCTCGGCGGCGGGTTCGGCGCCTGGGCCAGGGCCGCGGTGGCGATGACGTGGACCAGAATCGCGACAAACACCGCGATCGGGGCGAAGCGGGCCGGGCGTGGATTGGGCATGCCGCTTCTATCTAGGGGCTTCGGGCGGCGATGTCAGCCCTTTGCATCCGCGCGGATCGGTCGCATGCGCGTGCGGGCGCCCCGGGTACCGGGCGCGGCGGCAATTGACTTGCCGGACGCCGGATCGCAATAGTGCGGCAACTGACCAAGACCCGGGAGGATCCATGATCCGGTCGCTGTTCGCCGCGCTGTTCGCGGCCGTCGTCGTCACCGCCGCCGCGCAGGCCGAGCCGCTGCAACTCGCCCAGGCGGCCGCGCCGACGCCGGTGTCGATCGGCGTCCTGCGCCTGTCGTCGTCGGGGCCGATCTTCATCGCCGACGCGCGCGGCTACTTCCGCGAGGAGGGCCTGGCGCCCGAACTCAAGTTCTTCACCGCGGCGCAGCAGGTTCCGGTGGCGGTGACGTCGGGCGACGCCGATTTCGGCGTGACCGGGCTGACCGCGGGCTTCTTCAATCTCGCCGGCCGCGGGGCGCTGCGGATCATCGCCTCGCAAAGCCGCGAGGAGCCCGGCTTCCAGCTGGTCGCCTACATGGTGACGAACCAGGCCTATGCCGGCGGCCTGACGTCGCTGCGCGACCTGCCGGGCCGGCGAATCGGCATGACCACGGTCGGCTCGACGTTCCACTATTCGCTCGGCCTGCTCGCGCGCAAATATTCGTTCGATCTGTCGCGCGTCACGATGGTGCCGCTGCAGCAGCTCCCGAACATGGCGGCCGCGTTCAAGGGCGGGCAGGTCGACGCGATCCTCGCGCCGGTCACGCTGGCACGCCAGCTGGAGGCGGAGAGCGCCGGCCGGATCATCGGCTGGGTCGGCGACGAAACGCCGTGGCAGCTCGGCGCGCTGTTCACCAGCCCGCGCATGATCGAGCAGCGCCGCCCGGTGGTGGAGCGTTTCGTGCGCGCCTATCTGCGCGGTGCCGCCGACTACAACCGCGCCTTCAACCAGCGCGACGCGGCGGGCCGCGAGGTGCGCGGCGACAACTACGCCGACATGATCGCCATCCTCGCACGCGTGCTGCAGCAGCCGGCGGAGCGCGTGGCCGAGGGACTTCCCTTCGTCGACGCCCAGGGGCGGCTCAACGTCCAGGACATCTACGACCAGGTAACCTTCTGGCAGGCGAACGGCCAGGCCGGTCGCGACGTAGACGCCCGCGCGATCGTCGATCTCAGCTTCGTCCAGGGGCACTTCAACGTCCCGCGCTGAGCGCGGCGATGGAACTGATCGTCGAGGGAGTCTCGCATCGATACGGGGACGTGACGGCGCTCGACGGGATCGACATCGCCGCGCGCGCGGGCGAGATCCTCGCGCTGATCGGTCCGTCGGGCTGCGGCAAGTCGACCCTGCTCGGGATCATGGGCGGCATCCTGGCGCCGAGCGCGGGACGGGTGATGCTGGCGGGTGAGGCGCGCGCGGGCACGCTCAATCCGCTGACCTACGTCTTCCAGGATTTCGCGCTGCTGCCGTGGCGGACGGTCGAAGGCAACGTCGCGCTGGCGCTCGAGCACCACCGGCTGGACCCGGGCGAGCGCGCGGCGCGCATCGACGACGTGCTCGCGCGCACCGGACTGGGCGATTTCCGCGCGGCGTTTCCCAAACAGCTCTCGGGCGGCATGCGCCAGCGCGTCGGCATCGCGCGCGCGCTCGCGGTCAAGCCGTCGATCCTGCTGATGGACGAGCCGCTGTCGGCGCTCGATGCGCAGACGCGCGAGCTGCTGATGGAGGACTTCCTGGCGCTGTGGCTGCGCGAGCGCATCACCGCGGTGTGGGTCACGCACAATCTTGCCGAGGCGCTGCGCGTCGCCGACCGCGTCGCCGTACTGTCGCGCCGGCCGGGCCGGCTGCGCGACGTCGTGGCGATCGGCGTCCCGCAGAGCGAGCGCGGGCACGACGCGGCGCAGCGCGATCTTGCGGCGTTGCACGACCGGCTGTGGGCGCTGATCAAGGCCGAGGCCCAGGTCGCCGAGCGCGAAGTGGCGGATCATGGCGCCGCAGGCTGAAGGGCACGCGCCGGCGCGGCCGCTGCCGTTCCGCGGCGGCGGCTACCTGCCGACCCCACGGCACGGCGCCGCGCTCGTCGCATTCGTCGCCATCATCGCGATCTGGGAACTCGCGGTGCGGCAGCGCTGGGTGACGCCGCTCTTCCTGCCGGCACCGTCGTCGGTGCTGGCGGCGCTCCGCGAGGTCGCCGAGGCCGGCACGCTGTGGCGCCACGTCAGCGAATCGCTGCTGCGGATCGCCGCGGGCTGGACGGTCGGCACGCTCGCCGGCCTCGCGGTCGGCTTTTCGATGGGGCTGTTTTCGCTCGCGCGCGCGGTCGGTCTGCCGATCGTCTCGGCGCTGTTCCCGATCCCGAAGATCGCGCTGCTGCCGCTGCTCATCCTGTGGCTCGGCATCGGCGAGGTCTCGAAGATCGCGACGATCGCGCTCGGCGTGTTCTTCCCGACCGTGATCGCGGTCTATTCCGGCATCGACGGCGTGCCGCGCAGCCTCATCCGCATGGGCCAGAGCTTCAACCTGCCGTGGCGCGACATCGTGCGGAAGATCGTGCTGCCCGGCGCGCTGCCCGGGATCCTCGCCGGATTCCGCATCACCGCATCGATCGCGCTGATCCTGCTCGTCTCGGCGGAGATGATCGGCGCCGAGTACGGCATCGGCGCCTTCATCCTGGCCGCCGGCAACCTGATGCTGACCGACCAGCTTCTCGCCGGCGTCGTCTGCCTCTCCGCGCTCGGCCTCGCGATCGGCGCCATCCTCAGCCGGCTCGAGCGCTGGCTCCTGCGCTGGCGCTGAACGCGATTGCTTCGCGTGCGGCGGCGCCTCCGGCAATGGTTGCGAGTCATTCGCATCATTGACGTTATAACATAGCTATGTATGCTGCCGATCCGCCGGCGATCCGTCGGCCCGCCGCCATTCCCATCTGCGAGAGCCAACATGCCGAAGCTGAGCCGTCGCCACGTTCTTGCCGCCGCCGCGGCGACCGCCGCCGTGCCGCTGGTGCCGGCGCGCGCCCAGGCGCCGGACCGCCCGATGCGCATCGTCGCGCCGTGGGAAATCACCGGGCTCGATCCGTCGCGCGCGGGCTACATCTTCACGCGCATGCAGATCGTCGAGACGCTGATCGGCGCCGATGACGGCGGCCTGCCGCAGCCGGGTCTGGCAACGTCCTGGGCGGTCGGCGACGACCGGCTTACCTGGCGGTTCGTCCTGCGTGCGGGGGCGAAGTTCCACGACGGCAGCGCGGTCGACGCCGTCGTCGTGGCGCGGGCGCTCGAGCGCGCGCGCGCCCAGCCCGGGCCGCTGCGCGCCGCCCCGGTGGCGGCGATCGCTGCCGACGGCAATGCGGTCGTCGTGCGCACGTCCCGGCCGTTCATGGCGCTGCCGGCGTTTCTGGCGCACAGCAGCACGCAGGTCCTGGCGCCCGCCTCGTTCGACGACAGCGGCGCGGTGCGGCGGATCGTCGGCTCTGGCCCCTATCGCGCCGTCGAGGTGACGCCGCCGTCGCGGGTCGAAGCCGTGCGCTTCGAGGGCTGGACCGGTCCCGCGCCGGCGATCGCACGGGTGTCGTATCTTTCGGTGTCGCGCGGGGAGACGCGCGCGCTGATGGCCGAAGCCGGCCAGGCCGAACTGGTGTTCACGCTCGATCCGGCCAGCGTCGAGCGGCTGCGCCGCAGCCGCCGGATCGAAGTCAAGATCATGACCATCCCGCGCACGCAGGTGCTGAAGCTGAACGTGGGGTCGCCGTTCTTCGCGGATGTCGCGATCCGCAACGCGGTCAGCCTCGCCATCGACCGCCCCGGCATCGCGCGCGCGATCCTGCGCAATCAGGATGCCGCGGCGACGCAGCTCTTTCCGCCGACGCTTGCCGAATGGCACGTGCCGGGGATGGCACCACTGCGCCATGATCCCGTCGAGGCACGCCGCCTGCTCGCGCAGGCCGGCTGGACGCCGGGGCCGGACGGCATCGTGCGCCGCGACGGCCGCGCGTTCCGCGTCACGCTGCGCACGTTTCCGGACCGTCCGGAACTGCCGACGATGGCGGCGGCGATCCAGGACCAGCTCAAGGCCGTCGGCATCGATCTTCGGATCTCCGTCGGCAACAGCTCGGAAATTCCGGCGGGCCATCGCGACGGGACGCTGGAACTTGCCCTCTTTGCCCGCAACTTCTCGCTCATCCCCGATCCGATCGGCACGATGATCGACGATTTCGGCGCCCAGGGCGGAGATTGGGGCGCGATGAACTGGGCGAACGCCGAACTCGCCGCCGCGCTCGATCGCCTCGCCGGCAGCGCGGACGCCGAGATCCGCCGCGCATCGCGGCGCCGGATCAGCGAGATCCTTCAGGCCGAGCTGCCCGTCCTCCCGATCGGCTGGTACGACCACAGCGCCGCGGTGAGCCGCGACCTCGCGAACGCCTCGGTCGATCCGCTCGAGCTGTCCTATCGAGCCGCCGCGATGCGCTGGGCCGGCTGAAGGTGCGGGCCTTCGCCGTCGCGCTCGGGCGCCGTGCAGTCCAGGCGGCACTGGTGGCGCTCATCGTCGGGACGCTGTGCTTCGTGCTGGTCCGGCTGCTGCCCGGCGACATGGCGTTCCGCATTGCTGCCGGCCGCTACGGCTACGACTACGTCAACGCCGCCGCCGCCGCCGCGGTGCGCGCCGAACTCGGCCTCGACCGGCCGGCGCTCGTCCAGTTCGTCGACTGGCTCGCGCAGCTCGTGCGCTTCGATCTCGGCGTTTCGCTGGTCAGCGGCGACCGGGTGATCGACGAGATTGCGCATCAGCTCGGCCATACGCTGACGCTGGCGGTTGCCGCGATCATCCTCGCCCTGCTGATCGGACCGCCGTTGGGTCTGCTTGCC
>JAEUKZ010000048.1 GCA_016793045.1 Alphaproteobacteria bacterium
TTCGTCGTCGACGGCCGGACGATCACCCTCAAGTCGAAGATGCGCTGAGGACGATTGGCCGCGCCGCCATGCGGGTATCAGGATAGGATCCGACGGTCCGGATAGGCTACGATGCGCGCTCCACCGCCCGGCCGGCTGCGGCGTTCGCCAGCGTGAACCGCGCCGTGGCCCGCCATTGCCGTCCCCCCCTAGGGCATGGCATGGTTTTTGAGTCGCAAGACCAACAAGCAAGTCGGTCGGGCCCGACCGGGCTCAAGCAAGGAGGCAATAAGATGCGTAGAAGGACATTCCTCAAGGGAACTGCAGCCGGCGTCGCCGCGATGGCCGCTGCCGGACGCGCGCCCGCGCTGGCGCAGCCCGCCGGCAATCGTGTGCTGCGGATGATTCCGCACGCCAATCTGACCAGCGTCGATCCGATCTGGACCACGGCGTATATCAGCCGCAACCACGCCTACATGGTGTGGGACACGCTTTATGGCACCGACGAGCGCTTTGAGATCAAGCCGCAGATGGCGGCGGGTCACGACATCTCGAGCGACGGCAAGACCTACACGATCACGCTGCGCGATGGGCTGAAGTTCCACGACGGCGAGCCCGTGCGCGCACGCGATGCGGTCGCCTCGCTGCGGCGCTGGATGAAGCGCGACAGCTTCGGACAGTTCGCCGAGACGCTGGTCGACGAGATGACCGCGCGCGACGACAAGACGCTGGTCATCCGCCTCAAGCAGGCCTTCCCGGCGCTGCTGTCGGCAATCGGCAAGCCATCGTCGAACGTGCCGTTCATCATGCCGGAGCGCATCGCCAACACCGACGCGATGACGCAGATCTCGGTCGACACCGTGATCGGCTCCGGCCCGTTCAAGTTCGAGCGCGGCGACTATCGTCCCGGCGCCAGCATGGCGTGGACGAAGTTCGCCGACTACGTGCCGCGCAACGAGCCGCCGAGCTGGTCCGCCGGCGGCAAGGTCGCCAAGGTCGACCGCGTCGAGTGGCGCATCATTCCGGACGCGGCGACCGCGGCTGCCGCGTTGCAGGCGGGCGAGGTCGACTGGTGGGAGCAGCCGGCACCCGACCTGATCGGCGTGTTGCGTCGCAATCGTGCCGTGAAGGTCGAGATTCTCGACAATCTCGGCAACATGGCGATGATGCGCTTCAACCATCTCCATCCGCCGTTCAACAACCCCGGCGTGCGGCGCGCGGTGCTCGCCGCGGCGAACCAGCAGGACTATCTGGCGGCGATGATGGGCAATGAGCCCGAGCTCGCGCGCGAGTGCTACTCGGTGTTCACGTGCGGCACGCCGCTCGCGAGCGAAGTCGGCGCCGAGGCGGCGAAGGCGCACAACCTCGAGCGCGCAAAGCAGATGCTGCGCGAGGCCGGCTACAACGGCGAGCGCACGGTCATCATCGCGCCGACCGACATTCCGATCTCCAACGCGGCGAGCCAGGTCACCAACCAGCTCCTGCGCAGCCTCGGGATGAACGTCGACTATCGCGCGACCGACTGGGGCACGGTGGTGCAGACCCGCGCCTCGCGCGAGCCGGGCGCGTGGAGCCTGTTCCACACGTGGTGGGTCGGCGCCGACATGGCCAACCCGGCGGTCAATCCCGGCCTGCGCGGCAACGGCCTCGCCAGCTGGTTCGGCTGGGCGACCGAGCCGCGCTTCGAGGAACTGCGCAACCAGTGGATGGTGGCGCCCGACGCCGCGGCGTCGCAGCGCATCGCGCAGGACATCCAGCGCGTCGCGATGGACACCGCACCCTTCGTCACCGTCGGTTGGTTCTTCCTGCCCGCGGCCTATCGGGCCAACCTGCGCGGCGTCCTGCCGGGGCCCGTGCCGTGGTTCTGGAACATCGAAAAGGGCTGATCCTGGCAACATCGAAGGCGGCCGCAGGCAAGAGATTTCTTGCCTGCGGTGCGCGCAGTCGATAATCGATTAGATCGTGTTCGCATACATCATCCGCCGAATCGTCGCGACGGTCCCTGTCATGGGATTCGTGGCGTTCTTCGTATTCTCCCTGCTCTATCTCACGCCCGGCGACCCGGCCGCGGTGATCGCCGGCGACCAGGCGACGGTCGCGGACATCGAGCGCATCCGCGAGCGGCTCGGTCTTGACCGGCCGTTCCTGGTGCAGTTCGGAACGTGGCTGTGGGCGGTCCTGCACGGCGACATGGGCATCTCGATCTTCACCAACCTGCCGGTGTCGGAGATGATCGGCCAGCGCATCGAGCCCACGGTGTCGCTCGCGACGGTGACGATCATCCTCGCGGTGTCGCTCGCCGTGCCGCTCGGCACGCTCGCGGCCTGGCGCGTCGGCAGCTGGATCGACCGGCTGGTGATGGTGATCGCGGTCGCCGGCTTCTCGGTGCCGGTCTTCGTCGTCGGCTACATCCTGATCTTCGCTTTCGCGCTCGAGCTCGAATGGCTGCCGGTCCAGGGCTTCACCAGCCCGAGCGAGGGCTTCTGGCCGTTCCTCTCGCACATGATCATGCCGGCGAGCGCGCTCGGCCTCGTGTACATGGCCCTGATCGCGCGCATCACCCGCGCGAGCGTGCTCGAAGTGCTGTCGCAGGATTATATCCGGACCGCGCGCGCCAAGGGCCTCGCCGAGGACAAGGTGTTGCTCGGCCACGCGCTCAAGAACGCGGCGGTGCCGATCGTCACCATCATCGGCATCGGCGTCGCGCTGCTGATCGGCGGCGTCGTCGTCACCGAATCGGTGTTCGCCATTCCCGGTCTCGGACGGCTCACCGTCGACGCCATCCTGCGCCGCGATTACCCGATCATCCAGGGCGTGATCCTGCTGTTCTCGTTCGTCTACGTCGTCCTCAACCTGTTGATCGACATCAGCTACACGCTGCTCGATCCGCGCATCCGGTACTGAACGAGATGGCCACAGTCGATCCCGCCATGTCCTTCGTGCCGCGCAAGCGCGGTCGCGTGCTCACCTATTTCCGCCGACACCCGACGATTGTCGTCGGCGCGAGCCTGCTCGCGATCATGGCGGCGATCGCAATTGCCGCACCCTGGCTCGGCACCACCGACCCGCAGGCGCTGGCGCCGCGCAACCGTCTCAAGGAACCGTCGGCGCTCTACTGGTTCGGCACCGACATGCTCGGCCGCGACGTCTACAGCCGCGTGCTCTACGGCGCGCGCGTGTCGCTGATGGTCGGCCTGTCGGTCGCGGTGCTCAGCACCGTGCTCGGCCTCGCGATCGGCCTGGTCTCCGGCTACGTCCGCATCCTCGACGCCATCGTGATGCGGATCATGGACGGGCTGATGTCGATCCCGCCGGTGCTGCTGGCGATCGCGCTGATGGCGCTGACCCGCGCCAGCATGGAGAACGTGATCCTCTCGATCACGGTGTCGGAGATCCCGCGCGTGTCGCGGTTGGTGCGCGGCGTCGTGCTGACGTTGCGCGAACAGCCCTTCGTCGAGGCCGCGGTCGCGACCGGGACGCGGCTGCCCGCGATCCTGCTGCGCCACATCCTGCCCAACACGCTGGCGCCCCTTATCGTCCAGGCGACCTATATCTGCGCCTCGGCGATCATCACCGAGGCGATCCTGTCGTTCATCGGCGCCGGCACGCCGCCCACCATCCCGTCCTGGGGCAACATCATGGCCGAAGGCCGCGCGCTGTTTCAGGTCGCCGGCTACATCATCCTGTTCCCCGCGATCTTCCTGTCGATCACCGTGCTCGCGGTCAACCTGCTCGGCGACGGCCTGCGCGACGCGCTCGACCCGCGGCTGGCGAGGCGCCTGTGACGATGGCCGATGGACACGGCGCTGCTTCGCCGCTGCTCGACATCCGCGACCTCAAGACCTGGTTTTTCACCCGCGACGGGGTGGTCCGCGCGGTCGACGGCGTGTCGCTGCACGTCAATGCCGGCGAGACGCTCGCCGTCGTCGGCGAATCGGGCTGCGGCAAGAGCGTCACCGCGATGTCGATCCTGCGGCTGATCGCATGGCCGCCGGGCAAGATCGTCGGCGGCTCGATCCGCTTCGGCGAGCGCGACCTGCTGGCGCTGCCGGATGCCGAGATGCGTTCGATCCGCGGCAACGAGATCTCGATGATCTTCCAGGAGCCGATGACGTCGCTCAACCCCGTGTTGACGATCGGCCGGCAGATCCGCGAAACCCTGATGCTGCACCAGAATCTCGACCGCAAGGCCGCCGATGCGCGCGCGGTCGAGATGCTCAAGCTGGTGCAGATCCCCGAGCCGGAGCGGCGCGCCGCGCAGTATCCGCACCAGCTGTCGGGCGGCATGCGCCAGCGCGTGATGATCGCCATCGCGCTCGCCTGCAATCCCAAGCTGCTGATCGCCGACGAACCGACGACCGCGCTCGACGTCACCATCCAGGCGCAGATCCTCGACCTGATGCGCGGCCTCAAGTCGAAGATCGGCGCCGCGATCGTGCTGATCACGCACGACCTCGGCGTCGTCGCCGAGATGGCGCAGCGCGTCGTCGTGATGTATGCGGGCCGCAAGGTCGAGGAGGCCGCGGTGGCGGACCTGTTCGAGCGGCCGCGTCATCCCTACACCAAGGGGCTGCTCGCCTCCGTGCCGCGGCTGGGCTCGTCGCTGTCGGGCGGTGAGCGCCACCGCTTGGCGGAGATCGAGGGCGTGGTGCCGAAGCTGTCGGAGGAGATCCCCGGCTGCGCCTTCGCGCCGCGCTGTTCCTACGCAACCGAACGCTGCTCGCGCCAGTCGCCCGCGCTCGAGCTCAAGGAGGCCGGCCACAGCGTCGCCTGCTTCGAAACCGACCGCGTGGTGGCGTCATGAGCGCGCCGCTGCTCGAGGTCGCCGACCTCAAGAAGCACTATCCCGTCCGCAAGGGCCTGTTCAGCCAGGTCGTCGGCCAGGTCTATGCCGTCGACGGCATCACCTTCACGCTCAATGAGGGCGAGACGCTCGGCATGGTCGGCGAGTCGGGCTGCGGCAAGTCGACCGCGGGCAAGACGATCCTGCGCCTGATCGACCCGACCTCGGGCACGGTGAAGCTCAACGGCCGGCGCATCGACGACCTGCCGGCTGGCGAGATGCGCGACGTGCGGCGGGAGCTGCAGGTCGTCTTCCAGGATCCGTTCTCGTCGCTCAACCCGCGCATGACGGTGGGGGAGATCGTCGCCGAGCCCTTGCGCAATTTCGGCATCGCCGACGCGCAGCAGCGCGAGGCGCGCGTCGCCGAGATCTTCGCCAAGGTGGGCCTGCGGCGCGACCAGATGGTGCGCTACCCGCACGAATTCTCCGGCGGCCAGCGCCAGCGCATCGGCATCGCGCGCGCGCTCGCACTCAACCCGTCGCTGATCGTGTGCGACGAGCCGGTGTCGGCGCTCGACGTTTCGGTGCAGGCGCAGGTCGTCAACCTGCTGGTCGACCTGCAGGCGGAATTCAAGCTCTCCTATCTTTTCATCGCCCACGATCTCGCGGTGGTCGAGCATATCAGCCACCGCATCGCGGTGATGTATCTCGGCAAGATCGTCGAGCTGACCGACCGCCGGACACTGTTCGCCGCCGCGCAGCATCCCTACACCGAAGCGCTGCTTTCGGCGGTACCGGTGCCGGACCCGAAGACCAAGCGCAAGCGCATCATCCTGCCCGGCGACGTGCCGAGCCCGATCAACCCGCCCTCCGGCTGCCGCTTTCACACGCGCTGCCCGTACGCGGTCGAGCGCTGCAAGGTCGAGGAGCCCGCCTTCCGCGAAATCAAGCCCGGCCACCA
>JAEUKZ010000092.1 GCA_016793045.1 Alphaproteobacteria bacterium
GGGCGCGATGGCGGTGCCGAGCTATGCGCTGCTGCTGCCGACCCAGATCCTGTTCGTCGAGTTCGGCATCTTCAACACGGCGGCGGCGCTGCCGATCCTCTATGCCGCGCACGTCATCCCCTTCGCGGTGTGGATGACGCGCGCGCATTTCCTCGCCGTCCCGCCCGAACTCGAGCAGGCGGCGATGGTCGACGGCTACACGCGCGCCGAGGCGGTGTGGAAGGTCGTGCTGCCCGGCGCCAAGCCGGCGCTGATCGCCGCCGGCGCCTTCGGCTTCCTCTATTCCTGGAACGACTACATCACGGCGACGACGATGGTCGACACGCCGGCGCTGCGCACGCTGCCGGTGGCGCTGATCTTCTTCCAGGGCTTCCACGGGCGCGACTGGGGCGCGCTGATGGCGGGCGCGATCATCGCGACGATGCCGCCGGTGACGCTGTTCCTGCTGTTCCGCCGCTACCTCATCGGCGGGTTCTCCGAAGGCTCGGTCAAGGGTTAGGACGGACATGGGCGAAGTCAGCGAAGCGCGCGGCAATCCGGCGCGGTCGGTCGCCTTCGAGGGCGTGTCGAAGCGGTTCGGCGGCGTCGCCGCGGTCGAGAACGTGAGCCTCGACGTGCGGCCCGGCCAGTTCGTCACGCTGCTCGGGCCATCGGGCTGCGGCAAGAGCACGACGCTCAACATGATCGCCGGTCTCGAACTGCCGACCGAGGGACGGATCTCCATCGGCGACGTCGATGTCACGGATCTGCCGCCCGCCGATCGCGACATCGCGATGGTGTTCCAGTCCTACGCGCTCTATCCCCACCTGTCGGTGTTCGAGAACATCGCGTTCCCGCTGCGCGCGCGGCGCCGGCGCGCGCCCGACGAGATCGTGCGGCGCAAGGTGCGCGACGTGGCCGAGGTGCTCGGTCTCGCCGGCCTGCTCGACCGCTTGCCGCGCCAGATCTCCGGCGGCCAGCGCCAGCGTGTGGCGCTCGGACGCGCCATGGTGCGCACGCCGACCGTCTATCTGCTCGACGAGCCGCTGTCGAACCTCGACCAGCAGCTCCGGGTGCAGATGCGCTCGGAGCTGAAGGACCTCCATCTGCGCCTCGGCGCCACGATGATCTACGTCACGCACGACCAGGGCGAGGCGATGACGCTGTCCGACACCATCGCGGTGATGTCGGGCGGGCGCATCGAGCAGCTCGGCGCTCCGCGCGCGCTCTACGAGCGGCCGGCCAATCTCTTCGTCGCGCGCTTTCTCGGCGAGCCGGGCATGAACGTGTTCGAAGGGACGCTCGATGCCGGCGGCTTCGCGGCGGCAGGGATCGCGCTCGCGCCGCCGCCGTCGCTCGCCGCGCGGAGCGGCATGGTGTGCGCCGGCATCCGCCCCGAAGACCTGGTGCCGGCGCCGGCTTCAACCGCGGCGATCAGAGGCCGGGCGCGAACGGTCGAGTTCCTCGGCGCCCGCGCGCTGCTGCGGCTCGATGTTGCCGGCCAGGTCGTGACTGCGTTCGTGCCGCTCGACGCCGCGATCGCGCCTGGCGACGAGGTCGGCCTCGCGCCGACCGCGCCGCAGCGAGTGCGCTGGTTCGACGCCGCGTCCGGCGCCGCGATCGATTGAGCCGCCGCTAGGCGGGCCGGTTCGCGCCCGCGAACGGGTCCTCGACGCGCGGCCAGTACGGGCGCGTGAGCTTCGTGAACGGGATGTTGGCGAAGTCGGGCGGGATCGCGCCCGGCGTGGTGACGTAGCGGATCTCCTTCGCCAGCGGCGCGAAGCCGGCGTAGAAATGCTGCGTCGATTTGACCACGACGAGCGCCTTCTTCGCCGGATCGATGCCGAAGGCCGTGAAGGCGTCGGGGTGGAAGACCTGGCTGCGCACGCTGGTGAGCACGAGGTCGATGCCGCCCGCCGACACCCACACCGAATCGCCGAGCTGCGACTTCCGCCCGCCGAGGCCGGTCTGGTAGAGGTCCCTGACGATCTTGCGCACGGTCACGGTGAGATCGACCGGATCGCCGGAGGCGCGGCCGCACTTGCCGCCGATTCGCAATTCGAACGTGGCGCCTTCGCCCGCTTCGATGCACATCTGGACCGCGATCGGATCCCAATAGCAGCCGGAGACGACGTTGGTCAGGCCGCGGTCGAGAATGCGGCGCAGGATGAAGGTGCTGTCGCCGGGCGCACCGCCGCCGGCATTGTCGGCGACGTCGGCCAGCACGATCGGCCCGCCGGTGACGGCCGAAGCGCGGTCGAGCGCCAGGTCGATCGTGTCGGCCGGGGTGGCGGTCTCGTGGCGCAGCGCCCAGATCTCGCGCGCGAGCTGCGCCGCAAGCTTTTCCGCCTTGGCGCGGTCGCCGTCGGCGATCACCAGCATCTTCGCGCCCACATCCTCGGTGTCGCCCCAGGGAAAGCCGTGGCCGAACGACACCGAAAGGATGCCATCCCTGCCTTCGAGCGCCTGCATGCGCGCGACGAAGCTCTTCATCGGCTCGACCGGCGTGCGCCACATGTTGATCATGCGGCAGTCGTGCAGCGCCATCACCGGCTTGACCGCCCCCGCCGCGGCGCGCGCGCAGAGTTCGTAGAGTTCCTCCGCGCGGGGGACGTAGTCGATATGCGGGTATTCCTTGAAGGTGATGATCGCGGTCGCATTGTCCATCATCAGCCTGGTGATGTGGCAGTGCAGGTCGAGCTCGAGGCCGATCGGCACGTCCGGCCCGACGATGGCGCGGATGCGCGCGATGGTGTCGCCCTCGCAATCGTCGTAGCCCTCCGCGACCATGGCGCCGTGCATCAGCAGGAGGACCATGTCGACCGGCATCGCCGCCTTGACGTCGGCGATGATGTCGTCGCGCAGGCGCTCATAGACCGCGCGCACTGTGCGGCCGGCCGGCTGGGCGAATGCCGCGACGCTTTCGACGATGGTGTGGCCGTCACGTGCAGCGAGGCGGCGCCAGGCTGCCTGGCACACCGCCTCGACCGCGGTCGGGTCCAGACTGGCATCTCTCCGCCGATAGCCCGCGTTGTGGAACGCGTTCACCCCCGTGGGCAGCGGCGAGAAGGTGTTGGTCTCGGTCTCGAACGAAGCGATGACGATCTTCACGTGGCGGACCCTCGGCTGGTCATTCGGCGTTCTGGCGGACGGGACAGTTGGCGGCGATGCGCCGCAGCAGGAATACCCGGTCGTCCGGTCGTGGATTGAAGCGCTCGTCGCGCGATTCGTCGGGGCACGATCCCGTCATCACGAATCCGTCGCCAGCATCGAGCGTCAACTCCCCGGGCGCGCGGTTGCGGAAGCGCAGCGCGATGCTGCCGCCGTCGCATTCGACTCCGCACGACACGCGGTTGCCTTCGCGCGTGCAGATGAAGTTGGCGACGTAGGTCGCGGCCGGCTCGCGATATCGCCGCGAGCCGTCGCGGAACTGCAGATTCATGACCGCCGAAACCGTCTGCGCCTCGGGGTGGCGGTAGAAGCGGATGCGCATGGCGCGCACGTGCTGCGACGGATGGTTGGCGAGGTGGCGCGAATCGTAGACACGCTCATAGCAGGCGGGCAGGTCGAGCCCGATGTCGTCGGCGGCGCCGGCGGCGCCGGCGGCCGCCGTCGCGATCGCCAGTGCAAAGAGAATCCGGATGGTCAGCATCGTCACCCCCTGGTCATCGCGTCACGCTAGCAGGTCTGCGCCCGCGCGGCACCAGCCCGCAGCGGAGATCGGCCTTCGCGATCAATGCATGTTGGCGGGCACGTTGCGGAGCCACACATGGCGGCGCCAGTACAGCCCGACGAGGACGGTGAGCAGCGCACCCGAGATGCCGTAAACCGTCGACATGGCCGCGAACCCGAAGCGATCGATGATGGGGCCGGATGCGATGAGGCCGAGCGGCAGGCCGTAGACGGCCAGCACGCGCAGCCCCATCACGCGGCCGCGAAAGCTCGCATCGGCAACGCGCAGCAGGACGACCGACATCGGCACCATGCACAGGTTCTGCAGGAATCCGCAGAGCGCCAGGATCAGCAGCGCGTCGACGGCCGAGCCGGCCAGCGCGAGCGCGACGATCGAGCCGTACCAGAGAACGCCGCAGACGATCATCGTGCGCGCCGCCGGGATGCCGCGCCTGCTGACGCCGAGCGCGATCGAACTCACCAGGGCGCCGCCCGAGAACGAGGCGACGAGATAGCCGAGCCATGCCTGGTCGAGGTGGTAGACGTCGCGGGCGACGTAGGGCAGCAGGCCCAGGAAGATCGGCAGCGCCGTGACGTTGACCAAGAAGGCCAGCGTCATGGCGGCGAGCAGGGCCGGCGTCCGCGCGACGTAGGCTGCGGCGTCGCGAATGTCGCGCCAGGGCGACGGGCCCGCCGGGCCGCCCGCGACCGCCACCGGCCGCGCATGCCTGATCCGCACGAAGAGCGTCAGCACCGTGCTGGCCGCGTACAGCCCGACGATCGCGAGATAGGCGGTGCCCATGCCGACCGCCGCCACCAGCCCGGTGCCCACCAGCGCGCCGGCGATGCGCGCCGAATCCGACGTCGTACGCGAGATGCTGACCGCGGCCATCAACTGGCCGTGGGGGATGATCGCCCCGATCAGCGCATTGCGCATCACGAGGTCCGAAGGCCGGATGATGCCGGCGAGGGTGGCGACGACGAAGACGAGCAGCGGCCCGGCGGCGCCCGCGAGGAGACCGATCGCCAGGGCGCCGGCGAGGAGGACATAGGACGCGCGCATCGCGCAGAGCACGTTGCGGTGGCCCATCCGGTCGCCGGCGACGCCGAAGGCCGGCGCGATCAGCGTGCCGAGATACTGCAGGCCCCCGAACGCCGTCAGCAGCAGCACCGATCCGGTTTCGACCAGGACGTACCAGCCGAGGATGATGATCTCCATTTCGGCCGCCCACGACGTCGCAAGGTCGGCGGCCCACTGGAATCGGAAGTCGCGGAAGCGAAACGGCCCGGCGGACTGCTCGGGGCGGGGCATCTGATTCCATCCGGTTCGTGGGGGGTGAACGGCGAGCGGGTCCTGAACGCGCGAAACCGGCGACCGTCATCGCGTTCTCGTCGCCCAGCCTCGCATGTTCCGCCGGCGCCGTCGATGCCGTGGGCCGCCGCAAGAGGCCGACGGACCTCTTGGCCGGCGCGCGCGCACGCGGCACAATCGTTCCTTCGTGCCAGGCAACGCCATCGCGGCTCAGCAGTCCGACCCATCGGGAAAGTGCGCCAATGACCAAGCCCCGCCGTCGCAACGTCCTTCTCTTCCTCGCCGACCAGTGGCGCGGCGACACGCTGGAACGGGTCGGCCATCCGCTGATCCGCACGCCCGCGATCGACGCGTTGGGGCGCGACGCGGTGACGTTCCGCAACTGCTTCACCAACGCGACGCCCTGCGGGCCGGCACGCACGTCGATGCTGACCGGCCAGTACATGATGAACCACCGGGTGGTGTGGAACGGCACGCCGCTCGACCGGCGGCACAGCAACCTGGCGCTCGAAATGCGCCGGCTCGGCTACGAGCCGGCGATGTTCGGCTACACGAGCTCGACCCCCGATCCGCGCGACCATGCGCCGGACGATCCCGCCATGCGCGAGCCGCACGGCAACATGGTCGGCTTCGTCGACATCGCACCCGGCCTGCCGACCGCGCGGCCCTACATGTCGCACGTGCAGAAGCTCGGCTACCCCGTTCCGGCCGAGCCCAACGATTTCTGGCTGCCCGACGAGAGCGAGGCGCGCGCGGCGGCGGCGGCGGGCAAGGGGCCGACCTGGGCCCCGGCACGCTTCACGTCGGAGCACAGCGACAACGCCTTCCTGATCGACGAGACGATGCGCTACATCGCGGCGAAGGGCGACCGTCCCTGGTTCGTCCACGTTGCGACCATGCGCCCGCATCCGCCGTTCATCGCGCCGCGCCCGTATCACGACCTCTACCGCGCGGAGGACGTGCCGCCGCCGCGTCGCGCGGCGTCGCGCGATGCCGAGGCGCAGCAGCACCCGCTGCTGGCACGGCTGCTGGCGACGACGACCCAGCTCGACTATTTCCGCACCGGCAAGGGGCTCGCCGCCGATCTCGACGAGAAGGCGCTTCGACAGCTCCGCGCGACGTACTACGGAATGATGGTCGAGCTCGACCATCATTTCGGCCGCCTTATGAAGTTCCTCAAGGACACCGGGCAGTACGAGGACACGCTCATCATCTTCTCGAGCGACCACGGCGAGATGCTGGGCAACCACCACATGCTCGGCAAGTCGGGTTATTTCGACGACGCCTTCCACATTCCGTTGATCGTGCGGGCGCCCGAGGCTGCGGCGGCGCGCGGCGCCGTCGTCGACGAATTCGTCGAGACGATCGACATGATGCCGACGATCATGGAGTGGCTCGGCGCCGAAGTGCCGGTGCAGTGCCAGGGCGCCTCGCTGCTCGGTTTCTGCCGCGGTACCCCGCCGGCCGCCTGGCGCGACGCGGTGTTCTTCGAGTTCGACTATCGGTTCATCGCCGGCGACGATGTGGCGCTGCCGCGCCGCCTCGACCAGATGTGCCTCGCGGCGGTGCGCGACCGCCGCGGCAAGTACGTGCATTTTCCCGGGCTCAAGCCGCTGTTCTTCGACCTGTCCGACGATCCGCACGAATTCGTCGATCGCGCCGGCGACCCGGCCTGCGCGGGGCGGCTGAGCGACTACCGTGCCCGGTTGCTCGACTGGCGGATGGCCTGCGCCGATCAGACCTTCACCAACACCCAGGCGACGCCCGGGGGCCTGGTCGTGAAGCGCGATCCGCTGCGCTGGGCCTGATCCGAACGGAAACGGGCGCCGGCGATCGCTCGCCGGCGCCCGCAACACGGTCTTCGCCGACCTTCAGCGCGGCAGCAGCGCCTGAACGTCCGTGGTCATGCGCGCCAGCACCGCGTCGGGCTGCTGGCTGCGGTTGACGACGGTCTGCAGGTGATCGCGGATCACGTCGTTGATGCGCGCGCCGTTGGCGCCGGGGAAGGCGTACCAGTCGCGCGCGACGCGCATCTGCTGCAGCGTCACCGCATGGTTCGGGTTGTCGCGATAGTAGTTGCCGAGCATCTCCGGCGTGTTGCGCGGAATGTCGGTGAGCGGCACGTAGCCGGTGTTGCGCACCATGATCGTCGCGCCTTGCGGGCCGGAGGCGAAGGTCAGGAAGCGCCACGCCGCCTGCTGCTTGGCCGCGTCGCGCGCCAGCATCACGCAGGCCATGCCGCCGACCGGCAGGCGCGCTTGCGCGCCGCCCGGCAGCGGCATCGGCGCGGTGCGCACCGGGAAGCCCTGGCCGACGGTGCGCATGATGTTGCCGAGCTGCGCCGAGGAGTCGATCAGGATGCCGAGGCGGCCGCCGAAGAAGTCCTGCGACGCGGCGGCATAGTTCGAATCGGGCATGCCGGCGTCGTTGACGAGGCGGGCGAGCAGCCGGATCGCCTGTTGTCCCGGCGCCTGGTTGAAGGCGACCTGGCGCTCGTCGTCGGTGAGCTGGTTGCCGCCGTAGGAGGAAACCAGCGCCTGCCACATCCAGTTGCCGACGATCTGCCAGCTCAGGAAGATGCCGGTGCGGCGTTCGGCCTGGTTGTTCATGCGGCGCGCGAGGTCGATGATCGCGTCCCAGTTGTCGGGGAAGCGGTCGGGGTCGCCGCCGGCGGCGCGCACGAGATTGGCGTTGTAGTAGATGGTCGGCATCGACATCGAGAAGCCGAGTCCGACCTGGCGGTTGCCGACGCGGCCGAGCGACAGCGCCGCCTCGGTGAAGCCGTAGCTGCGCCAGTTCGGGTCCGCGGCGATGAACGGGTCGAGCGGCTGGGCGAGCCCGCGCTCCGCGAGGACGCGCTGGTTGAACATGCCGTGGCAGCCGACATCGGGATTCTGGCCGGTGAGCGCGTCGCGCAGGTGGGCCGCGAGGATCTCCGGATAGCCAGGCGGCGGCGCCAGCATGTTGACCCGGATGTTCGGGTTCGCCGCCATGAACTGGCGGGTGATCTCGTCCATCGTCTCCTTGAACAGGCCGGGCTGCGCGTACTGGACGCGGATTTCGACGGTCTGCGCCGACGCGCTCGCGGCGAAGGCCGTCGCGATCGCGAAGATGCTCGTGGCGAGCCAGTTCTTCATGCTCGTTCTCCTGAGGGTTGGCGGGTTCAGCCTTTGACTCCGGTCAGCGTGATGCCTTCGATGAAGCGGCGTTGGGCGAGGAGGAACGCGACGACGAGCGGCGCGGTGATCACCACCGTCCCTGCCATCAGCGGGCCCCAGTCGGAGCCCGCCTCCTCGCTGCGGAAGAACACGACGCCGAGCGGCGGCGTGGCGAGGTCGCGGGTGCGGATGACGATCAGCGGCCAGAGATAGTCGTTCCAGTTCCACACCAGCGAGAAGATGCCGAAGGAGAGCAGCGCGGGCACCGCGGTGGGCGCCATGATGCGCCAGACGATCGCGAACTCGCCCAGCCCGTCGAGCCGCGCGGCGTCGATCAGCTCGTCCGGCACGGTGCGGAAGAACTGGCGCATCAGGAAGATGCCGAAGACCGAGCAGACGTGCGGGATGACCAGCGCCGCGTAGGTGTCGAGCAGGCCGGCCTGCCACATCATCAGGTAGAGCGGGATCACCGGCGCCTGGCCGGGGATCATGAGCCCGACGATGACGAGCGCGAAGAGCAGCTGCCGGCCGCGAAAGCGCAGCTTGGCGAGCGCGTAGGCGCAGGGCAGCGCGATCAGCACCTGGCTGCTGAAGATCAGCCCGCAGACGATCACGCCGTTGAGGAGGTAGCGCGCCAGCGGCACCTGGGTGAAGGCGGCACCGTAGTTGCGGTCCGCCGCCCAGACCTGCGGCAGCAGGGTCAGCGTGTCGCCGAAGATCTCGTTGGGCGGCTTGAGCGACGTCGACAGCATCCAGACGAACGGCCCGAGCATGACCACCGCGCCGGCGAGCAGCACGGCGTGACGGAACGTCGAGAAGGCGAGTGCGCGCGCGTTCATCCGTAGTGCACCCGGCGGTCCATCACGCGGGCCTGGACGAGCGTGAGCGTCACCACGATGGCGAGGAAGATGACCGTGAGTGCCGCCGCGTGCGCCGCGCGCAGGTAGCTGAACGCCTCGCGGTAGATCGAGAACAGCAGCACTTCGCTCGCACCCGCCGGTCCGCCCTGGGTCAGCACCTGGACGCTGTCGAAGATCTGGAAGCTGCGGATCGCGGTGATCAGCACCACGAACATCGACGCCGGCCCGAGCATCGGCCAGGTGACGCGGCGGAAGCGCTCCCACGCCGAATCGACGCCGTCGATCGCCGCGGCGTCGTAGAGGTCTCGCGGGATCGACTTGAGGCCGGCGAGGAACAGCACCATGTTGAGGCCGATCGCCTGCCAAGTGCCGATCAGCGCCAGCGCCGGCAGCACGGTG
The DNA here is from genome assembly GCA_016793045.1 of Alphaproteobacteria bacterium. Taxonomy (GTDB): domain Bacteria; phylum Pseudomonadota; class Alphaproteobacteria; order CACIAM-22H2; family CACIAM-22H2; genus JAEUKZ01. The sequence goes on from JAEUKZ010000092.1 coordinate 9,381, forward strand.
TCGGGGTTCTGCAGCCAGTGCGTGCCGGAAAAGCCGAGCGCGCGCGCCATGACGTTCACCGCGCCGACGGTCGGATGCAGCAGGAACTCCCAGACGATCGACATCGCGATCAGGGTCGATGCGACCGGCAGGAAATAGGCGGCGCGGTAGAAGCTGCGCAGCGACGTGCCGGCCTCGATCAGCAGCGCGACGCCGAGCCCGATGCCGACGGAAAGCGGCGTGACGATGCCGACATAGACGAAGGTGTTGCGGAGCGAGCGCCAGAAGCTGCGGTCGCCGAAGATGGCGGCGAAGTTCTCCAGGCCGATCCAGTTGAAGCTCGTCGCGCCGAACAGCCAGTCGGTGAGCGACATCACCACGACCGCCACGGTCGGTCCGAGCAGCAGCAGGATCAGCAGGAAGAACGCTGGTCCGGCGAGCGCCCAGGCGACGAAGGCCTCCATCCGCGCCGCGGCGCGATGCGCCTCGCTGACCGGTTGGCGCGGGACGCTGCCCTGCGCGACGCTAGCCACGCGCGACCTCGCGCAGGCGGCCGCCGGGCCGCACCCGCGCGCCGTTGGCGTCGAACCACAGCAGCCGCGCCTGATCGGGACGCAGAGCCACCGGGTTGCCGATCGCGAATCCCGCCGCGCGGTCGGGATCGACGCGCACCAGCACGCGGCCGGCCCCGTCGAGCGCGACATGCAAGAGCGCCTCGGCACCGAGATGCTCGAGATGGGCGAGCGTCCCGTGCCAGCATTCGCGCGTTCCGGCGGGCACGGCGGCGACCGCTTCCGGCCGGATGCCGAGCGACAGCCGCGCGCCCGGCGTCTCGCGCGGGCCGGGCAGAGCGAGGCCGAGGCAGTCGATCGCCCCGTCGCCCCGCGCGACCGCGGGCAGCACGTTGATCTTCGGGCTGCCGATGAATTCAGCGACGCGCAGGTCGTCAGGCTCGGCGTAGAGCTGGCGCGGCGGCGCGACCTGGATGAGCTCGCCGCCCATCATGACGGCGACGCGGTCCGACATCGTCATCGCCTCCGCCTGGTCGTGGGTGACGTAGACGAACGTCGCGCCAAGGCGGCGGTGCAACTCGGCGATCTCGGCGCGCATCTGCACGCGCAGCTTGGCGTCGAGATTGGACAAGGGTTCGTCCATCAGGAACACCTGCGGGTGACGGACCATCGCGCGGCCGAGCGCGACGCGCTGGCGCTGGCCGCCGGAGAGCTGGGCGGGCTTGCGGTCGAGCAGATGGGCGATCTCCAGCGCCTCGGCGACCTGGGCGATCTCGGCGGCGATGGTGGCACGGATCTCGCGCGTGCCGGGCATGAAGCGTCCTGCGAGCGGCAGGCGCTGCCAGCGGTCGAGACGGCGCATCACCAGGGGCAGCGCGAGGTTCTCGCGCACGGTCATGTACGGGTAGAGCGCGTACGACTGGAACACCATCGCGACGTCGCGCGCCTTCGGCCGGTAGCCGTCGACGACGACGTCGCCGATCGAGATCGAGCCCGCGTCCTGGCGTTCCAGGCCGGCGATGATCCGCAGAAGCGTCGACTTGCCGCAGCCGGACGGGCCGACCAGGGTCACGAATTCCCCCGGTTCGATTGCCAGCGAAACCCCTTTCAGGACCTCGACTGGACCGAAATGCTTGCGGACGTCTCGAATGCCGACCGTGGCCACGCTGCGAACTTCCCCCCGAGCGACGGGCGCGCAGGGTGACCGCGCACCGCCTTTATCGTTATTGTCGATGTCATCATGATGACAGGCCGCGCAAGGTCAAGCGCGGTTTTCGAATCGTGGCCTGCGAACGCGAAAACGGGGGTAACTCATGTATCGGGAGAAACTGTCCTTCGACGGCCGCGTCGCCGTCGTCACCGGCGGGGCACGCGGCATCGGCCATGCGATCGCGTCGGCGCTCGGCGAATTTGGCGCCCATCTGGTGATCGCCGACCGCGACGAGGCCGCCGCCCGCGGCGCCGCGGACGGCTTCGTCAGGGCCGGCAGGCGCGCCGAAGCGGTCGGGCTCGACGTACGCGATCCGGCCGCCGTGCAGCGCGTCGCGGCCGACCTCGCGGCGCGCCACGGCAAAGTCGATGTCCTGGTCAACAACGCCGGCATCGCGCGCAATTCCCCGGCGATCGACACCACCGACGCCGAATGGCTCGAAGTGATGGACGTCAACCTGAACGGCGTCTTCTGGTGCTGCCGCGCGTTCGGGCGCGACATGGTTGCGCGCGGACGCGGGGCGATCGTCAATATCGGGTCGATGTCGGGGATCGTCGCCAACAAGCCGCAGCCGCAGGCGCACTACAACGCCTCGAAAGCGGCGGTGCATATGCTCACCAAGTCGCTGGCGACCGAATGGGCGGGTACGGGCGTGCGCGTCAACGCGATCGCGCCCGGCTATATCGGCACCGAACTCACGCAGCGCGGCCTGTCCAATCCGCAATGGAAGGAGACCTGGCTGGCGATGACGCCGCTGGGGCGCGTCGGCGAGCCCGGCGAGGTGGCCGGCGTGGCGCTGTTCCTCGCCAGCGACGCCGCGAGCTACGTCACCGGCGCGGTGGTGAGCGTCGACGGGGCCTACACGGCCTGGTAGGGGGTCTCCGTCAGCCGTGCAGCTTGCGAAGAAGCTGCGCCGCGTCGACCTCCGCGCGCAGCTTCCGGAAGACCTCGTCGACGTCGACCTTCGCCGCCGAACCCGGCGCGAAGCCGCAATCCGGGTTGATCGTGATGCGCTCCTTGTCGATTCGGGTCATCGCCTGTTCGACGCGCTGCGCGATCGTCGCGGGCGAGTCGACCTTGCCCGGGGTCACGTCGACGCAGCCCAACCCGATTTCGAAGTCGCTGCGCAGCTGCGACAGCGACTCGAGGTCGGCGGCGCCGGCGGCAGTGAACTCCATCGTCAGGTGCTGCACGCGCAGTCGATTGAGCGGCCCGATGATCGGGCCGTAGCCGCCGCTGTGACTCTTCTCGCCGCGCACGCGCGCGCCGGCGCGCCGGCACAGGTGGACCGCGAACTTGACCCCCGCGATCCCGTCGACGATCGCGTTGATCATGTCGGCGGCGAAGTCCGCGGCCCGGTCCGGATCGTCGTAGGTTGCGCGGACGGCGGGATCGACGAACAGGCAGAGATGCGGATCGTCGATCTGCACGATGTCGACTCCGACGTCGCGGATCAGCTCGATTTCGCGGCGCAGGATCGGCACGCAGGCGCGCACGAAGTCGTCGCGCTTGGGATAGGCGCCCGCCGAGCGCTTCGCATCCCACAGCCGCTCGCCCAGCAGGGCCGGCGCGGGCAGGGTGACCTTGGTCGCGCGCGTCGCATGCGCTTTGACGAAGCGCGCCTCGCGCGCGATGAAGCCGGCATCGGCAGGCGACAGGCGGTCGGTGACGATCGTCCACGGCCGGCCGTCGGCGGGGTTGGTTTCGAGCGTGAAGCCATGCGCGAGCTCGGCGATCACGCCGATATAGGAGCGCCGCCGCCATTCGCCGTCGGTGACGACGTCGAGCCCGGCCTGCTCCTGCATGGCGATGACGTAGCGTACCGCGGCGTCCATGCGCTGCGCCTCCGCATCGCCGCCGCGCAGGTCGAGCAGCTCACGCACGAAGTCCGGTCGCGGGATCGAGCCGACGACCGATGCCGGGAAAAGAGGAAGCGCGGTCATGGCTGCCAGAGCCGTTGTGCGAGGTCCATGTCTTCCTGCGTGTCGATTTCGCGATAGCGGCCGTGTGTGTCGGCATGGTGCAGGACGTGGCCGGCCTCGATCATGTCCTGGAACTGGTGGATCAGATACGCCTTCTGGAACGTCGCCGCCTCGCGATAGGGCTTGTCCCAGTGGGCGGCGCGGCGCGCGTGGTAGTGCTCGCGGAAGGCGCGCGCGCCGGCCGGCGTGAACTTGGCGACGCCGATGAACTCCCCCGTCGCGTCGTCGTTGGCGATCGCACGGTGGACGCGCTGGACGCGCCCGTCCGCGGTGATGACCTTCTCGGCGTCGTGCGGCGGGTGGCGCGTGCGCGGCCGATAGTGCTCGCGCCAGTCGGTGTCGACGCCGAGCACGATGTCGCCTTGCGCCCGCGCGAGTCGCTCGACGATCGAGCCGGTGAACAGGATGTCCGAGTAGGTCGTGATGAACGGCCGGTCCATCAGGTCCTCGGCGCACATCAGCGACACCAGGATGTTGTTGTTCGGCCAGTCCGGGTTGTGGCGGAAGGTGAAATGCGGGTACTCCGCCTGCACCGATTCGATGCGATAGCCGCCGATGAAGCAGATTTCGTCGACGCCGCCGCGCCGCAGCGCCTCGACCGTCCAGTCGAGGATGCGCTTGCCCTGGATTTCGGCGAAGCACTTTGGCGCATTTTCGGTCGTCGGCATCAGCCGGCTGCCGCGGCCTGCGCCGATGATGATGGCTCTCATGCGTAACTCGATGGCGGAATGCGGGGATCGGTGGGTCTCGCCTGCGCAGAGGAGGTGGGACCTTCGCGCAGCGCGCTCAACGGGCGACTCGCGGTCAGAATGCCGAATTTTCGGGCGGTCGGGAAGCCCGGCGAGCGATCGGGACGCGCGCCGTCATGCCATGTGCGGCTCCTACCGTCGAAAGTACTGCGGGAGGCCCCGCCGCGCCGGCGGTCGCCCCGGGCGCGGCCGATGAGACCGATGGGCCCGCGCCGCGCGGCCGCGGAATCCCCCTGGCAGGCCGCCCGAGCCGTCGCGGCGAAGTTTCATGTATACATTGTGAAGGGTATGTGTTCACAATTTCACTGATGTGTGCGGAGATTGGCGGATGAAGCGTACGTCCGGTCACGTTCCCAGCGCTGACGCGATCCGCCGGCAGGTGGCCGACGAGGTCGTCACCGGCGTGCTGCCGCCGGGCACGCGGCTCGAGGAACTCGAGCTTGCGGGGCGATTTGGCGTCTCGCGGACTCCGGTGCGCGAGGCGCTCCGCCAGCTTGTGGCGACCGGTCTCGTCCAGATGCGACCGCGCAAGGGCGTGGTCGTCACCCAGATCGACGCGGACGGCCTTGCCCAGCTCTTCGAGGCGGTCGGCATTCTCGAAGGCACCACCGCCGGCCTCGCCGCACGTCGAATGACGGCGACGGCCCGCAAGCGCCTGCAGCAGCTGCAGCGTCAATGCGTGGCCGCCATGCGCGCCGGCGACCGAAACGCCTATGTCGCGCACAACCAGGAATTCCACGAATGGATCGCGGCATCGGCCGGCAACGCTCCGCTCGAGGAACTTGTCGTGGCGCTGCGGCTGCGCCTGCAGCCATTCCGCAATGCCGCGTTTCGGGCCAAGCCGCAGCGCCGGATGGATCGGATGACCAGTTCGATGACGGAGCACCAGGTGCTGCTCGATGCGATGCTCGCCGGCAACGCGGCGGCCGCGGAGACGGCGATGCGCGAACATGTCGCGTCCTCCGCGGCGAGTGTGCTCGACTTCTATCTCGATGCGCGTAGGCCGAAGCCGGCGCGCGACCGGGGGGCGGCGTGACCTTCACCACGCGGCCGGAAATCCGCGGGCGCTTCGGGGTCGTCGCGGCGACGCATTGGCTCGCGGCGCAGGCGGCCATGCGCATGCTCGAACTCGGCGGCAATGCGTTCGATGCCGCGGCGGCGGGGGGCTTCGTCCTCCAGGTCGCCGAGCCGCATCTCAACGGCCCGGGCGGCGACGCGCCGATCCTGTACTGGTCGGCCGCCGACCGGTACGCCCGCGTCCTCTGCGGCCAGGGTCCGGCACCCATGCGCGCGACGATTGCCCACATGCGTGGTCTCGGTCTTGACCTGATCCCCGGCACCGGCCTTCTGCCCGCGGTCGTGCCGGGGGCATTCGATGCATGGATGGCGCTCGCCGCGGCACACGGCACGATGGATCCGGCGGAAATCCTGGCCCTTGCGATCGGCTACGCGGAAGACGGCGTCCCGGTCCTGCCGCGGCTCGCGGCAACCCTTTCGGCGCTTGAGACGATCTTTCGCCGGGACTGGCCGGATTCGGCCGCGCTCTACTTTCGAAACGGCATTCCGCAGGCCGGGGCGGTATTCGCCAATCCGGTCCTTGCCGCGACCTGGCGACGGCTGGCGGCCGCCGGCGGCGGCACGCGCGCACAGCGCTTCGACGCCATCCGCGCCGCCTGGTCGGACGGCTTCGTCGCCGCCGCGATCGCGGACTATTGCGCGCGCGCCGCCGCCGTCGACATCACCGGGCGTGCCCACCGCGCCTGCCTGCACGGCGACGATCTCGCAGGCTGGCGCGCGCCGGTTGAGGCGCCGACCGTGCTGCCCTGGCGCGGCCGTCGCGTTCTCAAGTGCGGACCGTGGAGCCAAGGGCCGGCGTTCCAGCAGATGCTCGCGATTGTCGACGAGGATCCGCGTGCCGCGGGCGATCCGGCCGGCGAGGACTTCGTCCACCTTTTGGTCGAGGCGGCCAAGCTCGCGTTTGCCGATCGCGAGACGTACTACGGCGATCCCCGGCAGGCGGACGTGCCGCTCGAACGCCTGCTCGATCCGGCCTATGCAGCGGCACGCCGGCGCGAGATCGGGGATCGGGCGTCGGCGACGTTTCGTCCGGGCGCGATCCCGGGCTTCGGCAAGGCCCCGGACTTCGCCGCGGCCTTGGGTCGCAAACGCGAGGATGGCCTGCTCGCCGCCTATGGGGCGGGCGAGCCGACATTCGCTTCCGGCGATCCGGCGCATCGGCCAGCGGCGCTCGTCGGCGATACCTCGTCGATCGTCGTGGCGGACCGCTTCGGCAACATGGTCGCGGCGACGCCGTCGGGCGGCTGGCTGCAAGCTTCGCCGGCGATTCCTGAACTCGGGTTCTGTCTGGGGACGCGCGGCCAGTCGTTCTGGCTCGACGAAGGGCACCCGAACGCGCTCGCGCCGGGAAAGCGGCCGCGCACGACGCTGACGCCGACCCTCGTGCTCGACGATGCCGGTCCGGTCTACGCATCGGCCTCGCCCGGCGGCGACCAGCAGGATCAATGGCAGCTTCAGGTCATGCTTCGACATTTCGTCCACGGGCTCGACCTGCAGTCGGCGATCGATCACCCGACCTTCCATGCGGAACAGTGGCCGAGTTCCTTCTATCCGCGCGGCGCGGTCGCCCAGGCGGTCAAGATCGAGGATCGCTTCCCGAAGGCGACGCTCGAAGCGCTCACCGCGCGCGGCCATGCGGTCAAGCCGGTTCAGCCATGGTCCGAGGGGCGCGTGTGCGCGGTCGCGTCCGGCGACGGCTGGCTCAAGGCGGCTGCAAGCCCGCGCGGGCAGCAGGCCTACGCGGTTGGCCGATAGCACGGAGAATCACGGCGATGGCAACTTCGATGGACGTCAGCGCTTCACCGCCGAGTCGCTTCGTCGTTGGTGCCGCGACGCTGACGCGCGGGCTCGATTCCACGATCGGGGCGCTGGTCACCGGCTGCCTGATCGCGATGATCGGCATCGTCGGCGCCGGCGTGTTCGACCGCTACATCCTGCATTCCTCGCTCGCGTGGAGCGAGGAGGTGTCGATCTGGCTGTTCCTCTGCATCATCTTCCTCGGGCTTCCGCTCTCGGTCTCGCGCGAGGTCGGCCTCTCGCTCGGCGGCCTGTCGACGCGCCTCGGCGGCGTTCCTCTCGCAGTCCTCAAGGTCGTCAACGACGCCATCGTCGCCTATGTTCTCGTGCTGCTGGCGATGGGCGCGTGGGACGTCGCCGGCCTGATCGGCGGCGTCACGCCGGTCCTCGGCCTGCCGTCGTGGATTCCCTATTCGGTTCTCGTGGCCAACGCGTTGGCGACGCTGGTCTTCGTCGCGCTGAAGGTCGACGCTCACGGCCGCATTTCGCCGCTGCCGCTGGTCGCGATCGCCGTAGCGGTGCTCGCCTGGGCGGTGTTCCACCGCTTCGAACTCGTCATCCTGCCGGATGTCAGCCCGAGCCTCGTTGCCTTCATCGCCTTCCTGGTGTCGCTGATTCTCGGCGTGCCGGTCGCCTTCGCCATGCTGTTCGGCGTCTTTCTCGCCCGCCTCGTCGGGGCGCCGATCCCAGAGGCCGGCATCGTGCAGCAGCTCGCCGCCGGCGCCTCCAAGTTCCTGCTGCTGGCAATCCCGTTCTTCCTGACCGCCGGCACGCTGATGAATATCGGCGGGCTGGCGACGCAGATCATCAACTTCGCGGCCACGCTGGTCGGCCACATCCGTGGCGGACTCGGCCAGGTCGTGGTGGCGACGGCGACGATGTTCGCCGGCATCTCGGGATCGTCGATCTCGGAGGCTGCGGTCGCCGCCAAGCTGTTCACGCCCGACCTGGTGCGCAACGGCTATCCGCGCGAAACCGCCTGCGCGATGATCGCCGCGGCGTCGGTGATTCCGAACATCATCCCGCCCTCGATCGCGCTCCTGCTGCTCGCATCCTCCGCCAATCTCTCGGTCGGCGACCTGTGGATGGCCGGCGTGCTGCCCGGCCTCGCGCTGTCGCTGTCGCTGATGCTCGCGATCTACGTCATGGCGCGCATCTACGGCTATGGCGGCAAGCCCGAGCGCGCGCCGCTGGCCAAGATCGCGCGCACCGGCCTGAAGGCGGCGCCGATCCTGTTGCTGATGGTCATCATCCTCGGCGGCATCCGCTTCGGGATCGTGACGCCGACCGAGTCCGGCGTGCTGGCGGTTCTCTATGCGCTCTTCCTTGGGCTGTTCGTCTACCGCGCCTACGACTTCCGGACCCTGCGCGATGGCCTGTCGCGCTCCGCGGTCGAGACGGCGCTGGTGGGCCTGCTGATCGGCGCCTCCGCTCCGTTCGCCTTCATCTTCATCGCCGAGCGCGTCCCGCAGGAGATCGTCGCCTTCGTCTCCGGCATCGTGGGCTCGAAGTTCATGATGCTCCTGCTCGTGAACCTGGCGCTGCTGTTCTTCGGGATGATCCTCGACATCGGCGTCGCCATCCTGATCCTCACGCCGATGCTGATGCCGCTCGCCTTGCAGTTCGGGGTCGACCCGATCCACTTCGGAATCATCGTCGCAGTCAACCTCATGCTCGGGGGGCTGACGCCACCGGTCGGCATGCTCGTCTACGTCACGAGCTCGGTGACCAACACGCCGGCCGACGGAATCTTTCGCGCGATGGGCCCGACCTTGCTCGCGATGCTCGGTGCGCTGACGCTGATCTCCGCCTTGCCCTGGCTGTCGCTCGGGCTGATCCGCTGAAGCGGGTGAATTGCCATCCAATGAAAACAGGGAGTATCAGACCATGACCCATTCGATCTCGCGGCGCTCGCTCCTGGGTGCCGCCACCGCGGGCCTCGCAGGTGCCGGATTTCCCGCCATCGTCGCCGCGCAGCGCGTCAAGACGCTGACCATCACGTCGATTCTCGGCCCCGAATCGCCGCAGGCCAGGGTCTGGATCAAGATGCAGGAGGAGGTCGACCGCCGCCTCGGCGCCAACCGCATCCGCTTCAACGTCGTCACCGGCGGCGTGATGGGCGGCGAGCGGCAGGAGGCCGAGGGCATCCGCGTGGGCACCATCCAGGGCTCGCTCTCCACGCTCGCCAACCTCACGGCCTGGGTGTCGGACGGCGCGCTGTTCGACATGCCGTTCATGTTCCGCGACGAGGGCCATATCGGGCGCGTGATGGCGGGACCGATCGGGCAGGAGCTCTCCGCCAAGTACCTGCAGCAGGGGTTCCGCGTGCTCGGCTACATCAACTACGGCTCGCGCAACCTGTTGTCGAAGACCGCGGTCGAGCGGCCCGAGGACGTCCGCGGCAAGCGCATGCGCGTGATCCCGAGCCCGCTTCACATCGAACTGTGGCGCTCGCTCGGCGCCAACCCGACGCAGACCGCGATCACCGAAGCCTACAACGCGCTGCAGACAGGCGTCGTCGACATGATGGATTTCACCAAGTCGGGCTATGCGCAGCTCAAGCTCTACGAGGTCGCGCCGTTCTTCACGCTCACCAACCACATCTGGGCGCTCGGCGTGATGTACTTCTCGGAGACGTTCTGGCGGACGCTCTCGGCCGAAGAGCAGCAGGCGATCCAGCAGGCGGCGACCGTGTCGACGCCGCACTTCAACGCGCTTGCCAACGAGGATCACGGCCGCGCGCTTACCGAGGCGACGCGTGCCGGCGCGCGCATCATCGAGCCCGATCCGGCGCCGTGGCGTGCGGCGATGCAGCCGTTCTGGCAGTCCTTCGCGCCGCGCGTCGGCGGGCTTGACCGCGTGACGGCGGTGGCCAACACGCAATGAGCGGGCCCGGCGCCGGCACGCCCGACGCTGAGGACGATCGCGAGATCGACGTGCGCGAGGCGATCATCGAGATGGTGATCGCCTCGCTGCGCCGCTGGGAGGGGTTGGCCGTGACCCGCGAATCGCTTCGCGCCGACGCGTCCCATCGCGCCGCCTTCGTGCGCGTGCTGCGCGAGTGCCGGCCGCTGCCGATCGTCAAGGCGATCGAGGCCGACGCGCTCGCCAACGCTCTGTGACGCATCCGACATCCGTTTTCGAGGTATCGACCGTGCATCCCTTCACGTTCCTGCATTCGACCCGCCGCGTGATCTTTGCGCCTGGGGCGCTCGACCGGCTTGCCGACCTGGCGAAGGAGCACGGCGTTCAGCGGCCGGCCGTGGTGCTCGACGGCTACTTCGCGACGCAGCCGCTGCGCGACCGCCTGGTCGCGCTGCTCGGACCGGCGACGCGCGTCCATCCGGTGCCGCAGCAGGAGCCGGACCTGCGCATTGTCGAGTCCTGCCGGGCGTTCCTCGCCGCCGAGCCGTTCGACATGCTGGTCGCGGTCGGCGGCGGTTCGGCGATGGACGCCGCCAAGGTCGCGCGGATGCTGGTGTCGAATCCCGGCGAGGCCAGCGCGATCGCCGGGCCCGTCGGCGTCAGGATGCGGCCGCATGCCTCGCTGCTGGTCTGCGTCCCGACGACCGCCGGCACTGGCAGCGAGGTTTCGGAATCCTCCGTGATCGCGGCGCTCGACGGGAGCTACAAGCTTATCTTCCGTTCCGCCGAGATGACCGCGTCGATCGCGCTCCTCGACCCGACGCTCACGACCAGCGCCCCTGCGGGCGTCACCGCCGCTTCCGGCTACGATGCGGTCACCCACGCCGTCGAGGCGTTCACCGCCAAGACCGCCAATCCGATGACCGATCCGATCGCGCTCGCGGCGATGGAGAGCCTCGCGCGCCACCTGCCGATCGCCCATGCGGAGCCCGGCAACGTGGAGGCGCGCGGCGCCTGCCTTGTCGCCTCGATGCAGGCGGCGATCGCGTTCAATTCGGCGAATCTCGGGATCGCGCACGCGATCTCGGGCGCGCTCGGCGCGCTGCACCATGTCGGGCACGGGTTGGCGAACGCGCTGGCACTGCCCTGGACGATGGCGTTCAATCAGCCGGCGCTCGGCGCCAAGGGCGAAACGATCGCGCGCATCTTCGGAGGGCGAAGCGCAGCCGAGGGCCTGTCGAAGCTGCGCCACCGCGTCGGCCTCGACATCGCCCTCGATCGCGTCCTGCCCGCCGGGGCGGACTACGACGCGATCGCCGCCGGGTCGATGAAATCCGGCCAGGTGCGCGTCAATCCGCGCACGCCGACCGTCGCCGACATGCGTGCCATCCTCGAAGCGATGCGCCGGCCGACCGGCGGGACCCAGCCCGAACTGGGCCTCTGACTGCGATCACTCCGCCGCGAGGGTCCGCTTCGCGGCGTCGGGTCCCTCGATCTCCGGGATGATCGGAATCGGCACCGCGTGGGGTGCGACGTCCTCGCGGATCACCTTGAGCGCGTCGGCGATGATCTGAACCTCTTCGTCCGGATGCGTCGCGCCAAGGCCGTATTCGGCGGCCAGCGTACGCGCGCGCGCCGAGCGGCGGCGTTCGTCCGGCGGCAGGTTGACGACCGAATAGACGCCGTTGAGCAGGCTGCCGCGCAGCTTCTTGGCGAACTTCTTGCCGAGGAGTTCCTTCTCCTCCGCCGTCAGGCCGTCGAAGAACCGCCGCATCAGGATCTTGCCGAACAGCACGTGGCGGGCCTCGTCGCGCAGGATCAGCTTGCAGGCCTGGCGGATCGGCTCGAACCTGGCGTTGCGATACCGCGCCGTCAGCAGCTCGCCCGAAAGCTGCTCGAACAGCGTGTTCACCGCCATGCCGGCGTAGAACGACATCGCCTTCTCGTCGCGCTCGTCGTGATACTTGGGGATGATCATCTGGAAGTAGTCCGATCGCGGTACCGCCTGATACCCGCCCAGCGCGTCGGCGATACGGAACGACGCTTCGTGATGGCGCAGTTCCTCGACCATGAAGTTCGCGACATGCTGCTTGATCTCGAAGGGCAGGTGCTCGAACACGGCCTGGCGCATGCGCTCGGCGCCATAGGGGACCGCGCCGTGCTCCATCCACGCCCGCAGCGACCACCACTCCGCCCCGGCCTCGCGTACCTCCTGGGGCAGCCCGGCGGTGGCCTCGCGCAGCGCCGCCCAGTCGATGTCGACGGCGGCATCCCAGGCGAGCGTGCGCGCCTGCAGGCAGAGCTGCCACACGTCGTCGTAGGCAAGCGCGGCGACGATCGGGTAGGGATTGGGGTTCTGGACCACTTCTTCGAGCATCGAGGCGTCCATCGGGCGAACTCCATCTTTGTACGCAATACCAGACAAAGCTAGCATGGCCGGGCGATGACGCCAAAGACTTCGTCCAGCCGCGCCGCGCGGCTCGACCGCGCCTCGGCGCTGCCGCTGTTCGCGCAGCTCAAGCAGTGGCTGCTCGCCGAGATCGCCGGCTGGCCCGATCCGGCACGCCGCTTCCACACCGAGGCCGAAATCGCCGCCCGCTTCTCGGTCAGCCGCCATACCGTGCGCCGCGCCATCGCCGACCTCGTGCGCGCCGGACTGCTCGCGCGCTCCCGCGGCGCCGGAAGCCACGTGCAGCAGCCGCGGCTGGCGGAAACGATCGACTCGCGGATGGACGTGCGCGGCGACTGGCGCGCGCTTGGCGTCGCGATGGCCATCCGCGTGCTTGACTTCGCACGTCAGGCGGCCGGGCCGGCGTTCGCGGCCGAACTCGGCGTCGCGCCGGGTGCGGAGATCCGCGCGATCCGCCGCCTGCGGCTCGTCGCCGGCGTTCCGGTGGCGCTCGACGAGCGCATCCTGCCGCTCGACGTCGCGGCACGCGCGAAGCTGACGCGGCGATCGGCGGCAGGGTCGATCATCGACGCGCTGCGCCGCGCAGGCTTGACCGCGTCGGCGGAATGGCACATCGACGCGGTGCGTGCCGATGCGGAGGAGCAGGCGATCCTTCAAATCGACGCGGGCGCCCCGCTGCTGGTGCGCCGCATGCGCTATCTCGACCAGAACGGGCGCTGCATCCTCGCCGGCCGGTCGATCCATCGTGGCGACCTGATGAGCTTCGTCGTGCGCCTGCCGCTCGATCGCGATCTCGGCAATCGCGTCGACTGGTTCACCCGGCAGCGCGGCTGACCGCCGCGGCGTTTCGACGAAGGCAGGCCGGACGCCGCGCCCGCTGTCGCGCCTCTAGGCGAGCGTCGCCGCCGGATCGGCGCCGACGCGTCCGCCCCGCCGATCCGCCTCCGACTCGCGCGAAACCGTGAAGTCGAAGCGGATGCTCGGAAGACCCTTGATCGGGCATTCGGGGTCGTTCTGCTTGATCTGGGCGACCAGATCGGCCGACGCGCCGAAAACGACGTCGTCATGCAGGTGGGGGTCGCCGGAAAGATAGAGCGCCGTCACCAGCTCGCGATAGCCGACCGCGCCGATCAGGAAGTGAATATGCGCCGGCCGCATTCCGTGGCGCCCTTGCGCGCGGACCATGTCCCACACCGGTCCGTCCATGGGAATGTAGTAGCCGAGCGGCCGGACGCTCTTGAGGACATATGACCCGTCGGCCGCGGTGACGAACGAACCGCGGTAGTCGTTCCTCTCGGGCGTCACCTGCATGTCGTAGCTGCCATTGGCCGCGGTCTGCCAGACCGTCACCATCGCGTTCGCGATCGGCGCGCCGTCGACGTTCGTCACGCGCCCCCACAGGACGATCTCGCCGGTGGAGACGTCGCTGCCGATCTGCGCGCCGCGTTCCATCACCGGCGTGTTCTCGCGGAAGAAAGGCCCGAGCAGGCTGGTGTGCGTGGCATCCTCGAGCGCGGTGGTGTCGTGCAGCGTGTTGACGAGCGTGGACAGCCCGAGCGTGTCCGACAGCAGGATGAATTCCTGGCGCGAGGCCGAGCACATGTGGCCGACGCGCGTGAGGAACTGGATGCCGAATATCCATTCGGCGGGGGTGAGGTTGACCTCGCGCGCGAAGGCATGGAGATGGCGGACGGCGCTCTCCATGATCGTCTTGAGGCGCGGGTCCGTCGTCGTCGACATCTGCTCGATCGTCGCGGCCGTGATGTTGTCAGGCGTGTACTCGATCATGAGGTGGCGCCTCCCTGGATCCGGTCAGCTCGCGCCATTCGCGCGCTGTTTTCGCTTGGCGAAGAAATTTTCGCTGTCCTATGGTGCGAAGCGCGCCCCGGCTTGTCAAGATTGGCGGCGGCCCGCCGGGCGCGCGAGGACGCGGCGCGGCGGCTCGGCCGCCGCCGCGCGGCCGGTCGGGAACGAGTGGTACAGCGCCGGATAGCGTTGCAGCATCTGCGCGATGCGCCGCGACGCGGTGCGCAGCTCGTCGAGTCGCTGTTCGACCAGGTTCTCGATGCTCAACCGCCCCGTGTAGCCGGACGAGTTCACCGCCGCCACGACCTCTCCATGCAGCCCGTGAATCGGCACGGCGAGCGATGTCACACCGTAGGCGAGCTGATCGACGGCGGTCGCGTAGCCGAGTTCGCGCGCGGTCGTGATGAGCCTGCGCAGCTGCGCGCGGTCGGTGCACGTGGCCCCGGTGAGTTTGTCCAGCTTTGCGGCGGCGAGGTAACGGTCGAGCGCATCGGGCGGGAGCCCCGCGAGCAGCACGCGCCCGAGCGACGTCGCATGCGCGGGATAGGTGACGCCGATGCGCGCCATCGGGCGGACGCCGCGCTGCTCGGACACGTGAGCGACGTAGAGGACGTCGTCGCCGGTCAGCACCGCGACCGAGGCTGCATCGCCGAAAAGGCCGACGATCCTGCGCAGCTCCGGCATAAGCGCATCGTCGACATGAGCGGCCCGGAGATAGCCGGAGCCCAACGCGAGGACGCGCGCACTGAGCAGAAATTGGTTCTCCACCTTGCGCAGGTAACCGAGCGTCGCCAGCGTATGGAGGTTGCGCCGCGCGGTCGCCGGCGTGAGGTTCGCGCGCCGCGCGACTTCGCTCAGCGAGAGCTGCGGATGCGCCTCGTCGAAGCACTCGATTACCGCCAATCCGCGCGCCAAGGCATCGACGAACTCCTTGTCCTTCGCCGCCGCCTGTCGGTCCCTTGACATCGTCCCCCGCTCTGGTAGTTTTTCTAAGAGCGAAATATACTTCGCTAGGCGAAATAACACAATAGGGAGGCGTGGCGCCAGTGAAGATCGGGCCGGGCAGCGATCCCAGATCGGCCATCAGCGCCGCCAACGCCGACGCGATCGTCGTCCGTGGCTTCGACCTTTGCGCCGACCTGATCGGCGCGGTGTCGTTGACCGACCATTTCTTTCTGCTCGTCACTGGCCGCAAGCCCACCGACGGTCAGCGCCGGGTCCTCGATGCGACCCTGGTCGCGATCGCCGAGCATGGGCTCGTGCCGAGCGTGCAGGCATCGCGCATGACCTACGCCGCCGCGCCGGAGGCATTGCAGGGCGCCGTCGCGGCCGGAATTCTCGGCTGCGGCTCGGTCATCCTCGGCGCGTCCGAGGCGGCGGGGCTGTTCCTGGTCGACGTGCTCGCCGAAGCCGGTCCCGACGACTCCGCGCTCGACGCCGCGGCGCGTAGCGTGGTCGGCCGCATGCGCGCGGCCAAGCGCCCGATTCCGGGCTACGGCCATCCGCTCCACAAGCGGCAGGATCCGCGCGTCGGGCGCCTGCTCCGGGTTGCGGAGGAGGCCGGCATGGCGGGGCGGCACATTCGCGCCGCCATCGCGGTCGAGGGCGTGCTGCCGGCGACCATCGGCAAGGCGCTGGCCATGAACGTGTCGAGTGCGATCCCGGCCGTGCTGCTCGATGCCGGCTTTCCCGTGCAGGCGCTCAAGGGCGTGCCGATCCTCGCGCGGACCGCGAGCCTGGTCGCGCACCTGGTCGAGGAGCAGCTTCGACCGATCGGCTTCATCCTCAGCGAGCATGCCGGAAAGGCGATCGCATACGACGGCCCGGCGCCCGCCGGCTTCGTGCCGACGACGTAGGAGGCGAGGGCGCGATGACCAAGGTGCTGACCGGCATCCGCGTAATCGAGATGGGCACGTTCATCACCGGGCCCGCCGCGGCGATGTTCCTTGCCGATCTCGGCGCGGATGTCGTCAAGGTCGAGCGCCCGGGCAGCGGCGACCCGTTCCGCGCCTTCAAGGGTGGCCTCTACAGCCCGCACTTCCAGACGTACAACCGCAACAAGCGTTCGATCGCGCTCGACACTGCGAAGCCCGAAGACAAGGCGGTGTTCGACGCGCTGATCGCGTCGGCCGACGTCTTCATCCAGAATTTCCGGCCGGGCGTCGCCGAACGGCTCGGCGCCGGCGAGCAGGAGCTTCGCGCGCTCAATCCGCGCCTGGTGTACTGCGCGATCTCGGGCTTTGGCGACAGCGGACCAGCCAAGGATCGCCCGGCTTTCGACACGGTCGCGCAGGCGGCAAGCGGCTATCTGCGGCTGCTGATTCCGCCGGGCGATCCACGGGTCATCGGTCCGGCGATCGCCGACGCGGTGACGGGATTCTATGCGGCGTTCGGCGTCCTCGCGGCGCTGGTCGAACGCCAGCGGACCGCCAAGGGCCGCCGCGTCGACGTCTCGATGCTCGAGGCGATGTGCCATTTCAACCTCGACTCGTTCACGCATTTCTTCTCGGCGGGCGAGGTCATGACGCCCTACAGCCGACCCAGCGTCTCGCAGTCCTATGTGATGCAGTGCGCCGACGGCGCGTGGATCGCGCTGCACCTGTCGTCGCCCGAGAAGTTCTGGACCGGGCTGGTCGACGCGGTGGAGCGGCCCGAGCTTCTCGCGGACCCGCGCTTCGCGGCCCGGGCGGACCGGATCGCGCACCACGGCGAGCTGATCGCCATCATGACGCCGATCTTCAAGACCCGCACGCGCGAGGAGTGGTGCCGGCGGCTCGAGGCGCGCGAGGTGCCGCATTCGCCGGCCTACGATTCGAACGAGGCGCTCGACGATCCGCAGGCGCGCCATCTCGGCATCCTCGTCGAGGCCGAACACCCGGTCATGGGGCGCTTCCGTACCGTCCGCACGCCGCTGTCCTTCGACGGGCAGCGCATCTCGGACGTGACCGCGCCGCCGGTCCTCGACGAACACGGAGCGGAGCTGCGCGCGCAGATCGGCAAGGCGCGCGTGACGGCCGCGCAATAGGTTCAGGTAGCAAGCACGCCGCAGGTGAAAAACAACACGCCCCTGAGGGGCCTAGGGAGGAGACAACGATGATATCGCGCAGGCGCTTCAGCAAGATCGCGGCCGGAACCGGCCTGGCACTCGCCGCTCCCGCACTCTCGACGTCTTCATTGGCCCAGGCGCAGCCGATCAAGATCGGCACGAGCATCTCGCTCACCGGGCCGCTTTCGGGAACCAAGAACGCGCTGACCGGCTATCAGCTCTGGCGCGACGACGTAAATGCGGCGGGCGGGTTGCTCGGCCGGCCGGTCGAACTGGTCACGTACGACGACCAGAGCTCGCCCGCGCAGATTCCGGCCATCTACTCGAAGCTCGTCGACGTCGACCGGGTCGATCTGCTGATCTCGCCCTATGGCGCCGTGCTCTCGGCGCCGGTCATGCCGTTCGTCAAGCAGCGCGACCTGTTCCTCGTCGGCATGTTCGCGCTCGCGGGCAACGACACGGTGCGGCACGACAAGTACTTCCATGCCTGCCCATGGGGGCCGAACTCGCAGGTGAACTGGGCGCGCGGCTTCTTCGACCTCGCGCGGGCGGCAGGTTGCACGAAGGTCGCGATCATGTCGGCGGACATCGAATTCGCGAAGATCTCGGCGGCCGGCGGCAAGGCGATTTCCGAGGAATACCGGATGTCGGTCGTCTACGACCAGAGCTATCCGCCAAATCAGACCGACTTTTCGGCGATCCTGCGCAACATCCGCGCCGCGCAGCCGGAAGCCGTGTTCGTGTGCTCCTACCCGCCGGACAGCACGGCGCTCATCCGCGGCCTGTCCGAGGTCGGGATCGGCGACAGCGTGAAGATCTTCGGCGGCTCGATGATCGGCCTGCAGTATGCGTCGCTGCTGGCGAATATCGGGCCCGCGCTCAACGGCATCGTCAACCTGCACCTCTACGTGCCGGAACCGACGATGCGCAACCCGGCGATCGACGGCTTCCTGGCGCGCTATGAACCGCTCGCGCGTGCGCAGCAGCTCGATGCGCTCGGCCATTACGTCCCGCCGTTCTGCTATGCCGCGGGCCAGATCATCGAGGCCGGCGTCAAGGGCGCCAACACCCTCAACCACGCGCAGATTTCACGCTATCTGCACGCCAACCCGGTCCAGACGATCGTCGGGCGCGCCACGTTCAACGAGCTTGGCGACTGGACGGAAAAGCGCGTCTTGATGGTCCAGTTCCGCGGCATCAGGGGCCGCGACGTCGAACAGTTCCGCCAGCCCGGCCGGCAGGTCATACTCGACCCGCCCCCGCTGCGCACCGGCGAACTGGTTGCGCCATTCGGCGCGGCGCGCTCCGGCTAGGGCCGGCCGCCCGGGCGAAGGCGGGGCCAGTCGCCCCGCCTCGCCAGCGGGCGCCGCGCCGTGGCAAACGATACGCGCGTAGGGACGATGTTCCTCGAGATCCTGATCAATGCGGTGGCGACGGGCCTCCTGCTGGGCAGCATCTACGCGGCGCTGGCGCTCGGGCTGGCGGTGACGTTCGGCATCCTTCACATTCCGAACATCGCGCATCCGGTCTTCGTCGTGCTCGGCGCCTATCTCGCGGTGGTCGCCAACGAGCGCGGCTGGGATCCGATCCTGGCGGCGCTCGCGGGCGCGCTGCCGTTCTACCTGCTCGGCGCGCTCTTCTACGAGTTCTACGCCCGCGTCTTCGAGCGGCGCGGCGAAGCCGACACGATGCAGGCGCTGACGCTGTTCTTCGGGGTCTCGCTCGTGGTCGAAACGGCGCTGGTGCTGAAGTTCGGCACCAACCAGCAGACCGTCGACGTCGACTATGTCGGCCAGAGCCTGCGCATCGGGCTGCTCGTCATGCCCTATCGGCTGCTGGTGCCCGCGCTGGTCGCGCCGGTCATGATCCTGACCTTGTGGGCGTATCTGAAGTTCACATATGCCGGCATCGCCATCCGCGCCGCCGCCCACGACGTGCGCGCGCTGCAGGTCAGCGGCGTCGACCCGCACTGGATCAAGCGCCATGCCTTCGGGATCGCATCCGTCACCGCGCTCGTCGCCGGCGCGATTCTGGTTATCATCGGACCGGTCGATCCGTTCTCGGGGCGCTTGCAGATCGGCAGGGCATTCGCCGTCGTCATCCTCGCAGGGATGGGGGCGGTGCCTGGTACGATCCTCGCTGCGTTCATCATCGGTGTCGCCGAATCGCTCGTCTCGGCGTTCCTCAATCCGTCGTGGTCGCCCGGCGTCGCGTTCCTGATCCTCCTCGCCACGCTCGCGCTCAAGCCCCAGGGCCTGTTCGGAGCCTCGCGATGAAGCGGCAGGACGTCGCCTTCGCTGCGGGGGCGATCGTCGTCCTGCTGATGGGCTTCGGCGCCGTGCATGCCGTGGCCAATCCGTACTTCTTCTTTGCCGGATACGTGATCGTCCAGTACGTCGTCCTGGCGACCGCTTGGAACATCCTCGGCGGCTACGCGGGATACATCAATTTCGGGCCTGCCGCGCTGTACGGGGCCGGCGTCTACACCTCCGCGCTGCTGTTGAAGGCGTTCGGCGCACCGCTGGTCGTCAACATCGTCGCGGCGGGCCTCGTCGGCATGGTTCTCGGCCTCATGATGGGCTACCTGACCCTGCGCGTTCAGGGAGTCTACTTCGCGATCGCGACCATCGCCCTCGTCATCATGCTGGAGACGGTCGTCCACAACATCGAGTATCTCGGCGGGGCGCGCGGGCTTGCGCTGATCGCTCCCGAGCCGCCCGCCTGGGCGGTCGGCCGCACGCAGTTCGTGTTTCTCGTCCTTCTCGCCATCGCCGTCATGTCGGTGGCGCTGGCGCGCTGGATCGAGCGGTCGTGGATCGGGCGGGGGCTGCGCGCGCTGCGCGCCAGCGAGGAGGCGGCGGAATGCGCGGGCGTGGCGACGTTGCGCCTCAAGCTCGCGGCGTGCGCGGTCAGCGGCGCGCTGCTCGCGGTCGCCGGTGCGCCCTACATCTACTACGCCTCGTATATCGATCCGGGGTCCGCGTTCAGCCTGACGCTCGGGCTCAACACGATTGCCATGCCGCTGATCGGCGGCACGCGGTCGTGGGCGGGGCCGGTGATCGGCGCCCTGCTGCTCGCGAGCGTGCAGCAGGCCGCGACCGTGACGATCTCGTCGGAACTGAACGTCCTGATGGTCGGGCTGGCGCTCATCGTCTTCATCGCCGCGGCGCCCGACGGGCTCATCGGCTTGGCCGAGCGGCTCCGGCGGAAGATGCACGCATGAGCGAGCCCGTCCTCGCGGTCAGGGATCTCACGAAGAGCTTTGGCGCGCTCAGGGCCCTCGGCCCGGTCAGCTTCGCTCTGCGGGGCGGCGAGCGGCTGGGGCTCATCGGTCCGAACGGCTCCGGCAAGACGACGCTGATCAACTGCCTGTCCGGCACACTGCGCGCGGACGACGGGCGGATCTGGTTCGCCGGCCGCGACGTGACGAACGTGCTCGCCTTCAAGCGTGCGCGCATGGGTCTCGCACGGAGCTTCCAGATTCCCAAGCCGTTCGTCGGCATGACCGTGCTCGAGAACGTGCTGGTGCCGCTGGATCAGATCGGCGACGGATCGGACCATGAGGCCCGCGCGATGGCGATTCTCCGCTCGGTCAGGCTCGACGCGCGTGCCGGCGACGACGCGAAGCGTCTTTCGCATCTCGAACTGCGCAAGCTCGAACTCGCCCGCGCGCTGGTGGGCGCGCCCAAGGTTCTGATCGCCGACGAAGCCATGGCCGGGCTCTCGGAACCGGAAATCGACGAAATCCTCGCGATCCTGCAGCGGCTCAGCGAAGCGGGCGTCGCGGTGATCATGGTGGAGCACATCATGCATGCGGTGATGCGCTTCTCGCAGCGCGTGATCTGCTTCGAGACGGGCCAACTCATTGCCGAAGGGACGCCGCAGGAGGTCGCGGAAGATCCGCTCGTGCAGAAGGTGTATTTCGGTGAACCGGCTCGTCATTGAAGGGCTGGAAGCGGGCTACGGCGCGGTGTCCGTGCTGCGCGGCATCTCGATCGAGGTCCGCCAGGGCGAACTCGTGGCGCTGCTTGGCACCAACGGCAACGGCAAGAGCACACTGCTCAACGCGATCCTCGGCTTCGTGCGCCCGACTGCGGGGCGCGTGGTGCTGGAATGGGACGGCCAGACGATCGACCTCACCGGCGCGCCGCCGCACCGAATCGTGGACGCCGGCATCGCGCTGGTGCCCGAAGGGCGCCGGCTTGCGCCCAATCTCACCGTCGAGGAGAACCTGCTTCTGGCGGGCAGCGGCCGACGGGCGCGCCGCGACGCGCGGCGGAACCTCGGATTCTGCTTCGAGACGTTTCCGATTCTCAAGGAGCGCCGCGCTCAGCGTGCCGCGACGATGAGCGGCGGCCAGCAGCAGATGCTGGCGATCGCGCGCGCATTGATGACCTCGCCGCGCATCGTGCTCATCGACGAGCCTTCGCTCGGCCTCGCACCGATCGCGGTAACGCAGGTCATCGCCACGATCCGTTCGCTCCAGGCGACGCAGAACCTCACCATCGTCATCGCGGAACAGAGCGTCGTGCAGGCGATCGACATCTCGGCCCGGGCCTATGTGCTCGCGCACGGAAGCATCTTGCGGACCTTCGCGCGCGGCGACTCCGCGGCCGATCTCGACGACATCCGCCGTGCGATGCTGGGCGTCGGGGAGAGCCGGCGGCCGACCGAAGCGGCGCAGTGATCGCGCCGACGATGTGCGCCGAACCGACGATCCGGAGATGACGTGATGCGGGCCGCGCCGCACATCCCCGGGCGAACTTCGCCTGAAAAAAAGTCGGCCGCCGGATCGGAGATCCGGCGGCCAAGTTGAACAGGGAGGCTTCACGTCTGGGAGACGTCGGGTCCGAAGACCCGTGCCGCCGAACCTCGGTCCGGCAGCGCCAGCGATGCTGCGTCGCAGCAGCGCTGCGTTAAGAAATAGGCTGCCCAGAAGTAAAAGGAACCGCTGATTTCGCAGACAAGGCATGCATCGTCCGCATGCAATCGCCTGCAGAATCGTCAGAACTGCGCTTCCGAAACTTTTCTTATGAGGAAGTCGCGGAACACCGCGATCCGCTTGGAATTGCGCAGTTCTTCCGGGTAGACGAAATAGGATTCATAGGACGGCCCCTCGAGCTCGGGCAGCACCTGGGTGATCCGGTCACTCTCCTGAACCATGTAGTCCGGGAAGGCCGCGATGCCGATCCCGTTCTCGACCGCACGCAGGATCGCATAGACGTTGTTGACCATCAGCGCCGGTTCGCGCCGCCGCCCGGGTTCGGTGCCCGCCTCGAGCAGCCAGTTGACGCCGGGGAATGGCGGGTGCGGATCGGCGCCGTAGACGATGATCCGGTGCTTGTCGAGATCGGCCGAGCTGCGCGGCGTGCCGTGGCGCTTGAGATAGGCCGGTGCGGCGAAGACGTGGACGTGGATCGTGAACAGATGGCGCTGGATCAGGTCGGCCTGGCGGGGCGGCTGCATGCGCACGGCGCAATCGGCTTCGCGCATCGACAGGTCGAGTTCGGCGTCGTCGACGAGCAGGTTGACCTGGATGTCGGGATGCTGGTCGACGAAATCCTTGAGCCGCGGCGTGAGCCACACCGAGCCGAAGGTGACCGGCGTGGTCACGCGCAGCAGGCCTGAGGGGCGCTGCGTGCTCTCGCCGATCTGCGATTCGGCGGTGGCCAGCTTGGCGAAGACCTCGCGCACGGTACGATGCAGCAGCTCGCCCTGCTCGGTCAGGATCAGACCGCGCGCGTGGCGGTGGAACAGCGGGGTCTTGAGCGAGTCCTCGAGCGCGCTGATCTGCCGGCTGACGGCGGACTGGCTGAGATTGAGCGTGTCGCCGGCATGGGTGAAGCTCCCGGCCTCGGCGACCGCGTGAAATATGCGCAGCTTGTCCCAGTCCATCATTGGCGATGACGCGGCGTGTCGGCGTGATTGGGAATCACTGCGCGGCGAGCGCGAGCGATTCGTGGTGGGCGAGGAAGCGCTCGGCCTCGAGCGCCGCCATGCAGCCCATTCCGGCTGCGGTGACGGCCTGGCGGAAGACCTTGTCCTTGACGTCGCCGGCGGCGAACACGCCGGGGATGTTGGTCGCGGTCGAATCCGGCTTGGTTATGGCGTAGCCCTCGGCGTCGAGGTCGATCTGGTCCTTGAAGAGCTCGGTCGCGGGCGTATGCCCGATCGCGATGAACAGTCCGTCGACGGCGATCGTTCGTGCCGGCCCGCCGGCGAGGTCGCGCAGCTTGAGGCCGGTAACGCCCGGCGGCTCGGCGGTGCCGAGCACCTCGTCGACCGCGGCGTTCCAGATCACCTCGATCTTGGGATTCTTGAACAGGCGGGCCTGATTCGTCTTGTCCGCGCGCAGCGAGTCGCGGCGATGAATCAGCGTCACCTTCGCCGCATGATTGGTGAGGTAGAGCGCTTCCTCGACCGCGGTGTTGCCGCCGCCGACGACCGCGACCTGCTTGTTGCGGAAGAAGAAGCCGTCGCAGGTCGCGCAAGCGGATACGCCGAAGCCGCGATACCTTTCCTCGCTCGGCAGGCCGAGCCAGCGCGCCTGCGCACCCGTGCAGATGATCAGGGTTTCCGCCTGGTAGATGTCGCCGCCGTCGCCGATCGCCGTGAATGGGCGCCGCGACAGGTCGACCTTGGTGATCGTGTCCTCGATCAGTTCGGTGCCGACATGCTGGGCCTGGGCGGCCATCTGGTCCATCAGCCACGGCCCTTGGACCGCTTCGGCGAAGCCGGGATAGTTCTCGACCTCGGTGGTGATCGAGAGCTGGCCGCCGACCTGGATCCCGCGGACGAGCAGGGGCGACAAATTGGCGCGCGCAGCGTAAATCGCTGCGGTGTAGCCGGCCGGGCCAGAGCCGAGAATCAGGACTTTCGTGTGGCGTGTCGTAGGCATGGCGACTGACGGGGACTCCGTGCGTCAAACCCCTAACGTAAGTGCCACGGGGCTTGGACACAAGCATGGGGTAGCCCGGAGGCGCAATCCTGTTGCGAGGTCACAGGGGCCATGCAAGATTCTTTCAACAACGACGACCCAGGGACGGCGCCAATGCGCGGTGTGAAACTCGACCGGATCGACCGACGCATCCTGCGCGACCTCCAGGCCGACGGCCGGATGACCAACGTCCAACTTGCGGAACGCGCAGGAATCTCGGCTCCCCCCTGCCTACGGCGCGTGCGCGCGCTCGAACGGGCTGAAGTCATCCGTGGATACCATGCCGACGTCAGCCCGACCGCGCTCGGCTACAATGTCACCGTCTTCGCGCAGGTCGGCCTGTCGAGCCAGGCCGAGCAGGATCTGCGCGCCTTCGAGGCGCTGGTGAACGACTGGCCGGAGGTGCGCGAATGTCACATGCTGGCAGGAGAGACGGACTTCCTGCTGAAGATCGTGGCCGCAGACTGGGATGCTTATCAGCGATTCCTCACGACGCAGCTCACGACCGCACCCAACGTCAACCACGTGAAATCGTCCCTCGCGATCCGTACCGCCAAATGGCAGCCCGGCGTGCCCGTGACGGTGGATTGACGGTGCGCACCGGCGGAGCCGACATGCGCGCCCGCGGTGCGCGGCGATCGTCTCGTTCTTCCGCCGTCGCGGAAGCCTAAAGCATTGGGGGAGGATTCGCGTGCGGAGACGTCTCAGCGGAATGATGGCGGCGATCGCGCTGGCGGTCGTGCTGATGGTGCCGGAACTCGGCTTCGCGGCGGAAACCGATGCCCATGGCGTCGACGGGCGGCAGCTCGGCCTGATCTGGGCGGCGCCGTTCGTCGGCATCCTGCTGTCGATCGCGCTCGGCCCGCTGCTGGCACCGCATTTCTGGGAACATCACTACGGCAAGATCGCGGCGGGCTGGGCGCTTGCCTTCCTGCTGCCGTTCGCCGCCGTGTTCGGCCTCACGATGGCGATGCAGCAACTCCTGCACACGCTGCTGCTCGAATACATCCCGTTCATCGTCCTGATCTTCGCGCTGTTCACGGTGGCCGGCGGGATCGTCGTGCGCGGCGCGTTTTCCGGCACGCCCGGCTCGAACACCGCGATCCTCGCGGTCGGCGCGGCGGCGGCGAGCTGGATGGGCACGACCGGCGCCTCGATGGTCCTGATCCGCCCGCTGATCCAGGCCAACCGCTGGCGGCGCAACGCGGTCCACGTCTTCGTGTTCTTCATCTTTCTCGTGTCGAACATGGGCGGCCTGCTGACGCCGCTCGGCGATCCGCCGCTTTTCCTCGGCTTCCTGCTCGGCGTCGACTTCACCTGGACGCTGACGCGGCTGATCCCGCACTGGCTGGTGATGATCGTACCGCTGCTCGCGATCTTCTACGTGCTCGACACGATCCGCATCCGCGGCGACGGCGCGCCGCCGACAGTGCCGCCAACGCCGCTCGGGCTCGGCGGCGGCATCAACGTCGTGCTGCTGCTCGCGGTCATCGCGGCGACGCTGATGAGCGCCAACTGGCGGCCGGGCATGGGCGTCAGCGTGATGCACATCGACGTCGCGCTGCAGAACATCGTCCGCGACGTGCTGCTGATCGCGATCGCACTGCTGTCGTATCGGCTGACTCCGGCCGAGGCGCACGAGGCCAACGAGTTCTCCTTCGGCCCGATCAAGGAAGTGGCCAAGTTGTTCATCGGTATCTTCATCACCATCGCGCCGGTGATCGCCATGCTCGCGGCGGGCCGCGAGGGCGCGTTGAGCGGGCTGGTCGCGCTGTCGACGCAGGCGGACGGCAGCCCGAGCAATGCGATGTATTTCTGGCTGACCGGCTTTCTGTCGAGCTTCCTCGACAACGCGCCAACCTACCTCGTGTTCTTCCAGCTGGCCGGCGGCGACCCGGCGCGGCTGATGGGCGAGCTTGCGACGACGCTCGCGGCGATTTCGTGCGGTGCGGTGTTCATGGGGGCCAACTCCTACATCGGCAATGCGCCCAACTTCATGGTGAAGGCAGTGTGCGAGAGCCGCGGCATCCGCATGCCGAGCTTCTTCGGCTATTGCGCGTGGGCGGTGGTGTTCCTCGTGCCGCTTTATGCGGTGGTGACGTGGCTTTTCTTCCTGCGCTGAGCGCGGGTTTCGGGAGGGTAGAATGCTGAAAAGCGTCCTGGTGGCGATCGACGGAACCGACGCGGCTTTGTCAGGCTTGGCGCTCGCCCGCCGGCTCGCGCAGCGCCACGGCGCCAAGCTCACAGGGCTCGCGGTCGTCGACGTGCCGTTCATCACGGCGCCCGAGGCGACGCCTATCGGCGGCAGCTACTACAAGGCCCACAAGGACGCCGACCTGGTAAAGCGGGCCGACGAGCAGGCGCGCACGATGCTTGCGGTGTTCGATGCCGATTGCCGGCGAGACGGCGTGGCCAGCACGGCGCTCGAGCGTGAAGGCGATCCGTACGAACATCTGCTCGGCCTCGTCGACGTCCACGACCTCGTCGTCATCGGCCGCGACACTAGCTTTCACTCGGTCGCCTCCGATGCGGTCACGGCGACGGTCAATCGGCTGCTCAAGGACAATCCGCGGCCGATCGTCGTCACGCCGGCGGCATCGAGCGTCAGCGACGTGACGGTGGTCGCCTATGACGGCAGCATTCCGTCGATGCGCGCGCTGCAGATGCTGGCCCTGCTCGGCATCGCGCTGTCGGGGCAGACGCACATCGTGACGGTCCGCGACGACGAGCGCGACGCCTCGGCGATCGCGCAGCGCGCGCAGGCCTTCCTTCAGCTCTACGGCATCGCCGCGGAGGCGCATCCGATCGGCACGGCGCGCCACGCCGCCGACGTCCTGGTCGAGCGGGCGCGCGACCTCAAGGCCGGCCTGCTCGCGATGGGGGCGTTCGGCCACCGCGGCTGGCGCGAACTGCTGCTCGGCTCGGCGACATCGCGTCTGCTCGACTCGGCAGCGACGGCCTTGTTCGTGCATCATTGAGCGCTGTCAAGCCGGAACGGCGTCGGCCACGGCCGGCCGCGCGATCTGACGGTCGATCCGCGCCGCGAGCGCCGCGCTGACCGGTGTCATCGGCAGCCGCAGATCGGGCGCGCGCAGCAGGCCGGCGCGCCACAGCCAATGCTTGATCGGCGCGGGGTTCGGTTCCG
>JAEUKZ010000093.1 GCA_016793045.1 Alphaproteobacteria bacterium
GTCGGGGTCGATCGACGCATGCGACCAGCCGTCGTCGATCGCGAAGCGGCGCTCGGCATCGAACCGGCTCGACGGGTTGCTGATCGATCCGCGGCCCTTGCGGGGCTGGTCGGGGCGCAGGTCCACCATGCGGCGACCGTAGCCGCCGGCATGGAACAATTCAAGAACATTCGCCGTCTTGCGTAGGCTCAAGCCCTGCCGCCGCCCCACGGCAGCATCCGGCGAAGGACGTCGTCGTGGAGCAGGAAATGGTGCCGCAGCGCCGCGAGGGCGTGGAAACCCGCGACCGCCAGCATGCCGTTGGCGAGGAGCTCATGGACGCCCTTGACGCTGCGCGCGAGCGCGCGGTCGGCGCCGATCATCGCCGGCACGGTGAACAGCCCGAAGATTGAAACCGTGCGGCCTTGCGCGAAGGCGGTCGCGAAGCCGGTGAGCGGCAGCGCGATCATGATCGCGTAGAGCAGCAGATGCGCGATCCTGGCGAGACCGGCTTCCCAGCGCGACATCGTCGGCGGGTCGTCGGGCGGCCTGTCGGTCGCGCGCATGGCGAGGCGGCCAAGCGCGAGCGCGAGGACGAGACAACCGACCGACCAGTGGAGGGCGAGAACCTGCGCACGCGGTTCGCCGCGCGGAAAATCGTCGACGACGGTGCCGAGCAGCCAGGCAGCGAGCATGCACAGCGCAGTCAGCCAGTGAAGCGCCTGGGCGGGAAGGCCGAAGCGGTCGGCCGAATTCCTCATCTGCATCGGATCAAAGCCCCATGCGGCTCGACATGTTCCCAACGCGACACGAGCCCCGGCTGCGCGCGCTGCGCATCTCTATGTAGCAATCGACGGCGACGCGATTCCTGCGCTGCAGCGATGGCGGGCATGCATCTTCCGCGGCGCGCGCTGGCATCGTCGAATGCGATCAGGAAGCGGTCGCGTCGAGCCACTCCGCGCGGACGCCGGCGATCGTCTCCGGCGCCAGCGCATCGGCGATGACCGCGCGGACGTGATCGGCGATGTCGGGCGCCAGTGCGGCGGTGAAGTCCGCGCGCGACAGGCGGCGCCAGTACATCGTCGTCGTGCGCAGCCACACGAGGCGGCGGAACGGCAGCAGCCACGGCCGCAGCGCCGCGGCGCGCTGCGGACCGGTGCGGTCGAGATAGGCGGCGACGAACGACGCGGTCTCCGCGGGCGTCCAGACATGGTCGCCGTCGCGGTCCCAGCGCGCCGACGGACGCAGGGTCGTGTGGGCGAGATCGATCGCCGGGCAACCGTACTGCGCCTTTTCAAGGTCGACGAAGATCGCGCGGCCGTCGTCGCGCACGAGGAAGTTGCCGGCGTGTGTGTCGGTCAGGATCAGCGCCTTGGGCGGCAGCGGGCGCTCGGCCGCCGCCGCGGCGAAGCCGCGCGCCCAGGCCAGCTCCGCGTCGATCTGGCGCGCCGCGTCGGCCGCAAGCTGCGCTCCGCCGCACTCGCCGACCTGACGCTCGATCTGCGCGAGCGTGGCGGCGAAGGAATCGGCCGCATCGGGCAGCGGCGCGCGGGCGCGCGGCGCGGGCATCATCAGGCCGTGGATCGCGGCGAGGGCACTGGCGAGCGCCGTCGCATCGTCGGGCAGGCGCGGCGTGCGGCCGTCGATCGCCTCGACGACCAGTGCCCCGAACGGCAGCTCGTCGGACGGCGGCAGCACCGCGATCAGCCGCGGCACGTGCCCGCTCGCCTGCGCCCGTGCGAAGCCGGCAACCTGCTGCGCGAGCAGCAGCGCCGGATCGGCGCCGGCCGGCGCGCGGACCGGGACGCGCAGCAGCGCGCCGGTGGCGCCGAGCCGCCAGTGCCGGTGCGCGAGGCCCTTGAGCGCGAGCGCGTTCAGATCGGCGGGCGCGAGGCCCGCGAAGGCGGGCAGGTTCGCGAGCGCGCGCAGCAGGGTTGCGGGATCGGGGACGTGCATCGTTCCCTAGAGATAGCGCGCGCGCGGCGGCGGCGCGACGCTGCTATCGTGAGCCGGCCATGAACGAGGCGCGATGCTTACCATCGTCATCCCGACGCTCGACGCCGCGGGCGCACTGCCGGCGACGCTCGCGGCACTGGCGGATGCACCGCCGGGCAGCGAGATCCTCGTCGTCGACGGCGGCTCGCGCGACGCCACGCCGGCGATCGCGGCGCGCGGCGGCTGCCGGGTCATCACGGCGGCGCGCGGGCGCGGGCCGCAGCTCGCCGCCGGCGCCGACGCGGCGGCGGGCGAATGGCTGCTCTTCCTCCACGCCGATACGCGACCGGCGCCGGGCTGGCCGGCGGCGGTGGCGGCGTTCGTCGCCCAAAGCGGCGACGGCGCGCGCGCGGGGTATTTCCGCTTCGCGCTCGACGACGACGCGGCGGCGGCACGCCGCCTCGAGCGCGCGGTGGCGTGGCGCTGCCGGCGCTTGGCGCTGCCCTATGGCGATCAGGGGCTGCTCGTCCACCGCGCGCTCTATCGCGCGATCGGCGGCTATCGGCCGCTCGTTCTGATGGAGGACGTCGACATCGTGCGCCGGCTCGGGCGCGAACGGCTGCGGCCGATCGCGCATGACGCGGTCACCTCCGCGGAGCGCTGGCGCCGCCAGGGCTATCTGCGCCGCTCGGCGCGCAATCTCGCCTGCCTGGGCGCGTGGTACCTCGGCGTCGATCCGGCGCGGATCGCGCGGTTCTACGGATGACCGGGGGATGAAGCCGACGCTCGTCGTCTTCGCGCGCGCGCCGCGCCTGGGCCGGGTCAAGCGGCGGCTCGCGGCGGAGATCGGCGCCGTCGCGGCGCTCGCCTTCTACCGCCGCACGCTCACGCGGCTGCTCGCGCGCGTGGCGGGCGACCGGCGCTGGCGGCTGGCGCTGGCGCTGACGCCGGACAGCGGCACGCTGCACGGCGCACGGCCGTGGCGGCGCTGGAAGCAGGGGCGCGGCGATCTCGGCGTGCGGATGGCGCGCGCGATGTTGCGCGCGCCGGGCGCGGTCGTGCTGGTCGGGGCCGACATTCCGGCGCTCGCCCCCCGCCACATCGCGCACGCCTGCGCACGGCTGCGCTCCGCCGACGCGGTGTTCGGACCGGCCGAGGACGGCGGCTTCTACCTCGTCGCCGTGCGCCGGCCGGGTCTCGCGCGGCGGATCTTCGCGGACGTGCGCTGGTCGTCGCGCGACGCGCTCTCCGACACGCTGCGCAACCTTGCCGGCCGGCGCGTTGCCCTGGTCGAGCGCCTGTCGGACGTCGACACGGCGGCCGACCTTGCCCGCGCCGCCCGGCGGTGATGAGATGGTCGCAGGGGGGAAGGAGCCATCGGGACATGACGAGCGAGGCCGGCTGCGCGGCTGCGTTCTGCCGCAGCCTGGACGTGAACGGCCAGACGATCATGCGCTACTGGTGCGCCAAGCGGCGCGCGGACGGGCGCGCCTATCGCCGCGCGATCGATCCGCTCGAGCTGCCGGTGGCGCTGCTGCCGCTGCTGCAGATCCACGAACGGCTGGCGGACGGGCGCTATATCTGCCGCCTTGCGGGTACCATGCTGGCGCAGGTCTATGGCCAGGATCCGACCGGCCGGACGATGGACGAGATGGTCGGCGGCAGCGCGCTGCAGTCGCGCGTCGCCATGTTCGACCGCGCGCTCGCGACCGGCCGGCCGGTGCACTATCGCGCGCAGCTCTC
>JAEUKZ010000116.1 GCA_016793045.1 Alphaproteobacteria bacterium
CGCTTCCACTCGTCGTTGGCGATGACGCGCGGGATGAGGTCGAACGGAATTGTCGTCTCGTGGCCGGCGGCCGCGCCATAGGCGCCGAAGGTGATGCCGTGGCGGCGGTAGAGCGCATCGGCCTCGCGGCGTTTTGCCGCAATGAGCTCGGCCGGGGTGTCGCGCAGCCACTTGGCGATGTCGCGGTAGGGGCCGCGAACCGTCTCGGCGGCCCCCATTTCGTCGAAGAATTTCGGTGCCACCACTGCGAAGCCGTCCCCGTCGTGCGGTTTGCGTTTGGTTTCGAGACGTCCCATTCGACCGTGCCGCGCGGCCGAACGCAAGCAAGGAACGCAAGACTCGTGCCAGGCGCGGCGCCCGCGCTATGGTTGCCGCCGGTTTGTGGCGGCCACATCGCAGCACGATGGACGAGGGATGACGAACTACAGCTTCCACTGCATCGACGGGCACACCTGCGGCAACCCGGTTCGGCTCGTCGCGGGCGGCGGACCGTTCCTCAAGGGGGCGTCGATGAGCGAGCGCCGCCAGGACTTTCTCGCCAACCACGACTGGATCCGGCGCGCGCTGATGTTCGAGCCGCGCGGCCACGACGTGATGTCGGGCTCCATTCTCTATCCCCCGACCCGTGCCGACTGCGACGTCGCCATCCTGTTCATCGAGGTCTCGGGCTGCCTGCCGATGTGCGGCCACGGCACGATCGGCACGGTGACGATGGCGATCGAGCACGGGCTGATGACGCCGCGCGAGGAGGGGGTGGTGGCGCTCGACGTGCCGGCCGGCCGGGTCGTCGCGCAGTTCAAGCGCGACGGTCGCTTCGTCGAAAGCGTGCGCATCCACAACGTGGCGTCGTATCTCGCGGCCACGGAGGTCAAGGTCGACTGCCCGGGCCTGGGGGAGATCGTGGTCGATGTGTCCTACGGCGGCAACTTCTACGCCATCGTCGAGAAGCAGAAGAATTTCGGCGGCCTCGAAACCATGTCGGCCGACCAGATCCTGCGGCTGAGCCCGATCCTGCGCAGGCTGGTCGACCAGGCGGTCAGCGTCGTCCATCCGCTCGACCCGACGATCAAGGGCGTCAGCCACGTGCAGTGGACCGGCGCGCCGCGCGACCCCAGGGCGCATGGCCGCAACGCCGTGTTCTACGGCGAGCGCGCGATCGACCGATCGCCCTGCGGCACCGGCACCTCGGCGCGCATCGCCCAGCTCGCCGCCAGGGGCAGGCTCAAGGTCGGCGACGACTTCGTGCACGAGAGCATCATCGGCAGCCTGTTCGAAGGCCGCGTCGAGCAGGCGACGACGATCGGCGATCGGCAGGCGATCATGCCCAGCATCTCCGGCTGGGCGCGCATGCACGGGATCAACACGATCTTCGTCGACGAACGCGACCCGTTCCGCCACGGCTTCCAGCTGGTGTGACTGCTGCGCTACACTCGGGCCATGAACACACACCCTCCGATCTCCGAACGCGCGCGCCGCCTGATGGCCGAGACCGTCGTCTGGGACGCGCATAGCTGCCTGCCGATCAAGGCGGGCGTGGACTGTTCCGACCTCGCGCGCCATCGCGCGTCGGGGATCGACTACGTGTCGATCAACGTCGGCATGGACTTCAACCCGGTCGGGCAGATCAGCCGCGTCATCGCCACCTTCCGCGCCTTCATCCTGTCGCGGCCGGAGGACTACGCGCTCGTCGGCACGGTCGAGGAGGTGAAGGCCGCCAAGAAGGCGGGCAAGCTTGCGGTCAGCTTCGACCTCGAAGGGTCGGACATGCTCGAGGGCGACCTCGACATGCTGCGCTTCTATCGCGACCTCGGCGTGCGCCAGATGCACCTCGCCTACAATCGCGACAACGCGGTGGGCGGCGGCTGCCACGGCGCCGATATCGGCCTCACCGAATTCGGCCGCAAGGTGGTGGCGGAGATCAATCGGCTGGGCATCCTGATGGACTGCTCGCACACCGGCTATCGCACCAGCATGGACGTGATGGCGATGTCGACGAAGCCGGTCGTCTTCAGCCACGCCAACCCGCGCGCGCTGCGCGACCACGGCCGCAACATCCGCGACGATCAGATCGATGCCTGCGCCAGGACCGGCGGCGTCGTCGGCATCAACGGCATCGGCATCTTCCTCGGCAAGGACGACAACAGCACCGAGACGGTGCTGCGCCACATCGACTACGTGACCCAGCGCATCGGCGCGAAGCATGTCGGCATCGGACTGGATTTCGTCTTCCGCCGCGGCGCCGACGAGAACCCGCCCGGCTTCGAGCCGTCGCTGTGGTGGCCGCCGCAGCACAACTATGTCGGCCGCAGCAATTTCGTCGAGCCCGAGCGCATGCCCGTGCTCGCCGAGGGCATGGTCAAGCTCGGTTACGACGACGGCGCGATCCGCGGCATCCTCGGCGACAACTTCCTGCGCGTCGCCGCCGCGACCTGGCCGGCGTGATGCAGCACACTGCCAGCGTCATCGGGGCCGGCGTCGTCGGCATGGCGACGGCGCGCGCGATGCAGCGCGAGGGCTTCGCCGTCACCGTCTATGATCCGGTGCCTCCCGGCGACAGCTGCTCCTTCGGCAATGCCGGCCACATCGCCACCGACCACGTGCGTCCGCTGGCGCGTTTCGACGTGCTCGCGCGCGTGCCGCGGATGCTCACCGACCGCGAGAGCGCGCTGGTGATCCGCTGGGGCGACATTCCCGCCCTGCTGCCATGGTTTGCGCGCTTTGCCCGGGCGGCGCGCAAGGCCGAGGTCGCGCGCGGCGAGGCGGCGCTCGGCGAGACGATGCCGCACGCGCTGCCAGCCTGGCGCACGCTGCTCGGCGAGGCCGGCGGCAGCCCGCTGCTGGTCGAGAAGGGATCGATGATCGTCTACGAGCGCAAGGCGGCGTTCGATGCCAGCGCGCTCGAGCGCACGATCATGCGCCGCCATGGCGTACGGCTGGAGGAGATCACCGGCGACGAGGCGCGCCGGCGCGCGCCCGGCCTGTCGCCGTCGATCGTGGCCGGCGTCTACTTCCCCGACACCGCGCACGTCGTCGATCCGCACCAGGTCGTCGTCCGCCTCGCCGAGGCCTTCGTGCGCGACGGCGGAAGGATCGAGGCCGCGAAGGTGCAGCGTCTGGTCTTGCGCGACGGCCGCATCGCGACGCTGGCGACCGACGCCGGCGACCGGGACGCCGGAGCGTGGGTGGCGCTGTGCGGCGGCGTCGATTCCGCGCTGCTGCTGCAGCCGCTCGGCGTCAAGGCGCCGCTCACGTCGGAGCGCGGCTATCACCTGATGCTCGAAGGCCTGCAGGCGGGTTTCGACATCCCGATCTCGTCGGGCGAGCGCGCCTTCGTACTGACGCCGATGGCGAAGGGCCTGCGTCTCGCGGGCACGGTCGAGTTCGGGCGGCGCGACTCGCCGCCGGACTGGTACCGCGCCGATCGGCTGCTCACCCAGGCCAAGGTGCTGTTCCCCGACCTCGCGCCCGGGCCGACCAGCCGCTGGATGGGGCGGCGCCCGACGCAGCCCGACTTCCGCCCGTCGATCGGCCGCGTGCCGCGCGTCGACAACCTGCTTGTCGGCTTCGGCCACAACCATCTCGGCCTCACGCTCGCCGCGGTCACGGGCCTCACGCTCGCGTCGCTCGCGATGCAGCGCCGTGCCGCGATTCCGCTCGAGCCCTTCGCGGTCGAGCGCTTCGGCTGACGCGATGACGGCGCGCTACCGCGTCGTCGACATGCACACGGCGGGCGAGCCGGTGCGCATCGTCGTGGAGGGCTATCCGCCGCTCGAAGGCGACACGCTGCTCGCCAAGCGCCGCTTCGTGCGCGACACCCTCGATCATGTCCGCCGCCAGCTGATGCTGGAGCCGCGCGGCCATGCGGAGATGTACGGCGTGATCCCGACCGTGGCCTCGCATCCCGATTGCGCGCTCGCGGTGCTGTTCATGCACAATTCCGGCTACAGCACGATGTGCGGCCACGCGACGATCGCGATCGGCCGCTTCGCGGTCGAGCGCGGCCTGGTGCGCGCGACACCGCCGCTGACGCGCTTCGCGCTCGAATGTCCGTGCGGGCCGGTGCAGGTCGCGGTCGCGGACGACATGACCGTGACGTTCGAAAGCGTGCCGGCCTTCGTCGAGCGGCGCGGCGACGCGCTCGACCTGCCGGGCTTCGGCCGCGTCGCGTTCGACATCGCCTACGGCGGCGCGTTCTACGCCGTCCTGCC
>JAEUKZ010000159.1 GCA_016793045.1 Alphaproteobacteria bacterium
ATCGTGACGGTGCCGGCCCAGATCTTCTGCGCCCCGACGCGGGCAAAGTTGATCGCCGCAGCGCGGTTCATGCCCGGCGTCTGGGCGGTGTTCGGATCCAGCTTGTCGGCCGGGATCACCCGCACCCCGTCGTGCTTCCAGTCGTGCGAATGCCCGACTTGATCGTGATCGTGGCTCATCGTGGGACGCTCCTTCGCGGCCGCCGGCATGACCCGGCGCCGGTCCGATCATCGCCCAGTTGCGGCGACGCCGGAACCGGATTTCCGCGCGAACTGGTTGCTGCAGTCGGATCGAAGTGGTAACGACGGGTGTACGCCGCAGCGGCGACGGGGTTCCGCGCATCGCCATGCAGAGTGCAGCCTCCACATTGAAGAAGCGGCAGGAATGGGCGCAGCCGGCGCTCGTCGTCTTTTCGCTCGCGGTCGCCTATCTGCTGCCGTTCGAAGGGGTGCTGCTCAGCTATGCGCTGCTGGGGCCCGCGCACTACCTGACCCAGCTAAACTGGCTTCACGACCGCGACTACTTCATCGCCGACCGCGGATCACGCTTGCTCTTTCTCGCCGTCGGCGTCGGCGGCCTGCTGTACGCGCTCTACCTGTCGCGCGAGTCGGGCCTCCACGGCACGCTCTACATGATCGTCATGGTCGGCATGGCGGTCATCCTGCTGGGTCGGTTCAGCTTTGCGACCTTCATGGCCCTGACGCTCGTGGTCGCCGGCGGCGGATGGTGGCTCAAGGACGTTCCGGCGGCCTACGTGATCCTGGCCCTGCTGCTGCCGACGATCATCCACGTCGCGCTGTTCACGCTGCTGTTCCTCCTGGTCGGCGCGCAGAAGCGCGGCGACCTCGCGGGCAAGGTGACCGCGCTGTGCTGGATCGGCGCGGCGGCGCTTGTCGTGGCCGTGCCGCCCGCGATCAACGTGCTTTGGCCGGAGTGGTTTGGCGGCCATCGCCGGTATTTCGACGCGGTGGCGCAGAGGATGGGTGCCGGGCCCGACCAGCCGCTCGATCGCGGCTGGTCGGCGGCGTACGGCCTGCTGACCTTCGCCTACACCTATCACTATCTGAACTGGTTCTCGAAGACCGAGCTGCTGCAGTGGCACCGTATCGCGCCGGCGCGGCTCTATCCGATCGCCGCGCTCTACGTCGCGTCGGTCGGGCTCTATCTCTACGACTACGCGCTGGGCTTCGCGGTGCTGCTGCTGCTCAGCTTCATCCACGTCATCGCCGAGCTGCCGCTCGACGCCCAGGTGATGCGTGCGCTGCTGCGCGGTCTGCTGCCCCGCCGCGCCGCGACGTCCGGCGGCGACTGACCGCACCCGGCTACATTGTCCCAGGACAATTCGGCGCTGCCGCCGCGCGCGGACCGCGACTAGGATCGCCGGCCATGGCGCAACAGGCCTCACAGACGACGGATCGTTCGCGAGCGGACGCGTCGCCGTCGAGCGCACTCCGTCAGGGGCTCATCTACGGGCTGATCGGCGTCGCCGCGTTCTCGCTGACTCTGCCGGCGACGCGCATCGCGGTGGCCGAACTCGATGCGACCATCGTCGGCCTCGGCCGCGCGATCGCGGCCGCGCTGCTCGCCGGGATCGTGCTCGCCGTCGGCAGGCAGCGCTTCCCGGGTGTCGCCGCGCTGCCGCGCCTCGCCGTCGTCGCCTTGGGCATCATCGTCGGATTTCCGTGGCTCAGCGCCTGGGCGATGCAGTACGTGCCCGCGATCCACGGCGCGGTCGTGATCGGCCTGCTGCCGCTTTCGACCGCGGTGTTCGCGGCGCTGCGGGCGGGCGAAAGGCCGTCGGGGCTGTTCTGGCTTGCCACCGCGACCGGCAGCGCCGCCGTCGTCGTCTATGCCGCGTTCAGCGGCGGCGGCACGCTGCACGTGGCCGATCTTGCTCTGCTCGGCGCGGTCGTCTCCGCCGGCCTCGGCTATGCCGAAGGGGCGAGGCTCGCGCGCACGCTCGGCGGGCTGCAGGTGATCTCCTGGGCGCTCGTCCTCGCGGCGCCGGTGCTCGCCGTGCCGGTCGGCCTCGCCGTCGCGGCGCACGGGCTGCATGCCGGTGCTGCCGCCTGGGGCGGCTTTGCCTATGTCAGCGTCTTCTCCATGTATCTCGGCTTCTTCGCGTGGTATCGCGGCCTGGTGCGCGGCGGCATTGCGCGCGTCGGCCAGCTCCAGCTGCTGCAGCCGTTCCTCACCATCGGCGCGGCGGCGGCGCTGCTCGGCGAACCGCTGAGTGCGGGGGCGCTGATCGCGGCGGCGGTCGTCGTCGGCTGCGTCGCCATCGGCCGGCGCGCGCGCGTCGGCTGACGGCTCGCAAAAACGAAAAGGGCGGGCCGAAGCCCGCCCCATCCGCGGCCGCCGATGCGCCCGCCGTTACTTGGCCGACGCAAGCTGCGCGTTGGCGAAGTCCCAGTTCAGCAGCTTCTCGATCAGCGCCGTCGTGTAGTCCGGGCGACGGTTCTGGAAATCGAGGTAGTAGGCATGCTCCCACACGTCGATGGTGAGCAGCGGCGTGGTGCCGGCCTTCGTCAGCGGCGTCTCCGCATTCGGCGTGCGCGTGATCGCGAGCTTGCCGCCCGATACCACGAGCCACGCCCAGCCGCTGCCGAACTGGCCGGTCGCCGCCGCGGCGAGATCGGTCTTGAACTTGTCGTAGCCGCCGAGGTCGGAATCGATCTTCGCCGCCACGGCACCGGTCGGCTTGCCGCCGCCATTTGGCTTCAGGCTGTGCCAGTAGAAGGTGTGATTCCAGATCTGCGCGGCGTTGTTGAAGATGCCGGCATGCTCGGCCTTGCCGGCCGAATTCTTGATGATGTCGACCAGCGACTGATCCGCGAAGGGCGTGCCGGGCACCATCTTGTTCAGATTGTCCACATAGGCCTTGTGGTGCTTGCCATGGTGGAAGCCGAGCGTGTTCTGCGAGATCACCGGGGCGAGCGCCGTATCCGGGTAGGGAAGCGGCGGCAGCGCGAACGGCGCCTTGCCGGCGGTCTGCTGTTCGAATGAGCTCATCGGAATGTCCTGCGCTAGTTGGAGTAAGACGCAACGAAAACGCTGGGCGCCGCCGGCGGTTCCTGGACCGCAGCGTCGCCAACGAAGTGTCGCACCCGAGAAGGTGCGGCGCGGACTGTAACGTCGGAACGGCAGAAATGCGACTGCCGCGTGGGTCGGTTTCGGTCGGCCTACTCGGCCGGAGTCGGCGCGCTGACGACGCGGACCTGGGCGAGTTCCTGGCGTGCCTGGTGGATCACGCGCCACGCGGCCGACAGGGCCAGCGCCGCCATCACGGTCGCGACGGCAAGGTCGGGCCACGCCGTTCCGGTGGCGAAAACGCCCGACGCGGCCGCGATCACGGCGACATTGCCGATCGCATCGTTGCGGCTGCACAGCCAGACCGACTGGCGATTGGCATCGCCGTCGCGATGCGAGAACAGCAGCACTGCCACGACCACGTTGGTCGCCAGTGCGAGCGCGCCGACCACGCCCATCGTCAGCGGCTCGGGCGGCACCCCCGTGAACGCCTTGATTCCGGCGTCCGCCAGAACGAAGGCGCCGAACGCTGCCATCGCCCAGCCCTTGACCAGCGCCGCGCGCGAACGCCAGGCGAGCGCACGATCGAGCACCACGAGGCTGATCGCGTAGGTTGCGGCGTCGCCGAGGAAGTCGAGCGCATCGGCCTCGAGCGCGACCGAGCGCGAGGCGACGCCGGCGCCGACCTCGATCGCGAACATCGCCGCGTTGGCGACCAGCGCGATCCAGAGGATCGTGCGATAGCGGCCGTCCTTCGCAGGCGGAGCTTCGTGATGGTCGTGGTGGCAGCAAGCCATGCCGATCTTCCTCCCCGATCAGTCGTCGACGCCGCGCGGCTCGGCGACGTGCTCGAGCATTGCCGACACGATTCCGCTGATGTGATCGTCGGCCGCCGAATAGAACACCTGCTTGCCCTGACGGTCGGCGCGCACGATGCGCGCCGCGCGCAGCAGCCGCAGGTGATGGCTGACCAGCGACAGGCTGAGCTTCAGCCGCTCGGCGATCGCCCCCACGGCGGTCGGCGCGTCCATGCAGGCGAGCACGATCTTCAGCCGCGTCGCGTCGCCGAGCAGGCGGAACAGGTCCGCGAGTTCGCTGGCGCGGTCGTCGGTGATCGCAAGACGTTCGATCGCTGCGGTTCGCAGGGCCATTCAGCTACAACATAACAATTGAACAATTGTTCATATGATGGCGATCACAACGGCGTTTGTCAAGCCGCGCGCTCACCGCCGCGTGAACCGCCCGTGGGTTCAACCCGTTCAAATGGATGTGACTGTCGCGGAATTGGTTGGATAGGGGCGGCACAGCGGAGTACATGAGCCGCGACGGTCACCCCCATGCCGCGGATCGCGCCGACACGGGGGCAACCCGATTGCGGCCGGGGGACGGCGCGCAAAGAGGCAGCACGATGAGCGAGACGGTATCGGCGACGGCGCATCCGGCGATCGGAAAGGCGAAGAAGCCGCGTGACCCGCGGCTGGACTTTTTCCGCGGCGCGGCGCTGTTCATCATCCTGATCGCGCATATGCGCGAGAACTGGCTGTTCGACTGGATCCCGGCGCGCTTCGGAGTCAGCGATGCCGCCGACATGTTCGTATTCATCTCGGGCTATGCCGCGGCGATTGCGTTCGGCG
The DNA here is from genome assembly GCA_016793045.1 of Alphaproteobacteria bacterium. GTDB lineage: Bacteria > Pseudomonadota > Alphaproteobacteria > CACIAM-22H2 > CACIAM-22H2 > JAEUKZ01. The sequence goes on from JAEUKZ010000159.1 coordinate 4,665, forward strand.
GCAGCTTCCTGCGCCATGGCTGGCTGATCGGTGCGGCGCGCGTCGCCTTCCGCTGCGCGCAGCTCTACGCCGCGCAGATCATGACGGTGCTGATCGTCGCCGTCATCACGGCGCTCGCGGTGAAGCATACCGGCGAAGCGCACTACGTCGACCTCGCCTATCTGCGGCTGCTCTTCGAGGATCCGCAGCAGGCGGTGATCGGCATCTTCACGCTCACCTACGTGCCGCTCTTCCTCAACATCATCCCGATGTACATCGTCGTTCTGGCGATGATCCCCGTCGCGATGATGGTCGCGCGGATCCACCCGCTACTGGTGAGCGTGCTCTCGTTCGCGCTTTGGGCGATCGCCAACCGGTTCGAGATCAATCTCATCGGCGATCCGTCGACCAACGGGCCCTGGTACTTCAACCCGTTCGCCTGGCAGCTCATCTTCTTCGTCGGGTTCGCGATCTCGATGGGCTGGATCAAGGCGCCCGCACGCAGCCGCGCGCTGCAGGGCGCGGCGCTCGGCGTCGTCGTGCTCGGCTATCTCGCCTCGTATCGCGGCCCCGCCGAAGTCTCGGCGTTGATCGACCTCTATCGCGACTGGGTCGTCGCGCACTCGGACAAGACCTATCTCGATCCGCTGCGGGTCATCCATTTCCTCGCGACCGCCTATCTCGCGATCACGCTCATCCAGGGCCACGAGCAGTCGCTGCTCCACCCGGTGTTCCGCGTCTTCGTGAAATGCGGCCAGCAGGCGCTGCCGACCTTCCTCGCCGGCATCATCGTCGCCATCCTCGGCGGCATCGCCTTCGACCTCGTCGGCACGGGATTCCTCGCCCAGGCGGGCGTGAACGTCGCAAGCTTTGCGATCCTGATCGCCAACGCCTATCTTGTGGGCTGGTTCAAGGCGAAGCCGTGGTCGAGGCCGGCCCCGGCAGGCGCCGCGCCCGTGGCGCCGCAGATCGCAGCCCCGGCCGTTGCGGTGCCGCCGCTGCGGGCCGTCGCACAGGAGTAGCAGCGTGCAGCACGACCGCTGGGGCCTCGCACTCACCACCGACGTGCCAGAGGCCGCCAGGCAGTTCGACGCGACGCTCGACGGCCTGCTGGCGTTCCACACCGATACCGGCCTCGCGCTGAAAGCGGCGCTGACGGCCGACCCCCAGATGGCGCTCGCGCATTGCACCGCGGGGTGCTTCCTCAAGATGTTCGGCAGCCGCGCTGCCGACGAGCGCGCGCGCAAGAGCCTTGCCAAGGCACAGGAGGCCGCCAAGGGCGCGAGCGAGCGCGAGCGCCGCCACGTCGCGGCGCTGGCCGCCTGGTGCGACGACGATTGGCCGGCGGCGATCGCCGCGTGGGACGACATTCTCGCGCTGCATCCCCACGACGTGCTGGCGCTCAAGCTCGCGCACTACCTGATCTTCTATCGCGGCGATTCGGCGGGCATGCGCGACAGTACCGCGCGTGTCCTGCCGCGCTGGTCGAAGGACGTGCCGGGCTATGGCTACGTGCTCGGCTGCCATGCCTTCGGGCTCGAGGAATCGGGCGACTTCGCCGCCGCCGAGCGCACCGGCCGCGAGGCGACCGCGATCAATCCCGCCGACATCTGGGCCACCCATGCGGTCGCCCACGTGATGGAGATGCAGGACCGTGCCGACGAGGGCATCGCCTGGATCGACCGCCACACCGGCGAGTGGACGAAGATCAACTTCTTCACCGGCCATGTCTGGTGGCACATGGCGCTGTTCCGCCTCGAGCGCGGCGAGATCGACGCCGCACTGGCACTCTACGACGCGCATGTCTGGGCCGAGCCGAGCGACCAGTATCTCGACATCTGCAACGCCGCCTCGCTGCTGTGGCGGATCGAGGAATCGGGCGGCTCGGTCGGCTCGCGTTGGCAGGCGCTGCTGCCCAAGGTCGAGCCGCGCCTTGCCGATACGGTGCTGCCCTTCGCCGACGCGCACTATGCGATGGCGCTGGTCGGTGCCGGCCGCATCGCGGAGGCCCAGGCGCTTGCCGCCCGCCTCAAGGCGGTTGCCACGCCGGATGCGCGGCTGGCCCACGCCGTCAGCCTCGCCGCCGTCGAGGCGCTGGTCGCCGTGGGCCGCGGCGACGCGGCCTGGGCCTGCAAGCGACTGCTGCAGGTCAGGCCGCTGTTCGTCGCGCTCGGCGGCAGCCACGCCCAGCGCGACATCTTCGAGCGCACGCTGGTCGCCTGCGCGCTGCGCGCCGGCCGCAAGGATGTCGCCGGCCGACTCGTCGACGAGCGCTTGCGCCGCCGCCCCGCCAATCTCTGGGCGCGGCGCGTCACGGCGGCGCTCGCGGCCTAGGACCTGCGGGCACGGCGGCTGTGCTAGGCTTGTGTCCGTGAACCCCTCGTCACATCGCTGGACGGCCGGCTTCGTCGCTTTGCGCCTGTTCGCGGCCGCGCTGACGCTCGGCGGCGCCGTTCTGCCCGCATCCGCGGCGGTCGCCCAGACGTCCGCGCCGGCGCCCTCGCGCCTCGTCCTGTCCGGGGCGTTTCCCAGCCCTGCGCTTGGCGGCGAGATGGCGTACTCCGTCTACCTGCCGCCCGGCTTCCGCACCGATGCCGACCGCTATCGGGTCCTCTACCTGCTCCACGGCACGCGCGGCAGCGAGCGCGACTGGCCGGGCAACGGCGGCGTCCAGGAGACCGCGGACCGCCTCATCAACGCCGGCACGATCAAGCCGACGATCATCGTGATGCCCGACGGGCGGACGAGCTGGTACGTCGACAGCGCCGAGCTGGGCGGGCCCGGCAATTTCGAGCGCGCGATCGATCCCGACGTCGTGGCGATGATCGACCGCGCCTATCCGACGATTCCCACCCGTGCCGGCCGCGCCATTGCCGGCCTGTCGATGGGCGGCTACGGCGCGCTGCGGCTCGCGCTCATGCATCCCGAGCGCTACGGCGCGGTTGCGGCGATCAGCCCGGCCCTGTGGGTGCGCGTGACGCCCGAGACGGTCCCGGACGAGCGCTACGATCGCGTGTTCCAGGGCGCGTTCGGGCGGCCATTCGACCCCCGCCGCTTCGTCGCCGCCAACCCGATGTCGCTGCTCGCGACGATGACGCGGGGCCGCGATGCACCCGCGATCTACCTCGCCGCCGGCCACGACGACTATCCCGGCATCGTCGCCGACACCGAGCAGTTCCACGCCGCGTTGCGCGCTGCCGGCATTGCGAGCGAATTCCACATGGTCGACGGCCGCCACGACTGGGGCCTGTGGTCGCGCCAGCTCGAGCCGCTGCTGCGCTTCGTGGACCGCGCGCTCGACCGCGCCGCCCGAACGACCACGGAGGCCGCGGCGCCGGGCCGTTGACAAAGATCAGCTTGCGTCGAGCGGCATTCCTCGGCACAACGGCTGCTGTCTCGCTTCCGTTCCGTCCGGCCATCTCGTGACCATCTGGCTGCCTCCTTCACTCAAAGGTGATTCGCGCGCCTGCGTGCGCGGCGCCTATGGTCGCGCCATGCGATGCGTTTACGCGCTCGTCGCCCTGCTGCTGACGGCATCCGCCGTACAGGCGCAGAGCCCCGACCGACCGATCGTCGTCGAGCTGTTCACCAGCCAGGGCTGCAATTCGTGCCCGCCGGCGGACGAGTTCCTGCGCGAGCTGTCGACCCAGCCCGACGTGCTCGCGATCGAATTCCATGTCGACTATTGGGACTATATCGGCTGGCGCGATCCCTTCGCGCAGCGCTACTTCACCGAACGCCAGCGCGCCTACAGCCGCGCCCTGGAGCAGCGCTACGTCTTCACCCCGCAGATGGTGATCGACGGCCGGTTCCAGGAGGTCGGGTCCGACCGCGCGGCAGTGCTGCGGCTGATCGAACGCGCCCGCACCATGCGCACCGATGCGCCGACGATCGAAGCGGTGCCGGGCGAGCGCGCGACCGTGCGGGTGAGCGGCCCCGTCCATGGCCCCGCGGTGGTGTGGGCGGCCGCACTCGATCCGGCCCACGAAACCGATGTCCTGCGCGGCGAGAACGGCGGACGCCGTCTGGTCAACACCAACACCGTGCGCCGGATGCAGCGGCTCGGCGTCTACAGCGGCACCACCGAGGAATATCCGATGATCGCATGCGAACCGCATCAGGCGGTGGCGATCGTCCTCCAGGGCGCCAACGGCTACGGACCGATCTACGCCGCGAAGCTCATCGCGCCGCAGCGCTGACGAGTGCGCCTCAGAGGACCGTGCGCACGTCCCACAGTTCGGGGAACAGCCGCACCTCCAGCATCTTGCGCAGATAGCCGACGCCGGCGGTGCCGCCGGTCCCCTGCTTGAAGCCGATGACGCGCTCGACCGTCGTCACGTGGCGGAAGCGCCACTGGCGGAAATAGTCCTCGAGATCGACGAGTTCCTCGCCGAGTTCGTAGAGCTCGAACCAGCGGCGCGTGTCGCGATAGACCGCACCCCACGCCGCCTCCACCGACGGGTGCTTGCGGTACGGCTGCGAGAAGTCGCGTTCGAGCACTTCGGGCGCGATCGCGAAGCCGCGTCGCGCGAGCAGGCGGCTGGCCTCGTCGTAGAGGCTCGGCGCCTCGAGCACGGCGCGCAGCCGATCGTGGATCTCCGGGCGATGGCGGTGCGGCGCGATCATCTCGCGGTTCTTGTTGCCGAGCATGAACTCGATCGTGCGGTACTGGTACGACTGGAATCCCGACGAGCGACCGAGCTTGTGCCGGAACTCCATGTACTCGGCCGCGGTCAGCGTCGACAGCACGTCCCACGCCTGGATGAGCTGCACCATGATCCGGCTGACGCGCGCCAGCATCTTGAAGGCCGGCGGCAGGTCGTCGGCGCGCACCCGTGCGAGCGCCGCATCGAGCTCGAGGATCACCTGCTTCATCCACAATTCGCTGACCTGGTGCTGGATGATGAACAGGCTCTCGTTGTTGCTGTCGCCGAGCATGCGCTGGCACGCCAGCAGCTCATCGAGGCAGAGGAAATCGCCGTAGCTCTTCTCCTGGCTGAAATCGGCGTGCGCGCCGGAGGAAAGCTTGGTCGGCTCGGCCATGTCGGAATCCTCTCGATCAGGTGACGGCGGCGCGGGCGTGGAACTCGGGTCGGTCCCAGGCGCGCGTCTCAAGGACATCGGCGAGAATCTCCGCTGCGTCCCAGACGTCGACGTAGCGCAGATACAGCGGCGTGAAGCCGAAGCGCAGGATGTCGGGCGCACGGAAATCGCCGATCACGCCGCGCGCGATCAGCGCCTGCATCACCGGATAGCCGTCCGCATGGGTGAAGCTCACCTGGCTGCCGCGCACGCCGTGGTCGCGCGGCGTCGCCAGCGCGAGCCCACGGCCGGCGCAGCGCGCCTCGACGCGGCGGATGAAGAGATCGCCGAGCGCCAGCGACTTGGCGCGGATCGCCGCCATGTCGAAGCGCAGCAGGCCGTCGACGCCGATCTCCAGCGCCGCCAGCGAGAGGACCGGCGGCGTGCCGCAGATGCCGCGCGCGATTCCGGCCGCGGGCCGGTATCCGGTTTCGAAGGCGAACGGCGCGGCGTGGCCGAGCCACCCGGTCAGGGGCTGGACGAATTCCCGCTGATGGCGCTCGGCGACGTACAGGAAGGCGGGCGCGCCAGGACCGCCGTTGAGATACTTGTAGCCGCAGCCGACCGCGAGATCGGCCCCCGCGGCAGCGAGATCGACCGGCAGCGCGCCGGCCGAATGCGCGAGATCCCAGATCGTCAGCGCCCCGGCGCGGTGCGCGGACTGCGTGATCGCCTTCATGTCGAACACGGCGCCGCTGCGGTAGTTCACGTGGGTGAGCATGACCACGGCGGTCGTGGCGTCGATGGCGCCCGGAATATCCGCCGCCGCGACGAGTCGGAGCTCGTGGCGACCGCCGAGCAGCGCGATCAGGCCCTGTGCCATGTAGAGATCGGTCGGGAAATTGTCGGCGACCGACAGGATCACGCGCCGCTCCGGCCGCATCGCCAGCGCGCCGGCAAGCGCCTTGAACAGATTGACCGACGTCGAATCGGCGACCACGACCTCGCCAGCACCTGCGCCGATCAGCCGGGCGATCTTGTCGCCGACCCGTGTCGGCAGTTCGATCCACCGGTTCTTCGTCCAGCTGCGGATCAGGTCGTCGCCCCACTCGCGCTCGACGACGTCGCGCGTGCGCGCGACCGCCGCGTGCGGCAGCGCGCCGAGCGAATTGCCGTCGAGGTAGATCAGGCCATCCGGCAGCGCGAAATCCGCCCGCGCCGGCGCGAGCGGATCGGCCGCGTCGAGGCGTTCGGCCGCCACGCGCGTTTGCGCCGGCGCGGTCATTGCGGCAGCGTCCGCAGGACGGCGCGCACGGGGGCGGCGTCGAGGCCCGCGAGCTTGAGCGGCAGCGCGATCAGTTCGTAGTCGCCTTCGGGAACGTCGTCGAGCACCAGTCCCTCGAGTATGCCGAGGCGGTGGCGGCGGACCGCCAGATGCGCGTCCATGGTCTTCGATTCCTGCGGATCGAGCGACGGGGTGTCGACCCCGATCAGGCAGACCCCGGCCGCAGCCAGCGCCTCGATTGCGGCGGCGCTCACGGCGGCGAAACCCGGATCCCAGCGATCCTGCGGGGCGCGGCGATAGGTCCGCACCAGCACCCGTGGCCGATCGGCCGCGAGCCGACCGGCGAGATGATCCGGCTCGACGCGCGCGACGCCGATCGCATGGATCACCCGGCACGGCCCGAGATAGCGCGCGAGGTCGAGCGCCTCTGCAGGCGCACCGCCGGCATCGTAGTGCAAGGGAGCATCGGCATGCGAACCGGTGTGCGTCGACATCGAGATCTTGGACACGTTGACCGGGCAGCCCGGCCCGATCGCCCACGTGCGCGACTCGTCATAGGGCATATCGCCGGGCCAGACCGGAATCCCGACGCGGATTGCCGGGCTGATGTCCCATAGCCGCATGGCGCCAGATTCGGCGAAAGCCGTGCCACGCGCAAGCACACGATCGTCGCAGGTCGTGCTAAACTTGTCTTGGTCCGCCGCGCCGTTGCGGCGGCACGCCGGAACCAGGCATGAGCGAAAGCGAAGACTGGCAGATTCCCGCCGGGATGCGGCCGCAAGCGGATTCCCTCGGCTTCGACATCGACCGCGCGCTCGCCGCGATCGTCGGCGTACGGGCGCGAATCCCCGAGGACGCCTTCACCGCGGCGACGCTGGGCCGCGAGCGCGGCGGCAACGGGATCGTCATCGAACCCGGTATCGTGTTGACGATCGGCTATCTGATCACCGAGGCCGACCAGGTCTGGCTTACCGGCATCGACGGCCGCGCGGTCGCCGGCACGGTCATCGGCTACGACCAGGAGACCGGCCTCGGCCTCGTGCAGGCGCTCGGGCGCCTCGACCTGCCGCGGCTGCCGATCGGCGACCTCGCCAACTGCGCCGTCGGCGCGCCGCTCGTCGTCGCCGGCCATGGCGGCATCGCGCGTGCCCTGCGCGCGCGCGTCGTGGCGATCGAGCCTTTCGCCGGCTACTGGGAGTACCTGCTCGACGCCGCGCTGTTCACCGGGCCCGCCTACCCGAACTGGAGCGGCGCTGCGGCGATCGACCGCGAGGGGCGGCTGGTCGGCGTCGGCTCGCTGCACGTCGAGCGCAGCGGCGAGCGCGGCAAGGCCCAGGAAGTGAACATGTTCGTGCCGGCGGAACTGCTCACGCCGATCCTCGACGACATGAAGACGCTCGGACGCCCGTCGCATGCCCCGCGTCCGTGGCTCGGGCTGTTCGTCGTCGACCACGACGGCAAGCTGGTCGTTGCCGGTCTCGCCGGCCGCGGACCCGCCCATGCGGCCGGCATCCGCACCGGCGACGTGATCCTCGCCATCGACGGCGAGGCGGTGACGACCCTGCCCAGCTTCTACCGCAGCCTGTGGGCGCGCGGGCCGGCGGGGGTCGCGATCCCGCTGACGATCAGCCGCGACGATCGAAAGCGCGATGTGACCGTGACCAGCGGCGACCGCAACAGCTTCCTCAAGCGCCCGCAGATGCACTGACGCGCACCCGCCCATCCGCAAGCGAGAACGACATGGCGACGACTTCACACGAACCGCACCCCGCGATCGCGCTGGCCCGCACCTACCTCGTCGCAATGGAAGCCGGCGACCTCGAGGAGGCGCACAAGCTGCTGGCGGCCGACGCGACGGTCACCTTTCCTTCCGGCGCGCGGCTGGCCGGCGTCGGCGCGATCGCCGCCGCGACGCGCCGCCGCTACCGCGCCTGCAACAAGACCTTCGAGCGCTTCGATGTCGTCGAGCGGCCGCGCGGGGCAATCGTCTATTGCATCGGCACCCTGTCGGGCGCATGGGCGGACGGCGCGGAATTTTCCGGGATCCGCTTCATCGACCGTTTCGAGATCGAAGACGGCGTCATCGTCCGCCAGGACGTCTGGAACGATTCGGCCTACGTGCGCCCGCCGGGCTGACGCTCCTTCGCCGCGGCGACCCTTCAGAGCCGGGCGGCGACGTCGCCGAGGTTGCGGAACACCAGGCGGACGATCACCGACGTATCGGGAGGATTGTCGGCGGTGCCGGTGTTGCGCCGCGCGACGTCGGTCGCGAGGATGAAGCACTCGTCCTCGTAGATCAGGGCGATGCCGGAGAGCAGCGCGCCCTGATTGGCATTGCCGATGTCGCGGACGTGGCGCGCCTGCAGACGCCAGTTCTCGGTCAGCCGCAGGTCGACGCGCGCGGAAAGCTGCGCGATGTCGGCGGTCAGGCCGGGCTGGCTGATCTTGTCGACGAAGAGATAGCTGGCCGACACGCGCAGCGCCGGCGGCCCGGCCACGACGACGACCTCGTTGCGTCGCGGCGTCGCGGTGTGGCCGTCGAGCTGGAAGCGGTACGACGCCATGGCGAGATCGCGATACGACACGCTGAAGCGTCCCACGACGTTGGAGAGCTGGCGCTCCAACCCCGAGCCGCTGGCGAAGTCCGACACCTGCGAGAAGCGATAGCTCTGCCCGACAAAGGTGGAGAAGCGCAGCGGCGAGGTCGCGCGCGCGAAGTCGACCTTCACACCGTAGGTGACGCGCTGGCCCGATTCGAGCCGGTCGAGCCCGGAGAACCGGTTGAGCCGGAACAGCGACGTGTCATCGAGATCGACACCCCGGCTGTCTTCGTTCGGAAAGCGGCTCTGGTCTCCGAGATGCGGAGCGGCGACGACCTGGGCCATCGGCGTGATCAGGATGCGATGGTCGGCGGCGCGGCGCAGCAGCGGCCAGCTCGCGGTCAGCGCCACTTGCGGAAAGAAGCGGCCGCGCGAACCGTCCTCGGTCGGACGCGAGCCTTCGAGCGCGTTGCCGATGTTGTCGGCATGGTAGAATTCGCCCAGCAGGCGGCCCTCGAGCGTGAGGACCTGGCCGCCGTCGGTCACGTGCGGCAGCGTCCAGCCGGCGCTGGTCGTCACGCGGTTGGTGCGCGTGCCCTCGCGCCGCCAGATGTTGAGCGTCTCGCTGTCGAAGGAGAAGCGCGAGCCCCAGAAGGTCGGGCCGCTCGACCAGCGATGCTGGATCGACGGCGCGACCATCGGCGCGAGGCCGTTGTCGTCCTGCGGGCGCAGGCCCTGGAACGCGTAGATGTCGGCCGCGAAGTAGCTGCGGTCGACGAGGCGTTCGACCCGGGCCGCGGAGGTCAGGGTGTTCGTGTCGTCGAGCTGGTAGCGGCGGGAGAGGCGGTAGCGGCTCAGGTAGGTCTTGTCGCTGGCGCGCGCCAGCGCGAAACCGGCGCGCCAGTCGTCGTCGATGTCCCACCGCCCCTCACCGGCGACGTGCCAGCGCGTGTCGCGGCCGGGGATCACGTTGCCGTTGTCGTCGTAGCGCTTGCCGTTGGTGACGCTGCCGTTGAGCCGGACGGCGGCGTTGTCGAAGCGTTGCCGATAGGACAATCCGAAGAGCGGCAGGTCGCGCGTGTAGAAGGCCGGCGCAAGCGTGATATCGGCCGACGGTCCGAGCACGATGTAGAACGGCATCGTCGCTCCGAAGCCGAGCCGGCTCGAGGAGCGGAAATCGGGCGCCAGGAAGCCCGACTGGCGCCGCACGCGGCCGTCGGGGTGGTAGATATAGGGGATGTACGCGACCGGGGTGCCGAAGAGGTCGAGCGCCGCGTCGTTGTGGTAGACGCGGTTGTCGGCCTCGTCGTAGATCGTCCGCCCGGCGCGGATCTGCCACAGCGGCGCCCGGCCGGGATTGTCGCGGCACAGCTCGCACGGGCTGTAGACCGTCTGGCGCATCACGATGACGCGGCCGCCGGCGCGCCGCGCGCCGGCCGCCGCGACGCGCGACTGGTCGGCCAGCAGCATGCGCAGGTCGCGCACGATCCCGTCGCGCAACCCGCCGCCGATCTCCATGTGGCTGGCGAACAGGACGTCGCCGCTCGGGTCGAGCAGCGTCACGTTGCCGGAGGCGGTGACGACGTCGGCGCGGCGATTGTAGGAGACGGTATCGGCACGCAGCACGCGGTCGTTCTGCGCGATCTCGACGTTGCCCGTCGCGGTGACGATGTCGAGATCCTGGTCGTAGGCGATCTCGTTCGCCGTCAGCAGGATCGGGACCTGAGCGAGCGGGTCGGCCGGGCGGCCCTGCGCGAGCGCGGCGCCGGCCGCCAGCACGACGAGCGCAGCCGCGGCGGCCGCGGAGCGCGCCCGTGATGCCCATCGCCGCGCGCGCCGTCCTGCCTGAAACGCCATGCCGCCCGTGTCCCGCGTGAGATTCGTCGCGGGATTATAGCGGCGGCGAGTCCGCTGCCTAGCGCCGAATGCGTGACGGAACAGGGGCTTCGGCGGGGGGCGGGGCGCGGCAGCCCCCCGCGCCCGCGCGTCAGCTCGCGCTGCGGACCGAGAGGACGTCGCCGACCGGGACGATCTGGCCGGTCGACAGGTGGAGCTGGATGTTGCCGTTGAGCGATTCGACGCTGGCGACCGTGCCGGAGAGCTTGGTCGTGACGGTGACCGGCTGGTTCGTGGGCCCGCGCGCGTCGACGGAATAGGTGTAGGTCCCGTCGGCCTGCTGGACGCCGGCGTTGCTGCGGCCGTCCCACACGAAGCTGCGCGCGCCGCTGTTCGCCGGCACGGTGCCGGTGTAGACGGTCTGGCCGCTCGCGTTCTTGATCGTGATGCTCGCCTGGGTGGCGCCGGCCGCGACGTTGTAGTTGAAGGTGGCGCTGCCGCCCGCGAGCTGCACCGACGTGCCCGAGGCCTCGACCGTGCGGCCGATATAGCCGAGCGAATTGGTCACCTGGCCCTGGGTCTGCAGGTTGATCAGCTGGGTCAGGTTCTGGTTCTGCTGGATCATCTGCTCGACGCCCGTGAACTGCACGAGCTGGGTCGTGAACTCGGTCGCGTTCATCGGCGACAGCGGATCCTGGTTCTTGAGCTGCGAGGTCAGCAGCGTCAGGAAGTTGTCGAAGTTGTTGGAGAACGACGCGAGCGACTGCGACGTCGCCGTCGAGGTCTGGGTGCCAGTGGCCGAGGTGACCGTCGCCATGAATGTCTCCGTGCCGCACACCGGCGAGGGCCGGGCGCATGTGTCCTGCGCATCAAGGAGCAACCGGCGTGCCACCCTGGCGCTGCCGTGAAATCCCTGCCGCACGGCCGTTTTCGGGCCGCCGGCGGCGGCCGCGGCGCGCCCCGGGCCCGGCAATTCCTGCCGATCCGGCAGGGTTTGCCGCGCCGCCGGGCCGCCTTGCTTGGCAAAGCCGACCCGACCTGTTAGGAACCCCGCGGCCCATGACCCGCCGGATTCGCATCGCCCCCTCCATCCTGGCCGCGGATTTCTCGCGGCTCGGGGAAGAGGTGCGGGCGATGCAGGATGCCGGCGCCGACTACATCCACATCGACGTCATGGACGGGCACTTCGTGCCCAACCTCACGCTCGGGCCGCTGATCGTGAAGGCGCTGCGGCCGCACACCACCCTGCCCTTCGACGTCCACCTGATGATCGCCCCGGTCGATCCCTATGTCGCGGCCTTCGCCGAGGCGGGCGCCGACATCATCACGGTCCATCCGGAGGCGGGCGCGCACCTCCACCGCACGATCCAGCTCATCAAGAGCTGCGGCAGGAAGGCGGGCGTCTCGCTCAATCCCGCGACGCCGGTCGCCGCGGTCGAGCCGGTGATCGGCGACATCGACCTGATCCTGGTGATGTCGGTCAATCCGGGCTTCGGCGGCCAGAGCTTCATTCCCGGCGCGCTCGCGAAGCTGCGCACGCTGCGCGCCCTCATCGACGCGAGCGGCCGCGCGATCGAACTCGAGGTCGACGGCGGCATCAACGCCGAGACCGCCGGGCCGGCGGTCGCCGCCGGCGCCGATGTGCTGGTCGCCGGTACCGCCGCTTTCGCCGGCGGCGCTGCCGCCTATGCCGGCAATCTGCGGCGGCTGCGGCCGGCGTGAGATGGGTGCAGGCTGAGATGGACGACCTCGCGCCGCGTTCCTCCTGGCGCGCGCGGCTGACCCAGGCCGGGCTTTCCGGCGTGCTTTCCGGCCTGCTCGGCGCGCGCACGCCCGAGCGTTTCGCGCGCCCGCTGCCCGGTCCGTTTCCCGGCGACTTCGCCGCCGGCTCGGCGCTTGTCGCCGGCACGCTGAGCCTGGGCAAGAATGCCGTCGCGCTGCCGCCGCCGGACTGGCGCGCGCACGAGTCCAAGGAGCTGCTCGAGACGCTCAACGGCTTCGGCTGGCTTGCCGATCTCGTCGCCGCCGGCGCCAACGACCGCGCGCGCGCCCTGATCGCCGACTGGATCGACCGCGACACCGGCTGGCACGAGACGGCCTGGGCGAGCGACGTGCTGGCGCGCCGCGTCGCCGCGTGGCTCACCCATGCCGGGCTCTACGCCGACGACGATGCGCTGCGCCCGCGCGCGCTGCAGTCGCTGGCCCGCCAGATCCGCCACCTCACCCGCGCCGCGACCGACGTGCTCGCCGGCCCGGCGCAGTTCGACGTGATGGCGGCGCTGGCGCTCGGCTGGGCCGCCGGCCTCGCCGCCCGGCGTGCGCGCGCGATCGTCGACACGCTGCTCGCCGCCGCGCGCAGCGAGCAGATCCTCGCCGACGGCGGGCACGTCTCGCGCAATCCGGCGACGCAGCTGCAGGTCCTCGCGGCCCTGGTGCTGACGCGCGACGCGCTCGCCGCCGCGGGCGAGGACACCGCGGCGCTCGTCCCGACCATCGCCGGGCTCGCCGCCGCGCTGCGCGCCTTCCTGCACGGCGACGGCAGGCTCGCGCTGTTCAACGGCGCCGACGAGGGCGATCCCGCGGTGATCGCGGCGGTGCTGGCGCGCGCCGGTGCGGCCGAGGCGCCGCCGCTGTCGCTGCGCGCCACCGGCTACGAGCGCATCGAGGCGGGCGACACGATGCTGCTGATCGACACCGGCGCGCCGCCGCCGCCGCCCTTCGACCGCGATGCCCATGCCGGCGCGCTCGCCTTCGAACTCGGCGTCGGGCCCGAGCGCGTCATCGTCAATTGCGGCGGCGCGCCGCAGGCCGAGGCGGCATGGCGCCGCGCCCAGCGCGCCACCGCGGCGCATTCGACCGCGGTGATCGACGAGACCAACTCGGCCGAGATCCGCGCCGAGGGCGGCTTCGGGCGGCGGCCGGACTCGGTCGTCGTCGAGCGCAACAGCGCCGACGGCGCCACCTGGCTCACCGCCGCGCATGACGGCTACGTCGCGCCGTTCGGACTCATCCACCGCCGGCGCCTCTACGTCTCCGCCGCGGGCGACGATGTGCGCGGCGAGGACATCTTCGAGGGCCGCAACGAATGCGGCTTCGTGCTGCGCTTCCACCTGCATCCCGACGTCAAGGCGTCGCTGATGCAGACCGGGTCGGCGGCGCTGCTGCGCCTGCCCTCGGGCGTCGCCTGGCGCTTCCAGGTCGCCGGCGCGGCACTCGACATCGAGCCGAGCATCTATCTCGGCCGGCCGCAGGTCCGCCGCGGCGAGCAGCTCGTCGCCGCCGGCCGCCCCGCCGGCGGCGCCACGATCAAGTGGGCGCTGCGCCGGATGACCGTGAAATAGCGGCGCCGGCGTGTTCGCAATGCGAACACGTTATTCACGCGAATAGCCGCGAAAATCGAAATCGGCCCCGCCGCTCAACGGCTTGCGCCGGGTCTATGCACTATTCAGGCGTCGGCGCGCGCGGCGCCGCGGGCACAAAAAAGCCCGCCGGGACACGGCGGGCGGATTCGCTCGCAGAGGGAGATGGGGCGCGGGGCGCGCGGCTTCAAGGGGGGCCGTTTCCTGATTTCGCGTAGGGGCGGGTCTTGTACCCGCCCGGCCGCGCGGAGCGCGGCGATCCGGCGATTGCCGGCCTTCGGCCGGCCGGGCCGATACGAGATCGGCCCCTACGGCCGGATGGACGGATCTGATTTCTACAACTGCCAGCGCCGGAAGCCCTCCGGCAGCACCAGCGTGCGCCACATGCCCTTGACGTCGGCGAGGATGCCGCGCGGCGCCAGCAGGCCGGCGAGCCGGCCGGCGTCGAGCGCCTTGAAGGCATCGTGCGCGACCGCGCCGATCACCGCGTCGTAGCCGCCGCCCGCCGGCAGGGCGCGCAGCAGCGCGAGGCCGTATTCGTCCTGCACCTCACCGGCGTCGGCGAGCGGATCGCAGACCTCGACCGCACAGCCGATCGCGCGCAGCTCGGCGATCACGTCGGCGACCTTGGAGTTGCGGATGTCCGGCACGTTCTCCTTGAAGGCGAGGCCGAGCACCAGCACGCGCGCGCCCTTGACCGGCCGCTCGGCCGCGATCGCGAAGCCGATCGCGCGCGCGATGTGCGCGGCCATGCCGTCGTTGGTCTTGCGGCCGGAGAGGATCACCTGCGGGTCGTGGCCGAGGCGTTGCGCGAGGCTGGCGAGATAATAGGGATCGACGCCGATGCAGTGGCCGCCGACCAGGCCGGGCTGGAACGGCAGGAAGTTCCACTTGGTGCGCGCGGCGTCGATCACGTCCCACACCGAGAGGCCGGCGCGGTTGAAGATCGTCGCCACCTCGTTCATGAAGGCGATGTTGACGTCGCGCTGCGCGTTCTCGATCACCTTCGCCGCCTCGGCGGTGCGGATGTCGCGCGCGACGAAGACGTTGCCGCCGTTGATCGCGCCGTAGACCGCGGCGAGGCGCCGCGCCACGGCGGGCGTCTGGCCCGCCACCACCTTGGTGATGCGCTCGACCGTGTGTTCCTTGTCGCCGGGGTTGATGCGCTCGGGCGAATAGCCCAGGAAGAAGTCGCGCCCCGCGACGAGGCCCGATTCCGCCGCGACCGCCGGCCCGACCACATCCTCGGTGACGCCGGGATAGACCGTGCTTTCGAGCACGACGATGCCGCCCGCGGCGATCGCCCCGCCGACCGTGCGCGCCGCCGCGACGACCGCGCCGAGATCGGGCCGGTTGTCGCGATCGACCGGTGT
>JAEUKZ010000166.1 GCA_016793045.1 Alphaproteobacteria bacterium
CTAGTGGCTCTCCTTCGGCACCTTGGCGCCGGACTTGCCGACCAGGAAGTCGAGGTCGACGCCCTTGTCCGCCTGCAGGACCGTGTCGGTGTAGAGCTTCACGTAGCCGCGCGTGTCGTGCGGCGCCGGCGGCGTCCACGCCGCGCGGCGCTTGGCGAGTTCCTCGTCCGACACGTCGAGATGCAGGGTGCGCTTCTTGACGTCGAGTTCGATGATGTCGCCGCTCTTGACCAGCGCGAGCGGCCCGCCCGCCGCGGCCTCGGGCGCCGTGTGCAGGATGACCGTGCCGTAGGCGGTGCCGGACATGCGCGCATCGGAGATGCGGATCATGTCCTCGACGCCCTTCTTGAGCAGCTTCGCGGGCAGCGCGAAGTTGCCGACCTCCGGGAAGCCCGGATAGCCCTTGGGGCCGCAATTGCGCAGCACCAGCACGCAGTTCTCGTCGACGTCGAGCTTGGGATCGTCGATGCGCTCGTAATAGTCCTTGAGGTTGTCGAACACCACGGCGCGGCCGCGATGCTTCATCAGCTTGGGCGTCGCCGCCGACGGCTTGATCACCGCGCCGTCGGGCGCGAGGTTGCCGCGCAGCACGGCGATGCCGCCCTGCGGCTTGAACGGCTTCTTGAGCGGCGTGATGACCTTCTCGTCGTAGTTCACCGCGTCCTTGACGTTGTCCCAGATCGTCTTGCCGTTGACCGTCAGCGCGTTCTTGTGGAGCAGGTGCCCGATCTCCTTGAGCACCACCGGCAGGCCGCCGGCGTAATAGAACTCCTCCATCAGGTACTCGCCCGACGGCATCAGGTTGACGAGGCACGGCATGTTCTGGCCGAGCCGGTCCCAGTCGTCGAGCGTCAGGTCGACGCCCATCCGCCCGGCGATCGCGAGCAGGTGGACGACCGCATTGGTCGAGCCGCCGATCGCGCCGTTGGCGCGGATGGCGTTCTCGAAGGCCTGCTTGGTGAGGATCTTCGAGAGCCGCATGTCCTCCTTGACCATCTCGACGATGCGCCGGCCGACCTGGTGGGCGAGCGCGGTGCGCCGCGCGTCGACCGCGGGGATCGCCGCGTTGGTCGGCAGGCCGACGCCGAGCGCCTCGACCATCGAGGCCATCGTCGACGCCGTGCCCATGGTCATGCAGTGGCCGGGCGAGCGCGACATGCAGGCCTCTGCCTCGGACATGTCCTCCTGGGTGATCTCGCCGGTCTTGAGCTGGGCCGTGAACTTCCATACCGAGGTGCCCGAGCCGAGCGTGCCGCCGCGGAAGCGGCCGTTGAGCATCGGCCCGCCCGACAGCGCGATCGTCGGCAGGTCGCAGCTCGCCGCCCCCATCAGCAGCGCCGGCGTGGTCTTGTCGCAGCCGACCAGCAGCACGACGCCGTCCATCGGGTTGGCGCGGATCGCTTCCTCAACGTCCATCGCGGCGAGGTTGCGGAACAGCATCGCGGTCGGGCGCAGGATGACCTCGCCCAGGCTGGTCACCGGGAATTCGAGCGGGAAGCCGCCCATCTCGTAGACGCCGCGCTTCACGTAGTCCGCGAGAATGCGGAAATGCGAGTTGCACGGATTGAACTCGGACCAGGTCTGGCAGATGCCGATGACCGGGCGGCCGTCGAACAGGTGCGCGGCGCGGCCCTGGTTCTTCATCCAGCTGCGGCGCGAGAAGCCGTCGCGGTCCTCGCGCTTGAACCACTCGTGCGAGCGCAGCCAGCCCTTCGGCTTGATGTCGGGTTCGCCGAGATGCGGGTTGTAGGTGTCGATCGTGGTCTTCTTGGCGGTCTTCCTGCCGCCCGCCTTGCCGCCGGATTTCTTGCTGGCCATCGCGTTCCTCTGCCTTTGGTATGATCATAGGACCATTGCTGGCCCGGATTATGTCGCAGGCGGCGCCGGGCGGTCAAAGCCGCCGCGGCGCCGATGCGCATTCAGTACGTCGCGCGCCCGCCCGAGATGTCGAACACGCCGCCGGTCGAGAACGAGCAGTCGGGCGAGGCGAGCCAGCACACCAGCGACGCCACCTCGTCGACCGTGCCGAAGCGGTTCATCGGGATCTTCGACTTCATGAAGTCGATGTGCTGCTGCGTCATCTGCTTGAAGATGTCGGTTTCGACCGCCGCCGGCGTCACGCAGTTGACGCAGATCTTCGTCGTCGCCAGCTCCTTGCCGAGCGACTTGGTGAGCCCGATCACGCCCGCCTTGGCCGACGAATAGGCCGACGCGTTCGGGTTGCCTTCCTTGCCCGCGACCGAGGCGATGTTGACGATGCGGCCGTAGTTGCGGGCCTTCATGCCCGGCACGACCGACCGGCACGACAGGAACACCCCGGTCAGGTCGACGTCGATCACCTGGCGCCAGGCGTCGATCGGGTACTGATCGACCGTGGTGTTGGGGCCGGTGATGCCCGCGCTGGCGACCAGGATCGACACCGGCCCGAGCTTCGCCTCCGTGGCCGTTCGCGCCGCCTCGATGGATTCCCAACTCGTCACCTCGCAGCGCGCGGCGAAGGCCGACGCCCCGAGCGCGCGCGCCGATTCCTCGGCGACCGCGAGATCGAGGTCCCACAGCGCCACCTTGGCACCCGATGCGATCATGCGCTTGGCGACCGCGAAGCCGATGCCGCGCGCGCCGCCGGTGATCGCGGCAACCTGTCCGTTCAGATCCAGCTGATTCATGTTCTAACCTTGCCTCGGGCGTTTCTTTCCGTGTGGCGGAACGCGCGTTCCGACGCGCGCGCGATCATATGCACCGCGCGCACGCGCTTCAACGCCGTCGCGGCGGCGCGGCCAATGGCGCCCCTGGGCGCGCCGCACGCGTGACGCGGCCATGCTCCCGTTGCTATTCTCCCCCGCCCGCCGATCGCGGCGGCGCCGTTTTCAGCACAGCCCGTCGCAGCGACGGCTGAATCACTCCGGGAGGAACGCAAGTGGCTGGCAGGCTCCAGGGCAAGACCGCATTCGTCACCGCCGCGGCGCAGGGCATCGGCCGCGCCACCGCGCTCGCTTTCGCGCGCGAAGGCGCCATCGTGACGGCGACCGACCTCAACGAGGCCAAGGTCAGGGAGATCGGCGGCGGCAACATCACCGCGAAGAAGCTCGACGTGATGGATCCCGCGGCGGTCGAGGCGGCGGCGAAGGAGGCCGGCGCGGTCGACATCCTCTTCAACTGCGCCGGCTTCGTGCATCACGGCACGATCCTGGAGACCTCCGAGAAGGACTGGGACTTCTCGATGAACCTCAACGCGCGCTCGATGTTCCGCATGATGAAGGCGTTCCTGCCGGCGATGGTGGCGCGCGGCAAGGGTGCGGCGATCATCAACGTCGCCTCGGTCTCGGGCTCGGTGAAGGGCATCCCCAACCGCTTCGTCTACGGCGCCTCCAAGGCGGC
The DNA here is from genome assembly GCA_016793045.1 of Alphaproteobacteria bacterium. Lineage (GTDB taxonomy): Bacteria > Pseudomonadota > Alphaproteobacteria > CACIAM-22H2 > CACIAM-22H2 > JAEUKZ01. The sequence continues at coordinate 3,379 of JAEUKZ010000166.1, forward strand.
GGTCATCGGCATGACGCGCTCGGTCGCGATCGACTTCGTGAAGCACAAGATCCGCTGCAACTCGATCTGCCCCGGCACGGTCGACACGCCCTCGCTGGGCGAGCGCATCGCCGCCCAGGGCGACATCGAGGCGACCCGCAAGGCCTTCATCGCCCGCCAGCCGCTCGGCCGCCTCGGCACCGCGGAGGAAATCGGCGAACTCGCCGTCTACCTTGCCAGCGACGACGCGTCGTTCGTCACCGGCACCGAGATGATGATCGACGGCGGCCTGACGATCTGAAGCGCGCCGTCCGCCCCGGTCATGATTCGGGCAGGCCGGCTGCCCGCCACGCCTCCACCATCGGCTCGAACAGCCGCGCCACGTTGCGATGCGGGTGGCGCGCCCGCATCGTCGCGATCGAGACCTTGGGATAGACCGCGCGCAGCGCGGCGATGGCCGCGCGGGCCGTGTCCATGTCGCCGGACTTCACGGCGACGAAGGCGAGCTGGCGATTCGCCCAGGGCACTTGCGGATATTTGCTGATCACGTCATGCAGGCGCCGCTTGGCGTCCGCGTAGTCTCCCGCGAAGGCGATCGACATCGCGAGGCCGACCAGCAGATTGAACTCCAGCGGGTCGCGCGGGTTGAGCGCCAGCGCGCGCTCGAAGCGTTCCTTCGCCCGCGCGGGCTCGCCCCGGTAGATGGCGAGCCAGGCGTGGCGCGCCCACGCCCACGCGTTGTTCGGATCGAGCTCGAGCGCGCGCTCGATGTACGATGCCGCGCGGTCGAGGTCGTCGAGGCACTGGCTGATCGCCGAGCCGACGGCGGCCAGCGCGGTCGGGTCGTCGTTGATCAGGGTCGCGGCCGCATCGATGGCGGCGCGCGCCGCCTGCCGGCTCACCTCCGGATCGGGCGACCACAGATAGACGACGTCCTGCGAATGGCACCACGCGAGCAGCCCGTAGGCGCGTCCGCAGCGGGGATCGGCCGCGGTTGCCGCCTCGAGCAGCGCGATCGCCGCCCTGTTGTCGGCGGCGTTCTGGCTCCAGATCTTCGGATAGGCCTGCAGGACGAGGTCGTAGGCCCGCAGGTTCTCGGGCGCCTTGCGCGTGGCGAGCGCGATCTCCGCGTTGCGCACCGCGGGATGGATCGCGCCGGCGACCTGCGCCGCGATATGGTCCTGGAACGCGAAGACGTCGTTGGTGACGCCCTCGTAGCGTTCGGACCAGAGCTGGGCGCGCGTGTCCGCGCTCACCAGCTGAACCGAGATGCGCAGACGGTCGCCGCCGCGCCGGATCGTACCCTCGACCACGTAGTCGACGCCGAGTTCGCGCCCGACCTCGCGCACGTCGACGAAGCGTCCCTTGTAGGTGAAGGCGGACTGTCGGGCGATGACGAAGAACTCGCGCACGCGCGACAGCGCGGCGGTGATCTCCTCGACCACGCCGTCGACGAAATACTCGTCCGCCGGGCCGCTCAGATTGTCGAACGGCATGACGATGATCGACGGCTGGTCGCGGTCGCGCGCGGCGCCCGGCAGCGGCGCGGCGGGCGGACCAGCCTGAGGCCGCGCGTCGTCATCCGCCGCCGTCGCAGCGAGCAGGGCTGCCGTCTGGGCCTCGGGCGCGACGCCGAGCTCGCGCTGCAGCGCCTCCTTGCACAGGTCGAACTGGCGGTGCGCGGCGGTCATGCGCCCCTGGCGGCGGAAGGAACGGATCAACGCGCGGTGGGCTTCCTCCGCTGCGGAGTCCTCAGCGAGCAGCCGCTCGGCAAGACCTTGGCATTCCGCTTCGACATCGGGCCGCGCCGCTGCGCCGACTTCGCTCAGCCGTTCGACGAGCGCGAGGGCTTTCACCCGATATGCGCGCTGGTAGGGCGCAAACCATTGGTCCAAGGGCTCCGGCAGCGTCACGCCAGCCAGCACATCGCCGCGGTAAAGCCGTGCCGCCGCCACGAGGTCCGCGGGATCGGACGATGCGGCCCTTCGCTCGAAGGCCCGCAGGTCGACATCGTCCGGGCCGGCGTGCAGCACGATCGTCTCGAGATCCGCCTCGAGGTAGACGTCCTCGCCGTCCGGAAAGACCTGACGCAGCGCGGCCAGGGCATTGCGAAGGCTGCCGCGCGCCTGCGCCTCGCCGCGGCCGGGCCAGAGCGCTTCGCTGACGAACTCGCGCCGCAGCCCCTTCTCCCCTGCAAGCACCAGCGCCGCCGCCAGCAACGCCGTCTTGCGCGTCGGCATATGGGCCGGCGTTCCCGCCGCAGTCCGTAGCTCGATACCGCCGAGAATGCAGATGCGCACAGATTCCGGTCCCGGACCGACCCAGGGATGGCGACGGTAGCATCCCCGCC
>JAEUKZ010000199.1 GCA_016793045.1 Alphaproteobacteria bacterium
CGCGCGCTGTCGGGCCAGGGTGCAGGTGCCCGGAACAGTGGCGCGGCCGGGGCGAATCGGACACGCTGCATCCTGCTCGATCCAGCCCCGCCGATCAGCCTGAGGCCAGCGCGCGTGACCGACCGCACCGCCGATCGCATCCTCCATCTCGCCGCCGGCGACATCGACGCGCTGGCGCTGTCGCCAGCGGACGTCCTCGCCGCGCTCGAAGCGGCGCTGCGCGACGCGGCCTCCGGCGGCGTCGTCGCGCTGCCCAAGCAGGCGCTGCAGCTCGGCCCCGGCCATTTCTTTCAGGCGATGCCGGTCGCCGGCCGTGCCGCGGGCTACGCGGCGGTCAAATGGGTCGCGGTCGTCGCGGCCAATCCGGCGCGCGGGCTGCCGGGCGTGCGCGCGCAGATCGCGCTGAGCGCGCTCGACGACGGCCGCCCGCTGGCGACGATGGCGGGCGACCGGCTGACCGCGCTGCGCACCGCGGCGATGAGTGCCGCCGCCGCGAAAAGGCTCGCGCGCGCCGACAGCGCGACGATTGCCTTCATCGGCTGCGGCATCCAGGCGCGCGCCCATCTGGCGGCGCTGCGCGACGTGCTGCCGGGCCTGCGCGCGGCGCGGGTCTTCGGCCGCGGCGCCGCCTCGACCGCCGCCTTTCGCGACCATGTCGCGGCGGCCGGCCTCGCAGCGGCGATTGCGCCGAGCGCGGAGGCCGCCGTCGCCGGCGCCGATGTTGTCGTGTCGAGCGTGCTCGCCGGCGCAGGGATGATGCCCTTCGTCGATGGCGCCTGGCTGGCGCCGGGCAGCTTCGCGGCGCTGGTCGATCGCGGCGCGCCGTGGCGGCCGGACAGCCTGCGCGCGATCGACCTCGTCGCCACCGACGACCGCGCACAGTCGCAGGCCCTCGCCGCCGACGGCAAGTTCGCCCATCCCGGGCCCTATCTCGCCGATCTCGCGCAGCTCGCCGCCGGCGCCGTGCCGGGCCGCCGCGATCCGCGCCAGCGCGCGCTGTTCGTCTTCGCCGGCCTCGCCCTTGCCGATCTCGCGGTGGCGGCGCTCGCATTCGAGCGCGCCAAGGTGCGCGGTCTCGGCACCTGGGTCGCGGCCTAGTACAGCGTCGCCTTCACGCGGTCGGCGAGATCGCGGTCGTATTGCGCGCCGCCGACGCGATCGCCGCTGAGCGCGGCCAAGATCGAGCCGGTGCTCGGCAGGTCGGCCCGGCGGACTTGCTTCGCCGGATTCCACAGATCGGCGCGGACCACCGCGCGCGAGCATTGGAAGAACACCGTCTCGACATGGATCACCAGCACGCTGCGCGGCGCCTTGCCGGCGAGGGTAAAGCGCGCGATCAGCGCGGGGTCGATCGAGACCGTCGCGCGGCCATTGACTCGGAAGGTCTCGCCGACGCCGGGCACGAGGAAGAGCAGCGCCACGCGCGGGTCGGCGACGATGTTGCGCAGGCTGTCGATGCGGTTGTTGCCGCGCCGGTCGGGCAGCAGCAGGGTCCGGTCGTCCGCGACGACGACGAAGCCCGGTCCGTCGCCGCGCGGCGAGGCGTCGAGCCCGTCCGGTCCGCTGGTCGCGAGCACCGCGAAGGGCGCGGCTTCGATGAAGGCGCGATAGAGCGGATGGATGCGGTCGACCTCCTTGACGATCGACGCCTCGACGGGCGGGCCGTAGATCCGCTCCAACGTCGCCGCGTCGGTGACGGCGTGCTGCTGTCCTTCCATCGATGTCAGCTCCCGCGATAGGTCTGGTAGCTCCACGGCGTCACCAGAAGCGGCACATGGTAGTGGCCTTCGGGTTCGGCGATCGCGAAGCGGATCGGCACGATGTCGAGGAAGGCCGGCACAGCCAGCGCCACGCCCGCGGTGGCGAAGTAGCGGCCGACATGGAACGAAAGTTCGTAAGTTCCGATCGGCAGCGGCTGGCCGGCGATCAGCGGCGCGTCGGTCCGGCCGTCGGCATTGGTGGTCACCGCCTTGAGCGGCAGGCGCTCTCCGGCGACGGAAAGCTGCGCGAGCTCGATCGCGAGGCCGGCTGCCGGCCGGCCGCGCATCGTATCCAGCACATGGGTGCTGAGGCGCCCTGCCACCGGCAGAGCATCCGGCGCCTCGACCAGGGCCGCGAGGCGCAGCCGCGCGATCAGCAGCACCTCGGCGAGCGCGGCATCGCGCTCCTGCGCCGGCGCGTGGGCGAGCCGGCGGGCGAACTGGGCGAGGATGCTGTCCTTGGAATGGCGGCGCACGCAGACGATGAACGGAATGCCGAATTTGGCGCGGTAGTCGGCATTGAGCGTCTCGAAGCGTGCGAATTCCGCGTCGGTCAGATGGGTCAGCCCGGCGCTGGCCTGCTCGGCCTTCGAGAAGTCGGTGACCGCGCCGGCCCGCGCCGCCTTCCCGGCGAGGTCGGGATGGGCGCGCAGCAGCGCCATCTGCTGGTCCGTCGGCGCCGCGCGCGCCGCGTCGGCAAGGGCCGCGTAGAGTGCCGCCAACGTCGCGAAGGGGCGGCGCGGCGCGACGGCTTCGGCGACCCACGGCGAATGCTCGAACACGCCGCCGATCAGGCGGGCGAATTCGGCCGGATCGGCGCGGTTGAGCGTGTCGAGGCTGAGGCGGCTGGACATCCGGTGGCTTCCCGTCGGCTGGACGACCGACCTTACAACCGATCGCCGCCGGGATGGAATCGCGGCCCGCAAGTCGCTAAAGTCGCGGCTCTTTTCGTTCTCACCGCAGCGTTAGGGGATGCCCGTGGACACCCATCAGAATTTCATCGCCGGCGAATGGGTCGGCGGCAGCGATGCGACCGTCAACCGTAACCCGTCGGACCTGAAGGATGTCGTCGGCACCTATGCCCGCGCCTCGGCCGACCAGGCGCGCGACGCGATCGCCGCGGCGGTCGCGGCCGCGCCGGCCTGGGCGGCGTTCAACATCCAGGAGCGCGCGACGCTGCTCGAGAAGATCGGCAACGCGATCCTCGCCCAGAAGGACGAACTCGGGAAGCTCTTGTCGCGCGAGGAAGGCAAGACGCTGCCCGAAGGCACGGGCGAGGTCGTGCGCGCGGCGTGGATCTTCAAGTTCTTCGCCGGCGAATGCCTGCGCATCGCGGGCGAGAAGGTCGCCTCGGTGCGCCCGGGCGTCGAGATCGAGATCACGCGCGAGCCGGTCGGCGTGGTCGGCATCATCACGCCGTGGAACTTCCCGATCGCGATCCCGGCCTGGAAGATCGCGCCGGCGCTCGCCTACGGCAATTGCGTCGTCTTCAAGCCCGCCGACCTCGTGCCCGGCTGCGGCTGGGCGCTCGCCAAGATCATCGCCGATGCCGGCGTCCCCAAGGGCGTGTTCAACCTGGTGATGGGCCGCGGCTCGGTGGTGGGCGAGGTCATCCTCAACGACAAGCGCGTCAACGCCATCACCTTCACCGGCTCGGTCGAAACCGGCCGCAAGGTCGCGGCCACCGCGGTCGGCCGCATGGCCAAGGTGCAGCTCGAAATGGGCGGCAAGAACCCGCTCGTCGTCGTCGACGACGCCGATCTCGCCGTCGCGGTGAACTGCGCGGTGCAGGGGGCGTTCTTCTCCACCGGCCAGCGCTGCACGGCGTCATCGCGCCTGATCGTCACCGACAAGATCCACGACAAGTTCGTCGGCGCGATGGTCGAGAAGATGAAGACGCTGAAGACCGACAACGCGCTCAAGCCCGGCACCGACATCGGCCCGGTGGTCGACGAGTCGCAGCTCAAGACCGACCAGGACTACATCGAGATCGCGCGCAAGGAAGGGGCCAAGCTCGCTTTCGGCGGCGAGCGGCTCAACCGCGAGTCCGACGGCTACTACCTCGCCCCGGCGCTGTTCACCGACACCACCAACGCGATGCGGATCTCGCGCGAAGAGGTGTTCGGTCCGGTCGCCTCGGTGATCCGCGTCAAGGACTACGACGAGGCGCTGGCGACCGCCAACGACACCGAGTTCGGCCTGTCCGCCGGCATCTGCACGACCTCGCTCAAGTACTCCTCGCACTTCAAGCGGGCGAGCCAGGCCGGCATGGTCATGGTGAACCTGCCGACCGCGGGCGTCGACTATCACGTGCCGTTCGGCGGCCGGAAGGGATCGAGCTACGGCCCGCGCGAGCAGGGCCGCTACGCGGTGGAGTTCTACACGACCGTCAAGACGACCTATCTGCAGGGCTGAGCGGAGCACGGCATCGGCGATGCGCGCCTTCGTTCTGCACGAGCACGGCCCGATCGAGAACTACCGGCTGGAGACGGCGTGGCCCGAGCCCGCGCCGGCCTCCGACCAGGTGGTGGTCGAGGTGCGCGCCTGCGGCCTCAACTACCTCGACGTGTTCGTGCGCCGCGGCATGCCCGGCCTGCCGGTGCGCATGCCGCGCATTCCCGGCGGCGACATCGCGGGGGAGGTCGTCGCGGCCGGCTCCGCCGTGGCGAAAAGCTGGATCGGCAGGCGGGTGCTGATCGACCCGTCGCTGGTCAAGTCGCACGGCGCGCTCGGCGAGCATGCCGATGGCGGGCTGTGCGAGCGGATCGCGGTCGAGGAGGCGATGCTCATTCCGCTGTCGGACGGCGTCACGTTCGAGCAGGCGGCGGCACTTCCGATCGGCTACGGCACCGCGCATCACATGATGCTCGACCGCGGCGCGGTGAAGGCGGGCGAGACCGTGCTGATCCTCGGCGCCTCGGGCGGCGTCGGCACCGCCTGCGTCCAGCTCGCCAAGGCCGCCGGCGCAACGGTGATCGCCTGCGCCTCGTCGCCGGACAAGCTCGCGCGGCTCAAGGCGCTCGGCGCCGATCACCTGATCGACTATTCGAAGGAGGATTTCTCCAGGCGCGCCTGGGAGATCTCGGGCGGCAAGGGCGTCGACGTCGTCGTCAACTACACCGGCGGCGACACCTGGGTTCCGGGCATCAAGGCGTGCCGCAAGCGCGGCCGCATCCTGACCTGCGGCGCGACCGCCGGCTTCGATCCCAAGACCGACCTGCGCTACATCTGGGTGCGCGAACTCGACATCCTCGGCTGCAACGGCTGGACCCGCGCCGGGCTGATCGATCTGCTCGCCCAGGTCGAGAGCAAGCGCATCGTGCCGGTCATTCACGAAATCTATCCGATCGACCGGGCGTGGGACGCGATGCGCGCGATGGAGAATCGCGCGCTGTTCGGCAAGGTGATCGTTCGTCCGTGATGACGCGGCACGGGCGCCCGCCGCAAGGGAGATCGCGATGAAGCATGCGCTCGCCGCCGCGGTGCTGTTCGTCCTCACGGCCTCGCTCGCCTGGGCGCAGGCCCCGGCGCCGCAGCCGGCGGATGGACAGCCGCTGCTGCTTATCTTCGACGCTTCGGGCTCGATGAGCCGGGCCGCCGGCAACGAGACGCGGATCGTCGCCGCGCGCCGCGTCGTGACTGCGTTTCTCGCGGAGGTCGCGGAAGGCGCGCCGATCGGCCTGACGGCCTACGGCCATCGCCGCGCGCGCGATTGCCGCGACGTCGAGAACATCCGCCCGCCGTCGCCGGCGACGCGCGCCGACCTCGCGGCGCTGTCCGCGACGGTCGCGGCATTCCCCGCGCGCGGCGAGACGCCGATCGCGCAGACCCTGATCGACTCGATCCCGGTCTTCGCCGGCCGGCCCGGCCGCATCCTGCTGGTCACCGATGGACGCGAGGAATGCGGCGGCGACGTCTGCGCCGCCGCGCGCCGCCTTGCCGAGGCGGGCGTGAGCCTCAACGTCGACATCATCGGCTTCGGCACCGGTCCGGCGGAGCGCTCCGCCCTGCAATGCATCACCGAGATCACCGGCGGCCGCTTTCTCGAGGCACGCGACGCTGCGTCGCTCGCCCAGGCGCTGCGCGCGGCCTCGGTGCCGCGGACCGGTCTGCGCGTGACCGTCACCGACAACGGACGGCGTCCGGAGGCGGCACCGCTGGTGCGCGTCGTCGCGGCGAGTGGCGAAGAACGCACGCAGGCCGGCGAGGACACGACCTTCGAGGTGCCGGCAGGCGCCTATCGCGTCGGCGCACGGCTCGGCAGCGGGCGCGAGAGCGAGCTGGTGGCCGTGACCGTGCCCGAGGGGCGCGTCGTCACCGTGGCGATCGGCACCGGCACCGGTCGGCTGGAGGTGCGGGTGAGCGCCGCGGGCCGCGACTTTCCCGGCGCGCCGCCGATCCAGCTCGTTCGCGGGGACGAGATCGTCGCCTCGGGCGTCGGGCCCGAGACCGCCTTCGATACCGATCCCGGCGTCTATACGCTGCGCATCCAGCTCATGACCACCGACCAGGTCATCGATGTGCCCGACCTGCGCATCGTCGCCGGGCGGACCGAGCGGCGCAGCATCGTCGCCCAGGTGGGGCAGATCCGCGTCAGAGTGCAGGGCGTGGCACCCCTGGTGCAGATGATCCATTCCGACGGGGCGATCATCGCATCGATCGACAACCCGGCCGCATTCGTGCTGCTGCCCGGCGCCTACGAACTCGTGGTGATCAACGCGGCCACCGGGGCGGAGATCGAACGCCGGGCGCTGACGATTGCCGCAGGCGATACCCAGAGCGTGGAGATCGGGCCGTGAGCAACCAGTTGTCCGGCGCCGAAGCGCTCGTGCGGATGTTGAAGCTGCATGGCGTCGACACCGTGTTCGGGCTGTGCGGCGACACCAGCCTGCCATTCTACGACGCGCTCTACCGCACCGGCCAGGGCATCACCCATGTCCTCACCCGCGACGAACGGTCCGCCGCGTACATGGCCGACGGCTACGCGCGCGTCACCGGCAAGGTCGGCGTCTGCGAGGGCCCCTCGGGCGGCGGCGCCACCTACATTCTTCCCGGCGTCGTCGAAGCGAACGAGTCGTCGATCCCGATCCTCGCCATCACCACCGACGTGTCGGTGGCGGCGCGCGGGCGCTTCACGCTCACCGAACTCGACCAGGAAGCGCTGTTCCGCCCGCTCGCCAAGTGGAACCGCGTGATCGACCGCGCCGCCGACCTGCCGCGCACGGTGCGCGCGGCCTTCGCGCAGATGACGACGGGGCGTGCGGGCGCGGCCCATCTCGGCCTGCCGCTCGACGTCCAGCGCGATGCGGTCGACGAGGCGGAGATCTGGGCCGATGCGGCGCATGGCCGGTATCCGGCGCGCCGCGTCGGTCCCGATCCCGCGTCGGTCGAAACGCTCGTCGCCCTGCTTGCCAGGGCGGAGCGGCCGATCTTCATCTGCGGCGGCGGCGTGGTCATCTCCGGCGCCGAGGCCGCGCTGCAGCGCGTCGCCGAACGGCTTGACGCCGCGGTGGCGACGACGATCAGCGGCCAGGGCTCGATCTCCGAACGCCATCCGCTCGCGGTCGGCGTCGTCGGCTCCAATGGCGGAACGCCGGAGACCCGCGCCCTCGTCGAT
>JAEUKZ010000211.1 GCA_016793045.1 Alphaproteobacteria bacterium
CGCACCGCCCTCGCCCTTCTCGCCGCGCCCGCGCTGATGACCGTCGCGCGCCGCGCGAGCGCCCAGACGCGCGAGCGCATCACCTACGCCTATCTGCTCGACCCCGCCTACGACGCGGTCACCTGGGCGATGATGAACGGCAAGATCGCGTCGGACCTCATCACCGTCGAGGCGCGGCCGCTCGCCATCCCGCAGCTCATCCAGGCGACCGCCGCCAAGCAGTACGACGTGATCATGACGGCGGTGATCGGCATCCCGCCCGCCGCCGCGCGCGGCCTCGCGCTGCGCGTGCTGTCGGCGGCCTTGCAGCAGGCGCCGGCCGGCGAAGGGGGCGGGGTGTGGGTGAAGCGCGACAGCCCGCTGCAGCGCCCGCAGGACCTGCGCGGCAAGACGATGGCGAGCTACGCGCTGCGCTCGACCGGCTACATGCAGGTCCGCGTCGCGCTCGCGCGCAAGTACGGCCTCAACACCGCGCTCGAGGGCGGCGACTTCCGCCAGGTCGAGATCCAGGCGCCCAACCTGCCCGGCGCGCTCACCGCCGGCCAGGTCGATGCCGCGACGCTGATCCACAGCCAGGCCTATCGCGCCCTGCAGTCGGGCGAGTACCGGGTGATCGCCGAGACCTCGCGCGACAACATCGAGCTGTTCAACATGCGCTTCGTCAGCGCGGTCAACATCGCCTATCCGGAGCGCCTGGCGCAGAAGCCCGACGCCTATCGCGAATTCAACCGCGTGCTGCGCGCCTCGGCGCAGTACGCGCTCGCGAACCGCGCCGAGGTGTTCGGCGCCGTCGGCCGCCAGAACAACCTCGAGCCGGGCTTCTTCGAATGGTGGTTCGAGAACAACTCGCACGTGCCGGCGATCTTCGACGAAAGCCACGCGGTGGCGATCATGCGGCTCTACGAGCTGTCGAAGGAGATGGGGCTGCTCGGCGACTATCCCGACATCCGCACCCTGGTCTGGGAGCACACGCTGCGGTCCTGAGCGGCGCGCGATGGCCTCGCCGCGCGGCTCGACGTTCGGCTGGGAGGGGCGCGGCACGAAGGTCGCCGCCGCGCACCTCTTCAGCCTCTTCGTGCTCGCCGCGTGGTGGGCGGCGTCGCAGGGCGTGCCGTCCTACCTGCTGCCCGCCCCGGCCGAGGTGGCGACGACGCTGGTCGCCTTCGTGACGAGCGCGCGCTCGCTCGGCCACATGTTCTCGTCGTTCTTCCACGTCGCGCTGTCGATCGCGATCTCCTTCGTGCTCGGCGCGGCGCTCGCCTTCGTGCCCTACTACCTGCCGGCGACGCGGATCGCGATCCACGGCCGGCTCGGGCCGTTCCTCAACTCCTTCTCCGGCGTCGGCTGGACCCTGCTCGCGGTGATGTGGTTCGGCGTCGAATCGACGACCGTCATCTTCTCGATCAGCGCGGTGCTGCTGCCCTTCGCGCTGGTCAACGTGAGCGAGGGCCTCGCCAGCCTCGACCGCGAGATGATCGAAATGGCGCAGAGCTTCAGCCGCCGGTCATGGCGCCGCTTCGTGCTGATCCTGCTGCCGGCGCTGGCGCCCTTCATGTTCGCGACCATCCGCATCATGTTCGGCGTCGCCTGGAAGGTGACGCTGACGGCGGAGCTGTTCGGCGGCAATGCCGGCTTCGGCTACCTCATCAACATGGCGCGCCAGGAATTCGACACCGCGACGATCTTCGTCGCCATCATCCTGATCATCGCCTTCGTCTACGGCACCGACCGGCTGGTCTTCGCGCCGCTGCAGGCGCGCCTCGCGAGGCAGTATGGCAGCGCGTAGCGCCGCCGCGCCCCGGCCGCTGCTGGTCGAGCACGGCCTCGCCGAAGGCCTGGTCGCGGCGGCGCTGCTCGGCTGGTGGGCGAGCGCGCGCGGCCTGCCCGAGTTCGTCCTGCCCGGCCCGGTCGCGGTGGCGTCGCGGCTGCTCGACCTCTTCGTCGACCCGGCCTTCCTCGCCCACACCTTCGCCAGCACCTGGCGCGTCGTCGCGGCCGTCGCGCTGGCGCTGGTCATCGGCGGCGCGCTCGCGCTGCTCGCCCGCGCGGTGCCGCCGCTCGAACTCGTCGTCCACGGCCGCATCCTGCCGGTGCTCAACTCGTTCCCCTCGATCGGCTGGGCGATCCTGGCGGCGATCTGGTTCGAGGTCGGCGACGTCGCGGTCATCTTCGTCCAGGTCGCGATCCTGATCCCGTTCTGCCTGATCAACCTCGCCGCCGGCCTGCGCGAGATCGACCGCGAGATCGTCGAGATGGCGCACAGCTTCACGCGCCGGCCCGACCGCGTGCTGGCGCGCGTCGTCCTGCCGCTGCTCGCGCCCTACATCGTCGCCGCGCTGCGCATCGCCTACGGCATCGGCTGGAAGATCTCGCTGGTGTCGGAGCTGCTCGGCGCCCAGACGGGCCTGGGCGCGCTGATGCTGCGCGCGCAGACCAGTTCCGACACCGCCACCGTGGTCGCGGCCTGCTTCGCGATCGTCATCCTCTATGCCGCGGGTGAGCGCCTGGTGCTCGCCCCGCTGCAGCGCCGGCTGACCGGCGGCACCCATCAGCACTAGGAAGGACCCCATCATGGCAATGGCCGCCGATCCCACCGTCACGACCGCATCGGGCGCGCTGCGCGGCCAGCGACACGGCGACACGGCGGTGTTCCGCAACATCCCCTATGCGGCACCACCGGTCGGACCGCTGCGCTTCGCGCCGCCGTCGCCGGCCGCTGCGTGGACGGGCCTGCGCGACGCCACCGTCGACGGCCCGGTGCCGCCGCAGAACCGCTCGCGCCTCGCCCACGTCATGGGCGACGACCATCTGCCGCAGGGCGAGGACTGCCTGTCGCTGACCCTGTGGGCGCCCGCGGACGCCGGCGCGAAGCGCCCGGTCGTGGTGTGGCTGCATGGCGGCGCCTATCTGAGCGGCGCGGGCTCGCATCCCTGGTATTCGGGGCGCAGCTTCGCGGCCAATGGCGTCGTCTCGGTCGGCGTCAACTACCGGCTCGGCGCGCTCGGCTTCCTCTGCCTGCCGGGAGTCAGCGACGGCAATCTCGGCCTGCTCGACCAGGTCGCGGCGCTGCGCTGGGTGCGCGCCAACATCGCGTCCTTCGGCGGCGATCCCGACAACGTCACCCTGATCGGCCAGTCGGCCGGCGGCCACGCCATCGCGGCGCTGATGACGATGCCCGCGGCGCGCGGCCTGTTCCGCCGCGCGATCATCCAGTCGGCGCCGATGGGCCTGCCGGCGCGCAGCCGCGACGACGCCGCGCGGCTCGGCGCGCAATACGCCGAAGGAGTCGGCCTCAAGCCCGGCGAATTTGCCGAGCTCAAGACGATGCCGGTCGACCGCCTGCTCAAGGGCCAGATCGAGCTCGCCGGCAAGCTGCGCCGCTTCGCCGACGTGACGCCGCCGTTCCTGCCGGTCGTCGACGGCACCCACATCCCCGGCGACATCATGGCGAGCCTGAAGGCCGGCGCGGCGAAGGGCATCGACGTCGTCATCGGCACGACGCGCGAGGAGATGACCGCGTTCTATGCCATCGACAAGGCCGTGCAGGAGGCCGACGACGCCGCGATCGACCGCGTCTTCGCCGACACCTTCGGCGCCGACGGCAAGACGCATCGCAGCAGCTATGAGCGCATGCGCGCCTCGCGCAAGCCGATGGCGATCCT
>JAEUKZ010000281.1 GCA_016793045.1 Alphaproteobacteria bacterium
GCGCAGCCTTCCGGCGTGATCACCGAGTAGACCGCGTGCTCGAACATCAGCACGCGGTTCGCCGCGGCGATCGCGATGGCGCCCCCCGATCCGCCTTCGCCGAGGATGGCGGCGACGAAGGGCACGCGGATCGCCATGCAGGTCTCGAGGCAGCGCGCGATCGCCTCGGCCTGGCCGCGCGCTTCCGCCTCGACGCCCGGATAGGCGCCGGGCGTGTCGACGAGCGCCACCAGCGGCAGCTTGAATCGGTCGGCCATCTCCATCAGCCGGCGCGCCTTGCGGTAGCCTTCGGGCTTCGCCATGCCGAAATTTCGCTTCACCCGGTCGTCGGTGTCGGCGCCCTTTTCGTGGCCGATCACCACGCAGGCGCGTCCGTCGATGCGGCCGAGCCCGCCGAGGATCGCCGCGTCGTCGCCGTAAAGCCGGTCGCCCGCCAGCGGCGTGAATTCGGTGACCAGGCGGGCGACGACGTCGTTGAAATGCGGCCGTTCTGGGTGGCGCGCGACCTGGACCTTCTGCCACGCCGTCAGCTTGCCGTAGACCGCGCGCAGCTGGCGGTCGACCTTGGCCTGCAGCTTGCCGACCTCCTCGGCGATGTTGACGCCGTGCTCGCCCGTGAGATGGCGAAGCTCCTCGATTTTGCCTTCGAGTTCGGCGATCGGCTGTTCGAAGTCGAGATAATGCGGCATTCCAGGACCGGGGCGGATCGGGGCGGTTGTGTAATACGGCCAAGTCCGCTTGTCGAAACGTTTTTTCCGGCCCGCGCGCGCCGCAGCATAGCCCGGCGCGGCCCCTTCGGGCCAGCCCCGGACGGGATCGCGGCGGCCATTGACGCCCCCGGCAGCCGGGGCCACTCTGCGCGTCGCGTGCGCAGGCTCAGCCTCTCCTTCGTCGCGCCGGCGGCGATGCTGGCGGCGCAGATCGTCATCTCCTTCGCGTCGATCGTCGGGCCTGTGCTGGCGCCGCTGGCGGCGGCCGACCTCGGGGTCGACCCCGAGCTCGTCGGTTTCCACGTCGCGCTGGTCTATGGCGTGTGCGCGGCGTCGAGCCTGCTCAGCGGCGGCTTCATCCGCCGCTTCGGCCCGCTGCGCGTCGTCCAGTCCTCGCTCGCGCTCGGCGGCCTCGCGATGGCGATCTTCGCGCTGGGCAGCATTCCGGCCGTGCTCCTCGGCGCGGTCGTGCTCGGCTGCTGCTATGGGCCGATGACGCCGTCGTCGTCGCAGATCCTCCAGCGCACGACGCCGGCCGAGCGCATCAACATCGTGTTCTCGATCAAGCAGACCGGCGTGCCGGGGGGAACCTTTCTCGCAGGCCTGGTGCTGCCCGGCCTCGCCGGGCTGATCGGCTGGCGCGCCGCTCTGCTCGGCCTCGCCGTCGTCGCCGTCGCGTTCGCGATCGCGCTCCAGCCGTTGCGCCGGGACCTCGACACCGAGCGCGACCCGCAGCGGCCGGTGCTGCGCTTCGCCCAGCTGGGCGCCCTGCTCGCGCAGACGCTGCGCACGCCGGAGCTGCGCCGGCTGACGCTCATCTCGATCTGCTACGCCGGCATGCAGCAGGCGCTCGCCGGCTTCCTCGTCGTCTACCTGACGACGCGCATCGGCCTGCCGCTGGTCGTCGCCGGCGCGCTGCTCGCGGCATCGCAGGGCGCCGGCGCGCTCGGTCGCCTGGTGTGGGGCGCCGTCGCCGACCGCGTCGGCCGGCCGCAGCGCGTGCTGGCGCTGCTC
Organism: Alphaproteobacteria bacterium; assembly: GCA_016793045.1. Classification (GTDB taxonomy): domain Bacteria; phylum Pseudomonadota; class Alphaproteobacteria; order CACIAM-22H2; family CACIAM-22H2; genus JAEUKZ01. Next base: position 1,725 of record JAEUKZ010000281.1, read on the forward strand.
GGGCTGGGCATGACCGGCAGCGCGCTGCTTGCCGGCGCCTTCGCGCCCGGCTGGCCGGTCGCCGCAATCGCCGCCGTATGCATCCTGTTCGGCGCGACGGCGACGGGCTGGAATGGGGTCTACCTCGCCCAGGTGGCCCGCTTGGCGCCGCCCGGCCAGGCCGGCGAGCTGACGGGCGCGTCGAACTTCTTCGGCTTTGCCGGCGTCATGGTGATGCCGGCGGTGTTCAGCGCGATCCTGGCGACCACCGGGAGCTACGCCGCGGCCTTCGCGACGATCGCGGCGGCCACCGGCCTGTGCGCGCTCGCGCTGCTGCGCACGGATCGGCAGGCGGCGCGATGAGCGGCGCTTGCGCTCGCCGCCAATCGCGCTACCTTCGCCCGCCATGGCCGCCGATCCGCCCCGTCCCCTCGCCCGCAATGCCCTCGTCACCGGCGGCGCACAGCGCATCGGCCGCGCCATCGTCGAGATGCTCGCCGCCGAAGGCCACGGCGTCGCCATCCATTTCAATCGCGCCGGCGACAAGGCGCGCGCGCTGGCGGCTGAGATCGAGGGCCGCGGCGGGCGCGCCGTCGCGCTCGGCCACGACCTCGCGCGGCCGGATGCCGGCACGCTCGTCGCGGCCGCCGCTGCGGCGCTCGGGCCGCTCACCGTCCTCGTCAACAACGCCTCGCTGTTCGAGCGCGACGATGCGCGCAGCGTGACCGCGGAGAGCTGGGACCGCCACATGGCGATCAATGCGCGAGCACCTGCCCTGCTCGCGCGCGCCTTCGCCGCACAGGCGCCGGCCGGCGCCGACTGCTGCATCGTCAACCTGCTCGACCAGAAGCTGTGGAACCAGAATCCCGACTTCTTCAGCTACACCGCGAGCAAGGTGGCGCTGCACGGTCTCAACACGATGCTCGCGATGGCGCTGGCGCCGGTGCGCGTGTGCGGCGTGGCACCCGGGCTGACGCTGCCGAGCGAGAAGATGAGCGCCGAGTCGTTCGCGCGCGCGCACGTGCAGACCCCGCTCCATCGCGGCTCGACGCCGGCGGATGTCGCGGCGGCCGTGCGCTATCTGATTGCCGCGCCCGCGGTGACCGGCGACGTGCTGATCGTCGACGGCGGCCAGCATCTGGTGCGCCGCGGGCGCGACGTGATGTTCGAGGTGAAGTGATGACTGACCTGCCGATCGCCATGCTTCCCGCGCGGCATGCGAAGTCCGGAATCGTCCGGCGGATATTCTTTCGCGACTTCGCGCTGTCGTGCCGGATGGGCATCCACGATTTCGAACGCACCGGCCCGCAGCGCATCGTCGTCAACGTCGATCTCTACCTCGCCGCGACGCCGCTGCCGCGCGCCGACGACATCGGCGAGGTGATCGACTACGACTTTCTCCGCCGCGACATCGCCACGCTCGCCGCGAGCCGGCATTTCAATCTGCAGGAGACGTTCGTCCACGCGGTCTGCGATCTCTGCCTCGATCGCCCGGGCGTGATCGCCGTGCGGGTGTCGAGCGCCAAGCCCGACGTCTATCCGGACTGCGCCGCCGTCGGCTACGAAGCTATACGAATCAAGGGGTCACGCCGCCCGCATCGGACGGCGCGTTAACCCTAGAATCAGCCGCGAGTTGTGCACAGTGGCCGGCGGATTCGGAAATTTTTTGCTGAAGTCGCGAATGCTTCAGAAACATGTCGCGAATGTGGCAGGCGCTCTAATTTTTCATGCGGAATAACAAGTACTTGGCTTTATTGCCTCATTTTTAGGCGGCCAAGCGGGAGAGCCAATGAATCCGCGGCCTCTGGCCGGTTCCCAAGGGATTATCGACAGGTTTATCCACAAGATTCGTGGATAGCTTGGGAACCTCAACGAGTCCCGTATGTTGCGCGGTATTCGGCCGTCGGCGCGGGGGCGGTTGACCGGCGCCGGCGCCACAGCCTAATGAGGCGCGATGAGTGAAATGCCCGCATCGGAATCCGAACCGAACGCCGTCGCGGCACCGCGCGGGGCCGAAGCGATTCGCGCGGCACTGCTGACGATGCCCGGGACGCCCGGCGTCTATCGCATGCTCGATGCGCGGGGCAACGCGCTCTATGTCGGCAAGGCGCGCAATCTCAAGAAGCGCGTGACGCAGTATCTCCAGCTCGGTCGCATGTCGAACCGTCTCCAGCGCATGGTCAACGAGACATGCAGCATGGAGATCGTGACGACGCACACCGAAGTCGAAGCGCTGCTGCTCGAGATCAATCTCATCAAGCGTCTTGCGCCGCGCTTCAACGTCTTGCTGCGCGACGACAAGTCCTTTCCCTACATCGTCGTCACCGGCGGCCACGCCTTTCCGCGCATCGCCAAGCACCGCGGCGCGCGCGAAAAGCAGGACCGCTACTTCGGTCCGTTCGCATCCGCCGGCGCCGTCAACCAGACGCTCACGGCACTGCAGCGGGCCTTCCTGCTGCGGTCCTGTTCGGACGCGGTGTTCGCATCGCGAACGCGTCCGTGCCTGCTCTACCAGATCAAGCGCTGCTCCGCGCCCTGCGTCGGACGCATCGACGAGGCGGCCTACGCGAAGCTCGTCGACGAGGCGAGCGCGTTCCTCAGCGGGCGCTCGCACGAGGTGCAGGGCGACCTCGCGAAGCGCATGCAGGCCGCAAGCGAGGCGATGGCGTTCGAGACGGCTGCGCTCTATCGCGACCGCATCCGCGCGCTGACGCAGGTCCAGGCGCGCCAGGACATCAACGTCGAGGGAATCGGCGATGCCGACGTGATCGCCGCGCACCAGGCCGGCGGCACCACCGCCATCCAGGTCTTCTTCTTCCGCGGCGGGCGCAACTACGGCAACCGCGCCTATTTCCCGCGCCACGACCGCGCGCAGGATTGCGCCGAGGTGCTCGCCGGCTTCGTCGGCCAGTTCTACGAGGACCGTCCCGCGCCGCCGCAGATCCTTCTCAGCGAAGAGATAGCCGAGGCCGATCTGCTGGCGGAGGCGCTGTCGCAGAAGGCCGGCTATCGCGTGCGCCTCCATGTCCCGGAGCGCGGCGAGAAGCGCAAGCCGGTCGAGCATGCGCTGGTCAACGCCCGCGAGGCGCTCGCCCGCCGGCTGGCGGAGACCGGCGCGCAGGCGGAGCTCCTCGAAGGCGTGGCGCGCGTGTTCGGCCTCGACGAACCGCCGCGCCGCATCGAGGTCTACGACAACAGCCATACCCAGGGTACCGCCGCGCAGGGCGCAATGATCGTCGCGGGCCCCGACGGCTTCATCAAGGCGGCCTATCGCCGTTTCAACATCCGCGGCGGCGCCGCGGGCGAAGCGGCGGCGGTCGAGCCGGAGACGCCGCCGCCGGCCGAGGCCGTCGCGGCGCCGGCCGGCGGCGACGACTACGCGATGATGCGCGAGGTGTTCCGCCGCCGCTTCGGCCGCGCGCTCGAGGAGGATCCCGGACGCACCGGCGAGACGTGGCCGGACCTGGTCCTGGTCGACGGCGGGCTCGGGCAGCTCAACGCCGTTCGCGGCGTCATGGTCGAACTCGGGCTCGAGGACCTTTGTGTCGTCGGCATCGCCAAGGGGCCGGATCGCGACGCCGGGCGCGAACGCTTCTTCATGCCGGGCCGCGCCGCGTTCCAGCTGGAACCGCGCGACCCCGTGCTCTATTTCCTTCAGCGCCTGCGCGACGAGGCCCACCGCTTCGCCATCGGCGGCCACCGCGCGCGGCGCACGCGCGAGGCGGTGCGCTCGCCGCTCGACGAGGTGCCGGGCATCGGGCCGAAGCGGAAGAAAGCGCTGCTGCTGCACTTCGGATCGGCCAAGGCGGTGTCCCGCGCGGGCCTCGGCGACCTCGAAGCGGCGCCGGGAGTCAGCCGGTCGGTCGCAAAAAAGGTTTATGAGCATTTCCACAGCAGCGGTTAAAATCTGGCCCCCATTCGTTCCAGGACGGTAAGTTGCGCTGATGCCTTCGCTGCCGATGACCCTGACGTTGTCGCGGATCGCGGCGATCCCCGTGCTCGTGGCGATGTTCTACGTGCCCGGCGATCCGGCGCGCTACGCCGCGTGGGCGATCTACGCGGCGGCGGCGGCGACCGACTATTTCGACGGCTATTTCGCACGTGCCTGGTCGCAGCAGACGCTGATCGGCCGCATCTTCGACCCGATCGCCGACAAGCTGCTGGTCGCCGCGACGATCCTGCTGCTGGTCGCGACCGGCCGCATCCACGGCTACACCGTGCTGCCGGCGCTGGTCATCCTGTGCCGCGAGATCCTGGTCTCCGGCCTGCGCGAGTTCCTCACCGAGATCCGCGCGCGCCTGCCGGTCAGCCGCCTCGCCAAGGTGAAGACCGGGGTGCAGATGTTCTCGCTGGGCTTCCTGATCATCGGCGACGCGATGCCGACGGCGTGGCTGATGCCCGGCCTGATCGGCGAGGTGCTGCTGTGGATCGCCGCCCTGTTCACGCTGGTGACCGGATACGACTACCTCGCCGAGGGACTGCGCCACATCGACAACCCTCCGCCCCAGGGCGAGCGGCCCGCCCCCGGCGCGCGCAGCGAGCCGCCGGGCTCGGCGCGGCCGGCCGCTTGAACGAGCCGAAGCGGCGGAGCCCATGCGCATCCTCGGCGTCGTCGGCTGGAGCGGCAGCGGCAAGACCACGCTGATCGAACGGATGATCCCGTGGTTCGTCGCGCGCGGCGTCGCCGTCTCGACGATGAAGCACGCCCATCACGGCTTCGACATGGACCGGCCCGGCAAGGACAGCTTCCGCCACCGCGAAGCCGGCGCCACGGAGGTGCTGGTGCTGTCGGGCAGCCGCTGGGCACTGCTGCACGAGATCGGCAACGCGCCGGAGCCGACGATGGAGGCGCTGGTCGCACGGATGAAGCCGGTCGACCTGCTGATCGTCGAAGGCTTCAAGAGCCACGCCTATGACAAGATCGAGGTTCATCGGCCGTCGCTCGGCAAGCCGCTGCTGGCTGGGGACGATCGCGACATGATCGCGGTGGCGAGCGACGTGCGCCTGACCGGCCTCGCGGTACCCGTGCTCGATCTCAACGATCCCGACGCGGTCGCGGCATTCGCCGCGCGGCGCTGCGGCCTCGCCGGCGCCGACCGCACGGTGGCGCCGTGAAGCTGCTCTATTTCGCCTGGGTGCGCACGCGCGTCGGCATCGGGGAGGAGACCGTCGATCCGCCCGCCTCGGTCGTGGACGTCGCCAGCCTGCTCGACTGGCTCCGCACGCGCTCGCCCGGCCATGCCGAGGCGCTCAAGGACCCGAAGCTGGTGCGCGTCGCGGTCAACCAGGAATTCGCCAAGCCCGACCGCCGTCTCGCCGCCGGCGACGAGGTCGCGATCTTCCCGCCGGTCACCGGCGGGTGACGCGATGATCCGCGTCCAGCGCGAGGACTTCGACGTCGCCGCGGAACTCGCGGCGCTTTCCGGCGGCCGCACCGATATCGGCGGCGTCGTGTCCTTCGTCGGGCTGGTGCGCGACATGGCCGGCGGCGCCGCGATCGGCGCGATGACGCTCGAACACTATCCCGGCATGACCGAGAAACAACTTGCCGCGATCGAGGCGGAAGCGCTGGGGCGCTGGCCGCTCGCCGCGACGCTGATCATCCACCGTTACGGCCGGCTCGAACCGGGCGAGCGCATCGTCATGGTCGCAACCGCCTCGGCGCATCGCGACGCGGCGTTTGATTCCTGCCGCTTCCTGATCGACTGGCTCAAGACCAAGGCGCCGTTCTGGAAGCTCGAGGACACCGATGCCGGCGCCCACTGGGTCGCCGCCGACGCCCGCGACGACCAGGCGGCGGCGCGCTGGATCGAAGAGAAGCCATCCGAACATCGTTGAGTTCACCACCATGACCAAGTCCATCCTCGTCACCGGCGGCAGCCGGGGCATCGGCCGTGCCGCTGCGATCCTTGCCGGCGCGCGCGGCTGGTCGGTCGCCGTCAACTATGTCGGCAACGCGGCGGCCGCGGCAGAGACCGTCGCGGCGGTCGAACAGTCCGGCGGCCGCGCGGTCGCCATCCGCGGCGACGTCGCCAGCGAGGCCGACGTGATCGCGATGTTCGACGCGACGCTCAAGTCCTTCGGACGCATCGACGGACTGGTGAACAATGCCGGCATCGTTGCGCCGTCGAGCAGGCTTGCCGATGCGAGCCTCGCGCGCATGCGCCGCGTCTTCGACGTCAACGTCGTCGGCGCCTATCTCTGCGCGCGCGAGGCGGTGCGCCGGATGGCGCGCAGCCGCGGCGGCGGGGGTGGGGCGATCGTCAACGTCTCGTCGATGGCGGCGGTGCTCGGCGGTGCGAACGAGTACGTCGACTACGCAGGCTCCAAGGGCGCCGTCGACACGATGACGGTCGGCCTCGCGCGCGAGGTCGGGATCGACGGCGTGCGCGTCAACGCAGTGCGGCCTGGAGTGATCGAGACCGAGATCCACGCTTCCGGCGGCAAGCCGGAGCGCGCCGCGCAACTCGGGCCGCAGACACCGCTCGGCCGCGCCGGCACGGCCGAAGAGGTCGGCGAGGCGATCGTCTGGCTGCTCTCCGACGCGGCGTCCTACGTCAACGGCGCGATCCTCAACGTCTCGGCGGGGCGCTGA
>JAEUKZ010000311.1 GCA_016793045.1 Alphaproteobacteria bacterium
CGGACCGCACGGAGCAGACCTCGGCCGAGTGGCGCCGCTGGTTCGAGCAGCTGCGGCCCGATTTCACGCTCGCGCCCGAATCCCTGCCGGCGGTCGCCCAGGCCTACTACCGGGCGGCCCCGGGCGATCTCGTCGTCGATCCGCTGCCGACGCCGGCGCGGCTGCGCCACGCCGACCTCATCAAGATCGTGCCCATCGGGCGCGTCGTCGCGCTGGCGGAAGCGCTGACCGCGCGGCTCGGCCGCAGCGACGGCGCCCCGGCGGAGGGCGCCGCCGGCAGGGCGCAGGCCGACGCGATCCTCGCCGAACGTGCCGAGCTGCGCGCCGAGCTGCGGCAGCGCCGCCGCGAAGCCGCGGAAATGGATCATCTGCGCGCCCGCCTGGCGCGCGCGCGCCGGCGTGTCGTCGTCCTGGCCGTGGCGGCGGCAGTGCTGGCGGCCTGCGTGCTCGCCGTCGCCGTGCGCTGAGCGTCGATGCTGCGCGCGGTCACGCCCCGTCCAGTGCCGCCTTGACGGCACGGATCAGGTCGGCGCGGCGATAGGGCTTGTTGATCAGGTTGACGCCCTCGTCGAGCCGGCCGTGATGGACGATCGCGTTCTTCGTGTAGCCCGATGTATAGAGGACCGTGAGACCGGGCCGGATGCGCGTCGCCGCCGTAGCCAGGGCCGGCCCGTTCATGCCGCCGCCGAGTACGACGTCGCAGAACAGCAGCTTGACGTCGTCGCGTTCCTGCAGGATCGCGAGCGCCTCCTGGCCCGTGCCGGCTGCCAGCGCCGAGAAGCCGAGGGTCGCGAACTGCTCGATCGCGGTTGCGCGGACATCCGGCTGGTCTTCGACGACGAGCACCGTGCCGCTGAACGATTCCTCCGGGCGCCGTTGCGGCAGCTCGGGCAGCGCGGCGGCGGCCGTCTCGACCTGCGGCAGGTAGAGCTTGATCGTCGTGCCGTGCCCGGGCTCGCTGTAGAGCGTCAAGTTGCCGCCGGATTGCTTGGCGAAGCCGTAGACCATGCTGAGACCGAGGCCGCTGCCCTTGCCGACCTCCTTGGTCGTGAAGAACGGCTCGAAGGCGCGTGCCTGCACGTCCTTCGTCATGCCGCGGCCTTCGTCGGACACCGATACCACGATGTAGCGGCCCTCGCGGACGTCGAAATGCGCTTCGGCATAGCGCTTGTCGAGCACGGCGTTGTGCGCCTCGATGACGATCTTGCCGCCCTGGGGCATGGCGTCGCGGGCGTTGATCGCCAGGTTGAGGATCGCGTTCTCGAGCTGGCCGGGATCGACGATGCACGTGGCGAGGTCCGGCGCCAGGATCAGCTGCAGGTCGATCGTCTCGCCCAGCGTGCGGGCCATCATGTTGCGCAGCGGCGGCAGGATCCTGTCCAGCTGGGTCGGGACGGGCCGCAGCGTCTGGCGCCGGCTGAAGGCGAGAAGCTGCTGCGTGAGCTCGGCGCCGCGCAGCGTGGCGCGCATTGCCGGCTGCAGCAGACGTTCCCTCTTGTCGTCGTTCAGGCCGCGGTCGGAGAGCAGCTCCAGATTGCCCATGATGATGGCGAGGAGATTGTTGAAGTCATGCGCGACGCCGCCGGTCAGCTGGCCCACGCTTTCGAGCTTCTGCGCGTGCATGAGTTGCTCCGCCGTCGCCTTCTGCTCCGTGACGTCTTCGACGAGGAGAACCGCGCCGGCGACGGGGCTCGTTGCGTAGCGCAGCGGACTGGCGGAAATGCGCGCATCGAAGATCGTGCCGTCGGGACGGGTCCACGCCGTCTCGATGCCGGCAATCGATTCGCCGCCCAGCGCGCGGGCGACGATCGCCGCCGCATCCGCGTCGGAGCGGGCGAGCGCCGCGATCGGCGTGCCGACTTCGTGCGCCGCCGAGATGCCGAGGATACGCTCGGCTGCGGGGCTGATGGTCCGGATCGCGCCGTCGGTGCCGGTCGTCACGATCGCCATCGGCGATGCGCCGACGATCGCTTCGAGGTCCGCAAGGCGATGGCGCAGTTCGGCGTCGAGGCGCGCCACCTCGCCCGTGCGCTCGTCGATGATGTTCCGCAAGCGCTCGCCGCGCCCGATCCCGGCGAGCGCCGCGGCGGCGGCGGCGAGCGACAGCAGGACGCTGAGCGCAAGCCAGGCGAGCGGCGCCGACGTGCGCAGCGCGGCGACCTGCTCCGGCGGGAACAGGAGCAGCAGCCGCCACGTCGTCCCGCCCAGGGTGAACTGCCTGAACGTGTGGTAGCCGGCAAGGCTCGCGAACGTAACGTCCGCCGCGGATGCCGCGAAGCTTCCGCGCGCGGGATCGTAGACCGCCGCGGCAGTCGCCCGGCCTCCGGCGGTGTCGACCGATCGCAGCACGAAGATCGGACCGGCGACCGCGGGCGTTCCCTCGATCGCGCCGTTGAGCACGGCCACGAGGTCGAAGGCCGCGCCGACGACGCCGCGCACTGCCGCGCGTCGCGCCTCGGCCGGCGGTGCGATCGGTTCGTAGACCGGCAGAAAGACCGTGATGCCGGGTGCGGAGGCGTCGCCGTGGGGGCCCGGCGACGAAAGTCCGGCGACGCCGACGCGGGCGGAGTCGATCGAATGCTGAAGCGCGGCACTGAGCCCCGCGGAGGCGCTGTCGAGGCCGACATCGGGCGGCCGGAGCCCCTGCACGGCAAAGGCGACCGCCGGATAGTAGTCCGGCCGCTCCCGCGCGGGCACGATCGCGGCACGCCCGGACGCATCAACTTCGACCTCGCGGATGGCGAAGTCCGCGGCGCCGCTCCCCCGCATCGCCTCCTCGAAGGCGCGCCGCTCGGCATGCGGCACGCGTGGCGCCCAGAACACGCTGTCGGGCGCGGTCGCGCCATAGCTGATCCGCGCCCGCACGAAGCGGTCCAGGCGCTCGCTCGTCGGCGGGCCTTCGGCGGCAATCGTCGATGCCGCACCGATCAGGATCGAAAAGCTGGAATGCAGCTTGTACTCGATGTCGTCGACGCGCCATGCGGCGCGAAACTCGAGTTGCTCCTCGACCCGCCGCTCGTCCGCGGAGCGCGCCGTGAGGTAGGCGACGGCGGCGACCACGACGCCGACGGCAAGGACCAGGCTGGCGACCGCGAGGCGACGAAGGCGGTGTGACGCTGGCGGCATCGGTCGGTCCGGCGTGGTGATCGAAGCGACTGCATGCCGCGAACTCCGCCCTTGCGCCGGCGTCCGGCTGCGAGGCGGCGCCGATGGACGGAGACTCGCGACCGTGCACCGCGGGCGAGCCCAAGCATCCTATGCGGGAAAAAGTCTATCACGTGGAAAACGACGCTCACCAATCGAAATCGCGCCGGGCGGCCCGCCAGGGGGGGCGGCGGAGCGGCGCACCGCGCTCAATCTTCGATCAGAAGACCGCTGCGGTGGATGATTGCGATCATCTCGTCGATCCGCGCGCGCGGCAGTTCGAGCGCGGCGGCAAGCGCGTCGCGGTCGCGCGTGCCGTCCATCAACAGCGCCAGCCGGCGGCCTTGCTCGTCGATCTCGACCGCCTCATGGCGCAGATTCACGGTGCGGCGATCGTGCGCGAATTGCCGGCGCGCGATGGGGGCGGTGCGCGGCCGCTCGCCGGGTGCGCGGGGCATGGGCGGCTCGTTGAGCGCGGGCTGGAGCAGGTCGCCGCCGAGCAGGGCGGACAGCGCCTCCGCCAGATGCGCTGCCGGGTCGGCCGGCATCGCGGAGTCGAAGCCCGCCGCGCGCAGCGCGCCGACGCTTGCGGCGACG
>JAEUKZ010000402.1 GCA_016793045.1 Alphaproteobacteria bacterium
ACGTCTTCCGGCGCCGCGACCACGCGCACGATGCCGCCGCCCTCCAATTCCAAGCCGTCGCCGTCGCGGATGACGGTCGTATCCGCGAGGTCGAGCAGCACGGCGCCGCCGCCGTCGAGCGTCAGCATGATGCGGCGGCGATGGCGGTGGTCCCAGTCCAGCGTGACGGTGCCGACCGCGCCGCGCATGTCCCAGCTTCCGGACCTCGCGACCGCGACCGCGCGGCGATGCGTGGAGTCCGCCATCAGAACAGGAAGTAGCGCTGCGCCATCGGCAGCACGGTCGCCGGTTCGCAGGTCAGCAACTCGCCGTCGGCGCGCACTTCGTAGGTCTCCGGGTCGACCTCGACCTTCGGCGTCGCGTCGTTGAGGATCATCTGCTTCTTGCCGATCTTGCGGACGTTCTTCACCGCCTCGATGCGGCGCGCGAGCCCGAGCTTCTTCGCCACCCCCGCCTCGACCGCCGCCTTTGACATGAAGGTGACGCAGCTCGACGACAGCGCCTTGCCGAAGGCGCCGAACATCGGCCGGTAGTGGACCGGCTGCGGCGTCGGGATCGAGGCGTTGGGATCGCCCATCGGCGCGGCGGCGATCGTGCCGGCCTTGAGGATCAGCTCCGGCTTCACGCCGAAGAAGGCCGGCTGCCACACCACGAGATCGGCGAGCCGCCCCTTGGCGACCGAGCCGACGACATGGGCAAGGCCGTGCGCGAGCGCGGGGTTGATCGTGTACTTGGCGATGTAGCGGCGGACGCGGAAATTGTCGTTGTCGCCCGTCTCCTCCTTCAGGCGGCCGCGCTGGCGCTTCATCTTGTCCGCGGTCTGCCAGGTGCGGATGATCACCTCGCCCACGCGCCCCATCGCCTGGCTGTCCGACGACAGCATCGAGAAGGCGCCGAGGTCGTGCAGGATGTCCTCGGCCGCGATGGTCTCGCGGCGGATGCGGCTCTCGGCGAAGGCGACGTCCTCGGCAATGCGCGGGTCGAGATGGTGGCAGACCATCAGCATGTCGAGATGCTCGTCCACCGTGTTCACGGTGAACGGCCGCGTCGGGTTGGTCGACGACGGCAGCACGTTGGCGAGGCCGCAGACCTTGATGATGTCCGGCGCGTGGCCGCCGCCCGCCCCTTCGGTATGGAAGGCGTGGATGTTGCGGCCCTTGAAGGCCGCGACCGTGTCCTCGACGAAGCCGCTCTCGTTGAGCGTGTCCGTGTGGATCGCGACCTGGACGTCGAGCTTGTCGGCGACCGACAGGCAGACGTCGATGGCCGACGGCGTCGTGCCCCAGTCCTCGTGCAGCTTGAGCGCGATCGCGCCGGCGCGGACCATCTCGACCAGCGGCTCGGCCGCCGAGGCATTGCCCTTGCCGAAGAAGCCGAGATTGATCGGCAGCCCCTCTGCCGCTTCGAGGATGCGCGCCATGTGCCACGGGCCCGGCGTGCAGGTCGTCGCGGAGGTGCCGGCCGCCGGTCCGGTGCCGCCGCCGAGCATGGTGGTGACGCCGCTGTAGAGCGCGTCGTCGACCTGCTGCGGGCAGATCAGGTGGATGTGGGAGTCGATGCCGCCGGCCGTGACGATCCGCCCCTCGCCCGCGATGACCTCGGTTCCCGGCCCGATGATGATGTCGACATTGGGCTGCACGTCGGGATTGCCGGCCTTGCCGATCGCCGCGATCAGCCCGTCCTTGAGCCCGATGTCGGCCTTGATGATCCCCCAATGGTCGACGATCACCGCGTTGGTGATCACGGTATCGACCGCGCCCCCGCGCCGGCTCACCTGGCTCTGGCCCATGCCGTCGCGGATGACCTTGCCGCCGCCGAACTTGACCTCCTCGCCATAGGTCGTCAGATCGCGCTCGACCTCGATGAACAGCTCGGTGTCTGCAAGGCGGATCCGGTCGCCGACGGTCGGGCCGAACATGCCGGCATAGGCGGCGCGGCTGATCTTGTTGGACATGGTTCAGCGCCCCTTCTTTTTCGCGGGCTTCGCCTTCGCGGCGGGCTTCCTGGCGTCGAGCGCGCCGTTGATCTTCGCCTGGAAGCCGAAGACCCGCCGCGCCCCCGCATAGGCGACGAGCCTGACGGTGCGCGTCTGCCCCGGTTCGAAGCGCACCGCGGTGCCGGCGGGAATGTCGAGGCGCATGCCGCGCGAAGCCGCGCGATCGAAATGCAGCGCCGCGTTCGTTTCGAAGAAATGGTAGTGCGAGCCGACCTGGATCGGCCGGTCGCCGAGATTGGCCACCGACACGCTCGCGGTGTCGCGGCCGGCGTTGAGTTCAATCTCGCCCGCGGCAGGGATGATCTCTCCGGGCTTCATCGCGGCCCCCTTCAGCGGATCGGGTTGTGGACGGTCACGAGCTTCGTGCCGTCCGGAAAGGTCGCCTCGACCTGGATCTCGTGGATCATGTCGGCGATGCCGTCCATCACCTGGTCGCGGCGCAGCACCGCGGCGCCGTCGCGCATCAGTTCGGCGACCGAGCGGCCATCGCGCGCGCCCTCGACGACATAGTCGGTGATCAATGCGATCGCCTCGGGATGGTTCAGCTTCACGCCGCGCTCGAGGCGGCGCCGCGCGACGATCGCGGCCATCGCCACCAGCAGCTTGTCTTTCTCGCGTGGGGTCAGATTCATGCGCGCTCCGGCCTCCGGTTTCCGGCCGAAGCTAGCATCCGGCCGGCGGAATGTGCAGGGCCGGAATATGCAGGAGCCGTGCCATCCTGCCCAAGGAACGGGCAGCGGCGCGTCAGAACGTCCAGGACGGCGGGACGCTCGCCGGCCAGCCGCCGAAGGCTGCGCGGGCCGTCGCGACGACCCCGGCATTGGCAGCGCGCAACGCGGCCGGGTCGCGCGCGAGTCCGCGCATCACCAGCACGTCGCCGATGGCGGTGACCGCGAACGGATGGTCTCCGGTGCAGATCGCCCGCAGCGCCGGCAGCGCGGCCGCTGCCCCCGGGCCGGCGCAGACCACGATCGCGTGGGCCGCCGCGCCGCCAAAGCCCGCCGGATGGTCGATCGTTGCGGCGGCGTCGCCATCGAGACGCAGCGCGTCGGCCCATCGCAGCCGGCCGGCGCGGCGGACTTCCCAGCGTTCGCGCAGGGCGCCGCGCGCGAAGCGTTCGCCGCGCGCGACGCGGCCGAACACGGTCATCTCGGCGGCGAGGCAGCGCGCGCCATCGGCAAGGTCGATGGCGAGCCGGCGTGCGAGGCGCGCATTGTCGAACAGGATGGTTTCGTTCGGCAGCCATTCGAGCCAGGCGCCGTCGCCGACCGCCAGCCTGGCGGCGATCGAAACCGTCGGCCCCGCGGAACGATAGACGCGTTCGGCCGCCTGCGAGGTCACGCGCGCGGCTGCTGCGGGGCCGGCATCGATGTCGATCGCGACAGCATCGCCGCCGACGAGGCCGCCGGACGTATTGATCAGCACCGCCGCCGGCATCGGATCATGCAGCGGATCGGGGAAAAGCACCCGCATCGGGTCGTGCTGATAGACCGATACGAGCCGCGTCGCGCCGTCGGCGCCGCGCCCGAACGACACGCGCGCCTCCCCGGCCACGCGCGCGCGGACGGAATCATGGCCGGGGACGGCGCGGCCGCCCCCGGCCGAAACGACTGACGACGCGCTCAGGTCTTGACGAGCGAGAGGCGCTCTTCGTGGCGGCTGTCGCTGGCGTCGAGACGCTTGCAATGGCCATCGATGAAGGCGCCGGAATCGATCGTCAGGCTCTCGTGGCGGACCTCGCCGGTGACATGCGCGGTCTTCGCCAGAATCACCGCCTTGGAGCGGATCGGTCCGACGACCTTGCCGAGCACGCGAACGGATTCCGCGGAGACCTCACCAGTCACCGAGCCGTTCTCGCCGATGATCAGCGTACGGCTGCGGACGTTGCCCTGCACCGATCCGTCGAGCTGGATGTCTCCGTCGCTGACGACATCACCGGTGATACGCAGATCCGACGAAATCGTCGACATGGCACCCTTCCCACTAAGTGACGACGATGCGGCGGCTGGGACAGAAGCCGACGCCGCATAGCTTGGCGTTGCAGACGTTGAGGATGGCGACGCCGGCGGCGGAGCCGACGACGTCACGGTTGACTGCGTCGGCGTCATCGGCGCGGACGCCGATGACGTTGCCGAAGCGGACGGGGTTGCGGTCGAACTACTCGAACCGCCTTTGGACGTTCGCGAGAACATGCCGGCTCACCTCCAGGAACTTGAGCGGATCCAGATTAGCCTGTTGGAAGAGAATTTCGTAGTGGAGATGTGGCCCGGTGCTCCGTCCCGTGCTGCCGACGGCCCCTAAAATTTGCCCGGCTTCCACGCGATCGCCTGCCGTGACATCGATGCGAGAAAGATGACCGTAGCGGGTCCGCAGGCCGAAGCCGTGGCTGACCTCGACGAGGTTGCCGAATTCGCCATGAACCTCGGCGATCGTGACCACGCCGGACGAGGTTGCCTGGACCGGGGTGCCGGTCGGCGCGCGCAGATCGACGCCGTTGTGCATCGCCGGCATGCCGTTGAACGGATCGACGCGCGGACCGAAGCTGCTGGTCACTTCGTACGTCGGCAGCGGCCGGCCGAGCGGCATCGAGCGCACGAGGCGCGTGAGGTCGGCGAGCCGTCCCGCGGTCGCGCCGTAGTGCATGAGCTCGCTCTGCATCGCGCGAAGGTCCGTCAGAACGCGGCTGCGCAGCGGCACGAACGGCCCGCCCGCCTCGTAGCTCGCGCCACCCAGCGCGAGCGCGCGATCGGGATTGATTCCGGTGCGGCGCACGAGGCCGCTCAGCACCTGCACGCCGAGATGGGCGCGATTGCGCGCGGCATCGAGATCGGGTTCGCCGTCGAGCGGCGGGATGAGCACGCCGATGTCGTCGGCCGAAGACAGCCGGCCCGCTGCCGGCGACGCCCCTTGCAGAATCTCCGCCGGCGGCAGTCCCGGTACCACACGCACGCCGTTCTGGATCTCGACCGCGCCCTGGGCGCGCGTGGCGACCTCGCGGCGGGTCGCCTCGATGTCTTCGATGTGCCGCTGCAGCGTTGCGGCGGCGCCGCTTACCTGCGCATTGCCGCGGCCGATCGTGCGCATCTGCGTTTCGAGCACGCGCAGCCGGTCGACCAGCGCGTCCTGCAGCTCGGCGCTGCGGTCGCCGCCGCGGATCACCACCGGCATGCGGGTGCGCGCCGCCTCGGCTTCCGCTTCAGCGCGTGCGCTCTGCATTTCGGTGCGCAGCGTTTCGAGCCGTTGGCGCAGCGCCTCGTTCTCGACGTTCATCGCCGCGAGCGCCGCCTGTCGGCGTTCAGTCTCGGCGCGCGCCGCCTCCTGCGCGCGCGTCGCATCCTGCTGGACGCCGGTCACGGTCGTCTCGAGCTGGGCGATCGAGGTCTGCAGATGGTCGATCGTCGACTGATAGGCGTCGGCGACCTGCACGATCTCGACGTCGTTGACGGCCAGACGATGACTGACGCGATTGTACTGCCAGCCGAGCGCCCCGCCCGCGGCAATGAACGCCGCCAGAGCAAGCGACGCCATACGGTGCCACCACGGCGAAACGGTGAGGAAGCAGATGCCGTCGCTGGTGCGCAGGATCATTTCCCGCCGCGGCGGGTTCAGCACCGACCAGGTCCTTGCCGGAGTCAGATCGGTTTTGCGGTTCGCGAGGACGAGATTTCCCATAGCCCAGGTCGCCAGAGGTTAATGGCCCACGAGCCTATGAAAGTCCCGTTAGGGTAAAAAAACCGTAAAGGCCGACAGCCGCCGTTGTCGCTTTGCCCGCGCCGCCCGGCTGGCCGCGCGGCGCTTGACCGCTCCGCACCGACGACAATCTTACGGAGACGCAACGCGTTATGCGGGCGAACGCCTCGACCTATCAGGAAGGAATCGGCATGGAAGCGCCGCTCAGTGGCAAGGTCGCGCTCGTCGCCGGCGCATCGCGGGGTGCCGGACGCGGCAT
>JAEUKZ010000423.1 GCA_016793045.1 Alphaproteobacteria bacterium
ACCGCAATGAAGCCGGCGACCGTGTCGCGCACGAAGCTGAAATCCCGGGTCGGATGCAGCGACCCGAGCGCGACCGGCGCGCCGTTGGCAAGCTGCGTAATGATCGTCGGCAGCACCGCGCGGGTCGATTGGCGCGGGCCATAGGTGTTGAACGGACGGATGATCGCGACCGGCAATGCAAACGACCGATGGAACGACAGCGCGATCTGGTCGGCGGCGATCTTCGTTGCCGAATAGGGCGACTGCGCCTGCAGGGGATGGTCTTCGCCGATGGTCGCGGTGCGCGCCGTGCCATAGACCTCGCTGGTCGAGGTGTGGACGATCTTCGCGGTTCCCAGCTCGCGGGCGGCCTGCAGGACGTTGAGCGTGCCCTTGATGTTGGTGTCGACGTAGCTGTCGGGCGCCCGGTAGGAATACGGGATGGCGATCAGCGCCGCGAGGTGCATGACGATGTCGCAGCCGCGCATGGCTGATGCCACTGCAGCCGCGTCGCGGATGTCGCCGGCGACGACCTCGATCGCCGCGCCGACCTCGGGCGCGACGTGGTCGAGCCAGCCGCGCGAATCGAGCGAGTTGTACAGCACGAATGCGCGAACGTCGTCGCCCCGCCGCACGAGCGCCTCGACGAGATGCGACCCGATGAAGCCGTCCGCACCGGTGACGAGAATCCGACGTCGTGCCACGACTGCCCTACCCCCGATCCCGTAACCCACACCGCGCGGGCCGCCGCGAAAACTCGTCTGCCGAAGACCCGATCCTGGCTCGCATCGTCGATCCGCACTCGCCTGGGCTGCCTACCATCGTCTATCGCATAGCGCCCGTTCTGTCAGCAACAAGGGCACCCGCCGGATGGGCCGTCCGGCGGGAACGCCATCAGGGCTCCCAGGCTCCGCTCCACAGCAGACTCTTCCGGTCCCAGCCGGCCAGCCGCGCGAGCGGCCGCTCATAGAGGGTGACCGCGTTCTTGAACGAATCCCACACCCGTTCCGGGAACCACCGCTCGATGAAGGCGTCATCCATCGGCTGGATCACGTCGACGTCGTAGAGGTACTTCAGCGAAAGGGCCGGATACGACATGCAGATCGGGACGCACGCCCCGACGAGGCGTGCCGCCAGCTCGATCGGGTAGCGCTTGAAGCGCGGGTCGAAGGCCATGACCTCGTAGTCGCCGCCGAGATTTGCCCGCAGCGCTTCGTTGCGCGGCAGCGTCTCGCCCGGGTGGGACTTGAGGATCACGGCGCTGCCGAGCGGGCACACCGCACGGACGACGGCGCAATACATCGCGACCTCGCGATCGAAGTCGATGAAGCCGCCTTCCGCCGAGTTCTCCGTCAGCAGCAGATAGCGTTGCCGATTGCCGGATGCGGCAAGCAAGGCTTCGACATGCTCTTGCAGCGCCGTACATCCGGCGACGGCCCGGTCGAGCACGGCGCGCGCGACGCCCCGGGGAACGACGGTGAGCGGTACGTCGCGCAGGAAGCGGCCGGACTGGTCGACGGGCAGGATCAGGGCCGCGTGGTGAGGCGGCGGCGCACGGCCGAACGAAGGCGGCCCGACCGGCTGACCGGCATCGCCGCCGCCGCGCGGCCTGCCGCGGCCGAGCAGGCGCTTCGCGATCCGCCGCCAGGATGCACGATATCCGCCGCCGGGCGCGGCCTGTGCCGCCGTCTTCCTCGACAGGAACGACAGGTGGTGCTCGCGTTCGTAGACGATGCCCATGCCGTCGCCGTAGCAGACCCGGCGCGCTTGCGGATAGGCCTGGGCGAGCGCCCGATAGAATTCGCCCACGACGTCGTGGGCATAATAGATCTCGTCGTAGGCCGCCGCGCCGCAAAGCGCCCGCATTTCCGCGGCCGCCGCAGCCGCGTCGGGGCGGCCGACGATTGCGGCGAGCGCGTCGCCTTCCACGGCGAGGCAGGCATCGACCTCCGGCATCTCGGCCGTCATCCGGCGGAAGATCGCGCAAAGTTCCGCCGTGCGCTCGGCATCGGCGCCCGGCCAATGGACCGCGCAGGTGATTCGCACGGGCGCGTCCCCGTGCAGCGCCTTCGCCGCCGCTACGGCCGCGATGCAATGCAGGGGCGAGATGAGGTAGGCAAGGATCTGCACGTCTGTCGGGATCGGCTTGGTCGATCGTCGGCACGGCCGGCGCGCCGGCCGGCTACGCCCCGGCGACCAGCGTCAGGCTCGGCTTGGCGGGCTCGTCGATGGCGAGATGCGGCCCCGCGCCCGGATAGAGGGTCGACGGCTTGCCCTCGGGAATGCCGCGATTGATTCGCCAGATCCGCTCGTACTCGTCGAGCTGCCGCCAGTTGAAGCTCATCATCAGGTCGCGCAGGCCGATGAGCTCAACGGCGTTGAAGTTGTGCGAGATGATCGCCGACGACTTCGAGGCATCGCCGAGATCGAGGATGAACTGCTCGAGATCGCCCTGATACTGCCGCTCGATCTGCTTGCGATAGACCGTGAACCATTCGGAGCCCGGATAGGGCGTCGCGAAGTGCGGCTTCACGACCAGGCCGAGCTTCTTCCACGCTTCCATGTTCGCGCGCAGCGAGTCGAAATCCTCGTTCGGGAAGCCGATGATCTGATTCGGGATCGGCCGAATCCCGGCCTCGAGCGTCCAGAAGAAGCTGCGCATGTTGCTGGCCGGCGTGGCGCCCTTGCCGATCGACTTCATGACGTGCGGCGCGAAGGATTCGTAGCCGTAGACGAGCTGGGCGCATCCCGCCTCGCGCATGATCTTGAGAATCTCGGGATTGCACAGCGTCGCGTGGCTGGTGCCGCCCCAGCAGACCCCGGTCCAGGTCCCGTCGGGATTCTTCTGCGGCGCGAGGCCGTATTCGTGCCAGAGGCGACAGATCTCCTTGAGCCAGGTGCGCCCGGAGTGCTGATCCATCGTCATCAGGTTCTCGTCGATGAAGGCGACGAAGTCGATCGCATACTTGTCGTAGGCGAACTTCACCATCTTCACGATGTACTCGGGCGAATGATAGCGGATGGCGCGGGTGTAGCTGCCCTTGCGGTCGAAGGCGACGTTGACGACGCCGGCCTCGTCCTCCTCGTAGCGCATGTCGCCGGTGATGCCGAGATGGAAGCAGAACTTGCATACCAGCGAGCAGCCGAGCGATCCGTTGATGTCGAGCCGACGCTTCGCCATCATCCCTTCTTCGGAGAACAGGGATTCGCTGTTCTTGAAATAGACCTCTTCGAGCGGGAACAGGTCCCACGCCGGATACGGCAGGCTGTCGAGATTCTCGATCAGCGGTCGCTGGCCGGACATGATCAGCGCGCCGTCGGGACCGCGCGAGATCGTGCCGAGGACCTTCCCCCAGTCGCGCACGCCCGAATCGAGCATCGCGAGAATCTCGTTGAACGTCACGAGCGCCTCGCCGATCACGCCGACATCGACCTCCGGCAGGAAGCCCATCATCTCGCGCGGCAGCGACGTGAGCACGCCGCCGCCAAGGACGATGAGCGCCCTGGGGCACAGCCGGCGCGCCAGCCGGACGATCGTCTTGATCGAACCGTAGGCGGTGGTGATCCCGCCGAGGGCGACCACGTCCCACTCGTCCGCTGTCAGGACTTGCCGGAGCACCGCCTCGCCCTTGCGCCAGGCGTTTTCGTCGTAGACCTGGACGAGATGCCCCTTCTCCATCGCGAGCGTCGCCAGCAGCGCGATGCCGTAGGGGATGTGGCGCGGCACGTCCTCTTCGCGGACCACCGGGTTGATGAATAGAACCTTGGCCATGATCCCGCCCTTCGCCTAGCCGGCGACGTCGGCGCCGGTGCCCGGTTTCGACGTCTCACGCAGGAAGTCCGCCAGCGGGGCGAACCGGACGTTGTCGCCAAACAGGATTCCGCCTTCGGTGCAGTTGTAGGTCACGCACTCGGCGTCGGCGGCAAGCTCCAGGAACGCCTCCCGGAACCAATAATACGCGGGATCGGTATAGAACCAAGCATCGAGATGCGGATTGCGGATCTTGATGAACACCGCATCCAGGTTCTCTTCCCCCACGATTTCGACCAGGTCCGTGTAGTACTGCGTGTTTCGGTACGGCGTATCGGCGTAGTAGGACAGATCCATGCCGGTCACGGCGACGCGCTTCTTGCCCAATACCGCATGTGCGATCATGTAGCAGGCGGTCCCGACATTGCCGCCCGCATTGATGCACGGCAGCCGGTTGCTCCGGAACAGCGCCGCCGTCTTGCTTTCGGGCAGATCCGGATCGTCGAACATCGGATTCCACCAGAAGATCCGCATCCCGGTCTCGATCACGCGGTCGACGACGGGCTGCGAGGCGCAGGTCGCGAGCGCAATCCGCATCTGCGGGCCGTGCCGGCGGAGCAGTTCGGTGATCTCGCGGTTGACGCGCAACTCGTCCGCGAACGATGCATCCATGTCCTGGCGGCGGAAATAGTCGTCCTTGTGCAGCTCCTCGTCGTCGAGATTCGGTTGACCGAACCACCGGACGACGCGGAGAAAATTGGGATCGACCGTGACGACGAGATCGGGCACGACGCCATTGCGCAGGCAATAGTACATCGCGCTGTCGGTCGCGATGATCGCGCCTTTGTAGCCGCTCGCCTTGATGGCGCGTATCGGATCGCGGCGCGCGATGCTCGGCCCCGCCGCGATGACGATCGCGCTGTCACCGGTCGCCAGCGGGGCATCGCGCAGCGCGGCGATCGACTGGCCGCGGTCGAGCAGCGCGCGATTGCGCGCGGCGTTCTCCAGCCCCATCGGCCCGACCTTTTCCCAGGTCAGGCGGTCCATCTCTGCGGCAAATTTCCGGCCGAGTTCGCCAGGACCTTCGGAAATGATCGGCATGCGGCGCTATTCGTTCCCGGCGGGACGTTGAACTAGACCTTGTCCTTGAGATCCCACATCACCTTTTTCTTCGACACAAAGGCGATGCTGCCGCCGAGACGCTTCAGCGCCGTGCGTTCGAAGCGTTCCTCGAGGGTCTCGGGCTTCTCCTCCGGCACGACGACCGCGTTCTGCGGCTTGAAATTTCCCTTGAGGACATCGCTCATGCGGCAACTCCGAATCGACAACATTTCATCGGCCCCCGGCCCGAGCCGATCGACCGCGCGCGGTGCGCCATGCTACTCGATGCCGTTGGCACGCCGGAAATCCTCGTGCCGCCCGACGTCGATCCATTGGTCGTCGAAGTAGAAGACGCCGACCTCATGGCCGTCAGCGATCAACGTCCCGAACAGATCCGTGATCGGGAATGCGCAGTTCATGGGAACGGCGCCGAGCACTGACGGATTCAGTACGTAAATGCCCCGATTTACCACGAAGTGCAAGGTCGGCTTTTCCTCGATCTCGACCAGCCGCCCCGCGCTCTCGCGCACCACGCCGAAGGGAACCTCGACGCTGTGCGGCCCGGCGGCGACCGTCGCCGCGAAGCCCCGCTCCGCATGGAACTGCAGCAGCTTGGTGACGTCGACGTTGGTGATCTGGTCGCCGTTCATGACCAGGAACGGGTGCTCAGGCGGCGACGGCAGCAGCGACAGCGCGCCGCCGGTGCCGAGCGCGGTCGTTTCGCGCAGATACTCGATCCGGCAGCCGAACGCCGCGCCGTCGCCGAAATGGCGCTCGATCCGCTCGGCCATGAAGTTGACCGCAAGATAGATCCGCGAGACACCGTGGCCGACGAGATGCAATACGAGGCGTTCGAGGATCGGACGGCCGGCCACCTCGACCATCGGCTTCGGCAGATTGTCGGTCAGCGGGCGCAGGCGCGTTCCCTTGCCGCCCGCCATGATCACCGCGACGTTCGGCTTCGGCGCGGCCCCGATCAGGTCGCGCAGGAAGTGGATCGCGACGAGGCGGCGCTCGCCGTCGATGACGGGCACGTGGCGAATCACCCGCGCCATCATCATGTCCAGGACGGCGGCGCGGTC
>JAEUKZ010000158.1 GCA_016793045.1 Alphaproteobacteria bacterium
GATCGAGTGGCCGGCGGGCGCCCAGACGATGTTCGTGCCGCAGCGCGACTACGTCCCGGTCGGCTCGCTGCGCGCGATGCTGACCTATCCCGCGCATCCCGCGACGATCGACGACGCGGCACTCGCCGCCGCGCTGACGCGCGTCGGCCTCGACCATCTGATCGGGCGGCTCGACGACGTCGAGCAATGGAAGGACACGCTGTCGAATTCGGAGCGCGAGCGGCTCGGCTTCGCGCGGATCCTCGTGCACCGGCCGCGCTGGGTGTTCCTCGACGAGGCGATGGGGCATCTCGACGACGCCGAGCTCGCGTCGATGATGCGCATCTTCCGCGAGGAACTTGCCGCGGCGACGGTGGTCACCATCGAGCACCGGGCGGGCCTGGGCCAGTACCACGACCGCACCTTGACCCTGGCGCGCGCCGGCGAGGGCGCGCAGCTCAAGGCCGGGGCCGCGCAGCAGAGCGAAGCGCTGCCCGCCGAGAGCGATTTCGGCGCGCTGGTCCGCGCCGCGATGGCGCGCCTGCGCCGGCGCCAGTTCTGAGCGCCCGCATCGGGGCAGCCGCGTGACGCCGGGCGCCGAGGGCAAGCGAGACGAAGCCGCCGGCGTTTCGGCCCCGCCGCGGCCCGCCGGAACGCTGCGCGACTTCGCCGGCCTGGCGGGCGACTACTGGCGCGGCGATCAGCGTTGGCCGGCTTGGCGCACGACCGCGCTGCTGGCCGCGGTCAGCGTCGGCCAGGTCTTTCTGCAGCTGCGGCTGAACATCTGGAGCCACGACTTCTTCAACGCGGTCGATACCCGCGACACCGCCGCGGTCGCCCGCGGGGTCGTCGTGTTCCTGGTGCTCGCCGTCGGCCTGATGGGCGCCGCCGCATGGCAGATCGACCTCAAGATGGCGATCCAGGGCGGCTGGCGGCGCGCGCTCTCGCATCGGCTGCTCAACCGCTGGCTCGATCGCGGCACCCACTACCAGCTTCGGTTCATGGGCGAGCCTACCGACAACCCCGATCAGCGGATCGCCGACGACGTGTTCCTGGTGACGCAGGGCGCGGTCGACTTCTCGGTCGGCATCATGGTGAGCGTGCTGCTGCTGTTCGGCTTCTTCGGCGTGCTGTGGAGCCTGTCCGGCACGCTCCACGTCGCGATCGCCGGCCTCGACGTGGCGATTCCCGGCTATCTGGTGATCGCGGCGCTCGTCTACGCCATCGTCGGCACCGCCGTTGCCGATTTCTTCGGCCGGCCGCTCACCGCCATCAACGAGCAGCGCCACGCCCGCGAGGGCGACTTCCGCTCGGCGCTGCTGCGGGTCGAGGAGAATTCGGAGAGCATCGCCTTCATGGGCGGGGAGGCGACCGAGCGGCGCTGGCTCGACGACGCGCTCGACCGGCTGCTCGCGAACTGGAGCGCGCTCAAGCGGCGGATGCGACGCCTGACCTGGGTGACCAGCGGCTACACGATCGCGGCGCCGGTCTTTCCGCTGCTGATCGCGGCGCCGCAATATCTCGCCGGCGACCTCACGCTCGGCGGCCTGATGCAGGCGTCGTGGGCGTTCGTGCAGATCCAGGCCGCGCTCGGCTGGTTCGTCGACAACTATGCGCGCATCGCCGACTGGCACGCCGGCGTCAACCGCATCCTCGCGCTCGACGATGCGGTGGGGGTGATCCAGGCGCCGCCGGCGGGCGATGCCGAACAGCGGATCCGCCTTACCGAGAACGGCGACGGCAGGCTGCGCCTGGTCGATCTGCAGGTCGCGACCCATGACGGCACCGTCGTGATCGACCGCGCCTCGGCCGAAATCGCGCCGGGCGAGAAGGTGCTGATCGTCGGCGAATCCGGCGTCGGCAAGAGCACGCTCATTCGCGCCATCGCCGGGCTATGGCCGTGGGGGGCGGGCCGGATCGACCGGCCGGCCGGCGCGCGGATGATGTTCGTGCCGCAGCGCGCCTACGTTCCCGCGGGGACGCTGCGCGCGGCACTGGCCTATCCCGCCTCGCCGGAAGACATCGAGGCGCCGCGCCTGTCGGCGGCGCTGGAGCGCTGCGGGCTCGCCGCGCTCGTGCCGCGGCTCGACGAGGAGGCGCGCTGGGACGCGGTCCTCTCCGACGCCGACCGCCAGCGTCTGAGCTTCGCGCGCCTGCTCGTCCATCGGCCCGACTGGATTTTCCTCGACGAGACGACCTCGACCTTCGACGACCAGGAACTGGCGGCGATGATGGGCCTGTTCAAGACCGAACTGGCCGGCGCCACGCTGGTCACGGTCGAACACCGGCCGGGCCTGGAGCCCTTCCACGACCGCACGCTGACGCTCGTGCGGCTCGCCAACGGTGCGCGGCTCGTCGTCGGCTATCGCCGGCCGGTCCGCGGCGGCGATGG
>JAEUKZ010000160.1 GCA_016793045.1 Alphaproteobacteria bacterium
GAGGGCAGCGGCGGTGCGGTGATCGAGATCTGCCCCGGCGTGCACGGCGCCGTGCTCGTCACCGGCGTGACGCCGTTGGCGCGCAGGAAGGCGAGGATGTTGTCGGGGCCGAGCGCGTAGTTGACGCGCGCGAGGGTCTGCTGGTCGGCAACGAGCATCGTATTGACGCCGAGGACCCGGCCGCAGCGGTCGACCAGCGGGCCGCCGCTATTGCCCTGGGCGATCGGCGCGGTGTGCAGGACGCGCTGGCTCAGCTGGTCGGTCTGCACGACGCTGACCTCGCCCGGTACGACGACGGTTTCCGGGATCGCCGAGGAATCGCCCTGGATGAGACGGTTGAAGACCTGATCGGTCATCACGACGATGCCCGGGAAGCCGGCGGCGATGACGTTGTCGAGGCGATTGATCTGCGGCGTGATCGCCATGATCGGCGCGTTCGCCGCACCCTGGATGCGCAGCAGCGCGAAGTCGGGCCGGAACT
This sequence comes from Alphaproteobacteria bacterium, assembly GCA_016793045.1. Classification (GTDB taxonomy): domain Bacteria; phylum Pseudomonadota; class Alphaproteobacteria; order CACIAM-22H2; family CACIAM-22H2; genus JAEUKZ01. Next base: position 482 of record JAEUKZ010000160.1, read on the forward strand.
GCTGGCGTTCGGTCGTCATCGCCACGATCTCCGCCGGGCGCGCGCCGCCGAGCAAGCGGTTGGTCACCCAGATGGCGCCGCCCTGGCCTTGCTCGGCGACGTGGCGGTTGGTGAGCACGAGGTCCGGCCCGACGAAGAAGCCGCTGCCGAGGCCGAGATTGTCGCCGCGCTTGGTGAGCACGAGCACCACCGCGCGGTCCATCAGGTCGACGAGGCTGCCCTGGAACTGCGGCTGCGGGGCCGGCGTGGCGGTGCGGTCGACCGGCGTCGCCTCGGCCGCGCCGGGCAGGCCGAGCGGGTTTTCGATCGTGCAGACGTCGCGCGTCAGCAGCTCGCGCGCGGCGGCGATGCGCCGACGCAGCTCCTCGTTGATCTGGCGCTGGTTGCGGATCGCCTCTTCGATCGCCTGCTGGTTGACCGCGTTGCGCCGCGCGTTCTGCAGCTCGGCGAGCAGCGCGTTCCAGCCGAACCAGAATCCGAGGCCGACGCCGGCGACGGCGACCAGGAAGATGATGATGAAGCTCGCGATCGGCACCAGGCCGCCGCCGCGCCGTGGCGGTTCGGGCGGCGGTGCTGCCGGCGGGGGCACGGGGCCGCGGCCGCCGCCATGACCGACGTTGGACGCCGGCGCCGCGGGGGCGGCGCTCGCCACCGCGCGCGGCGGGCGGGCGGGTTGCGCGGGCGCCGCCGCGGCGGCGGCGGCGGGCGGTGCGCGGTCGAGCTCGGAAAAGAAGGTCGGGCGGCTCAGGCGCTCGCCGAACGGCGCATAGCGGCCGAGGCACGATTTCAGCAGCTCGAGCTTGGCGCGCGGATCGCGCGCGATGCCCTGCGGCGCGATGCCCCAGTTGGTGATGACGACATCGTCGCCGGTCGACAGCACGTCCGCGAGATCGGGCACGACCAGCGCATTGCGCAGCACGAGGCCCCATTGCGGATCGTCGAGCAGCGGCTCGATCAGGCGCAGCCGGTCGCGCAGGAGCGCCTCCGGGCCGGCACGCACGGCGGCATCGAGCTGCGACAGCGGCACGGGCTCGCCGGCGACCGGGGCGTACCACGACACGCTGCCCGCGGCGACGTCGTTGCCCCAGGTGACGACCGGCTCGGCGAACAGCTCCGCCGCCTGGGCGCCGGCGCGTTCGGCGATGAAGGCGCGCAAGGCCTCGGCGCTCTCGATCACCGGGGTGTCGCGCACCGAGATGGCGATGAGCCCGGCGAGGTCGGTCTTGCGGATGAAGCGCGGGGAAGCCATGGGTTGCCTCTACTGCTGCAAGATCTCGCGCAGCAACTGGCCGGTATCGGGGTTGCGGTCGCGACGGTAGCGCGCGGTCTGGTTGACGAAGATCGTGCCGAATCGACGCAGGTCCTGAAGATGCGCCCCGACCTGCTCGGCCGTCCAGGTCGGCAGTTCGGCGGCGAGGGTTTCCTGCGGGATGTCCTCGGCGGTCTGGAGAAGCAGGGCGACGTAGACGTTGAAGGCGTCGCGCCGGTTCGCCTCGGCCGCCTCGATCTGGGTGCGCTGGCTGTCGATCAGCCGCGTCGCGTTGGGATCGAGCGCGGTCACCGCGCTGACCAGCGCCGCGGTCGCCGAAACGCGGCGGTCGAAGTCGCGGATGGCGCGGATGAGGATCGCGCCGAAGCCGATCGAGGACTTGGCGGCGCGGCCGTCGGCCTGGTCGCGCGCGAAGCGGTCGACGATCAGCGACTGCTTGATCAGCGCCAGCGGTTCGCGCAGTTCGGCGCTGCCGACACGTTCCGCCAGCGCGTCGATGAGCTGGATCGCATCGGCGCGCGGATCGATGCGGCGGCTCTGCGCCAGCCGGTCCCAGGCCTGGCGGAACTGCGTCGTCTGCTCGAGGCTGGTGGTGACCGACGTCGCCAGCACGATCCGCATCCCGATCTGCGCGAGGCGCAGCGGCTGGCCGGTTTCGACGTTGAAATGCGGATACTCGATGCGCATCGCGCTGCGGACGCGCGCCTGCGGCGTCAGGTAGTCCCCGCCGCGCACCACGAACCCGCCCGCCTGGCCGTGCAGCCGCTCGCCGCGCGACAGGCGGTAGGGCTCGAGCGCGATCTCCGAGACGTTGCCGAGCATGTCGAACAGGCCGAGCGGGTTGGGCTGCAGCATGCCGATCGGATGGGTTTCGCCGCCGGCGGACTGCGCGCCCTGGAACCAGACGTAACGCGCCATCGGGTCGCGCATCGGGAAGATGCGCTGGCGGAAGTCGCCGTCGCTCACCGCGGCGCCGCCGCGCGCCGCGAACTCCCATTCGGGTTCGGTCGGCAGGCGCACGAAGGCGGGCTGGTCGCCTTCGCGCGGCAGCCGGTCGCGCGCATGCTGCATCAGCCATGCCGAATAGCGGAAGGCGAAGTTGACCGCGTCGTACCAGCCGAGCCCGGCGGCGGGCCGGCGTCCGGCCGGGGTCGGTTCCGGGCAGGTCGCCTCGGTGACCGCGGCGTACTGGTCGCGCGTCACCTCGTACTTCCCGATGTAGTAGTAGCGCACGCGGCGGCGCGGATCGGCGAAGGAGCCGACGATGAAGTCCGCGCGCACATACTCGTTGTATGCGGTCTCGGGATCGTCGGAGCCGAGCGCGATCTGGCGGTCTTCGAGCGGGCCTTCGCGGGCCGGGGTCTCGACGCGGCGGAACGCCATCGCGCCGCCGCACGGCATCGGCAGGATGAAGTCGTTCGCCAGCGGCTTCGGATTGAAGTTCGCGGCGTCCCAGGTCGGCACGGTCTGCGCGCAGGCCGAGCCGGCGACGATCGCGGCGGCGAGCGCCGCCGGCGCGGCGGCGGCGGCGATTGCGCGGCCGGCGGCGCTCACAGGCGAAGCTCCTGGATGATCGTCTGGGCCTCGCGTGCCGGGGCATCGCTGCCGCGCGCGGTCTCGCGCAGGCGCTCGACCAGGGCCTGGCGCAGCGGTCGCGCGGCGGCATCGCCCGCCGCGGCCGCGGCATCGAAGTGCTCGAGCGCCTTGCGCGCATTGGCGCGCTGGAACGGGCGGCCGGCCTGGAAGGTCGCCGGATCGTAGAGCTTGCCGATGCGGGTGTGCGCCGGGCCGTAGCCGCGACGGCTCGAATCCTCGAACAGCAGCAGGGCGACGTCGTAGCTGCCCTGGTTCCACAGCGTCTCGCCCATCCGGAACACCTCCTCCGGCGAGCGGTTCACCAGCGACGCGAGGTCGAGCGCGCTGAGCGGCGTCGCGATACGGTCCTCCGGGACCTTCCACCAGGTCTCGTAGGCGTAGTAGCCGCCGCCGGCGAGTGCGGCCAGCAGGATCAAGCCGGCGACGATCGGCATGACGCGGCGCCTGGCGGCAGCAGGAGCCGGCGCGGGCGGCGGCGGCGGCGCGGCCGGGACGGGAATCGGCCGCGGCGCAATCACGGTCGGCGGGGCGGGCGGTGCCGGACGGGGCGGCGGCGGGGGGACGGCGGCTGGGCGGGGCCGGGGCGCCGTGCCGGATACGATGCGCCCGCGGCCGCGGCGATGGCCGGTGAAACTGCCGATCTCCGGCCACAGCGCCATGCCGGACTGCGCCGGCACGATCTGACCGGGCGCCACGAGGCCGACCTCGATGCGCTCGCCATAGTCGAGCCACTCGGTGACGTCGGGGCCGATGACGACCGCGATCGCGCTGCCCGCTGCTTCCACAGATTGCGGCTGAATCGGGGTTTCGGCGCCGCGCCACCCCTCGACCGACAGGAAGTTCTCGCGCTGGTCGAAGCGGCGAATCAGGATCGATTCGACCGTCATCCGGCCGACCCCATCGAAGACGATGCGGGCGTGGCCCCCTTCCGGATGGTTCAAATCCTCGATCCGGACCTGGGCGCCCATCGCGCTCATCCCCTCCACGGTTCTCGCCCTGACGGCCGCCATGTCCGATAACGCGGGACAGCGGCTTGTTATTTATACGAGACCTCGGCCATTATCCATGCCGGCCCGGTGGCGGGGCACCTCCCGCCGCTCCGCCCGCTCGTTCGCGCACCGTTCCGGGGGCAGTCTCCGAGCGGGATGGCGCCGTGTCGTTCGAACGTTGTCCCGGGCTGAGACGTTATTCCGAAAGCGCCATGGCAAAGCCGCTTCGCAAGATCCGTTCGACGATCAGCCTCATCCCGAACTCCGGCCTGCAGTTCCTCGATTTCGTCTTCGACGTCGACAAGCTGCCGAAGATCAACCGGGTGTTCTGGGAGGAGAAACTGCTCGACCAGCCGCCGGACGAGAACGGCAAGGTGCCGGTCAATCTGCGCTGCCTCTATCCCGACGACCGCACGGGCGAACTCGTCGACCCGGCGACCGGCGCGGCGCCGCCGGAATCCGAGACCTACTCGTTCAACAAGGCGAAGGCGCTCGAGGTCTTCCTGGGCAAGTGGGTGCCGCTGCCGGTCTTCCGCGTCAAATCGAAATCCGCACAGGGCGGCGACGTGTTCGACCGCGGCCCGACCAACTGGGTGCGCGTGCGCGTGGTCGAGCTGCCCGAACGCGACCGCGAGGGCAACAGCCACCAGGTCAGCGTCGCCTTCGACACCGCGGTGCGGCCGCGCGACGAGGGCCGCCCCTATCTCGTGCCGAGCCAGGGCGATTCCGAGCAGGAGCAGGAATTCGTCTTCGTGCCGTCGGAGAAGGACAACGCCTGGTTCATCAACGAAGACTGGATGGACCAGTGGCTCGATGAGCTGTTCCTCGAAATGAAGCGCGCGCAGCGCCAGGGCCGGCCGCTGCGCGAAGAGGACATCCCCTATGCCTGCGAGCACTGGGCGCGCTACCTCACCTTCCTCGACCTGCTCGGCGAGACGCACGCGCTTCCGCGCGTGCGGCTGATCGACACGTTCTCGTCGGTGCGCAAATACGTGCCGATCGAAGTCGACCTCGTGCTCGACGTCGGCAATTCGCGGACCTGCGGCATCCTCATCGAATCGCATCCGGACTCGCCGCCCAGCCTCAACGACAGCTACGTGCTGGCGCTGCGCGACCTGACGCGGCCCGAACGCGTCTACGACCGGCCGTTCGAATCGCGCGTCGAATTCGCGCGCGTCTCGTTCGGCAAGGACGCGATCTCGCGCCGCAGCGGCCGGCCGAACGCGTTCTTCTGGCCGACCGTCGTGCGCATCGGGCCGGAATCGGTGCGGCTCGCCGGCCGCGCGCTCGGCACCGAAGGGGCGACCGGGCTGTCGAGCCCGAAGCGCTATCTGTGGGACGAGCGCACGCTCAACCAGATCTGGCGTTTCAACGGCACCTCGGCCGACGGCGTGCGCACCGACCCGCCGGTGTCGGGCCCCATCCTCGGCTTCGTGACCGAGAGCGGCGACGTGCTGCGCACCCTCAAGGGCAAGGGCCAGCCGGCGGTGCGGCCGAAATTCTGCCGTTCGGCGCTGTTCACGCTGCTGCTCAACGAAGTGCTGGTGCAGGCGCTCACCCAGATCAACGCGCCGGGCACGCGCGCGCACCGCAAGTTCGAGGACGTGCCGCGCCAGCTGCGGCGGATCATCCTCACCATGCCGCCGGCGATGCCGCTCGCCGAACAGCGCATGCTGCGCAAGCGCGCCGAGGCGGCGATCAAGCTCACCTGGGATCTGTTCGGCTGGAGCGAGGGCGGGCTCAAGACTCCGCCCGAGCCCAAGGTGGTCCTCAATCTCGACGAGGCGAGCACGACGCAGCTCGTCTATCTCTACAACGAGATCGCGCAGAAGTTCCAAGGCGACGCGCCGGGCTTCTTCACGCTGTTCGGCAAGCCCCGCGGTCCGCGCGCGGTCGAGCCCGCGCTGCGCGTCGCCTCGATCGACATCGGCGGCGGCACCACCGACCTGATGATCACCACCTACACGATGGAGTCGAACCGGCTGCTGGTGCCGCAGCAGAACTTCCGCGAGGGCTTCAAGCTCGCCGGCGACGACGTCGTCGAATCGATCGTCGAGCTGCACGTGCTGCCGGCGATCGCGCGGCGGCTGCAGGCCTGCGGCATCGAGGATCCGCGCAAGCTGCTGCGCCGGCTGTTCAGCGGCGATTTCGGCGGCCAGTCGGAGCTCGAGCGCCAGCGCCGCCGCCAGTTCGTCGCCCAGGTGCTCGCCCCGATCGGGGTCGGCGTCCTGCAGCACTACGAGCAGTGGGATCCTCTGGCCGCGACGACGAACCGCTACGAGAGCTTCACGTCGTTCTTCAACCAGCACGGCCTGCCCGACCGCAGCATCGTCGACTTCATCGATCGTGCCGCGGCGGACGAAGGGGCGCAGGGCTTCGCGCTCACCGATGTCGAGATCACGATCGACCACGAGGCGGTCAACAAGACCGTTGTCGGCACGATGGCGCCGATCCTTGCCGACCTCTGCGAGGTCGTGAACGCCTATGATTGCGACGTGCTGCTGCTCTCGGGCCGGCCGTCGCGCCTGCCCGGCGTGCTGCTGACCGTGCTCGCCAAGCTGCCGGTCTCGCCCGACCGGGTGATCCAGATGCATCGCTACAACGTCGGCACCTGGTATCCGTTCCGCGACGTCAACGCGCGCATCGACGACCCGAAGACCACCGCGGCGGTTGGCGCGATGCTGTGCATGCTCGCGGAGGGCCAGCTCGAGGCATTCTCGATGCGCACCTCGTCGCTGCGCATGCGCTCGACGGCGCGCTTCATCGGCGAAATGGAACGCTCCGGCCAGATCAAGGCCGACCGCGTGCTGTTCGCCAATGTCGACCTCGACGCGCGGCCCAAGGGCGGCGAACAGGCGAAGGTGAAGTTCTACGCGCCGATCTTCGTCGGCTTCCGCCAGCTCGAGATCGAGCGCTGGCCGGGGACGCCGCTGTATTCGATGGAATTCGGCAATCCGCAGAGCGCCTCGCGCATGAAGCTGCCGCTCACGGTCACGCTCGAGCGCGCCGAGCTCGACGCCGACTCGCCCGACAGCGAGGAGCGGCGCGAGGACTTCAAGATCATCGACATCGAGGACGCCGAGGGATCGCGGATGCGATCGTCCGACGTCGTGCTGCGCCTGCAGACGCTCAAGTCCGAAGACGGCTACTGGCTCGATACCGGGCGCCTCAACGTCTTCGACGGAATCATCGCCACGCCGGCGCGGACGCGCGGCGCCCACGCCGCCCAGCCCCATGCCGCGGGAGGCCAGCCATGAGCGCCGACCTGCGCAGCCGCGAGGTCGCGACGCGGACCGCCGATGCCGCCGCCGCGGCGCTCGCCTGGTTCACCGAGAATCCCGACAAGGTGCGCGCCGAGCGCGCCAGCCTCGAGAAGGATTTCCGCAAGTACACGCTCGCCGCCAAGAAGTGCGAGGTCGCGCTGGCGCGGCCGATGTGCGTCGGCGTGTTCGGGCCGAGTCAGGCCGGGAAGTCCTACCTGATCTCCGCGCTCGCCCGTAAGGGCATGGCGCATCTGATGGCCGATTTCGACGGCAAGCTGATCGACTTCGTCAAGGAGATCAACCCCGAGGGCGGCAAGGAGGCGACCGGGCTCGTCACCCGCTTCACGCTGCGGCGCACGCGCACGCCCGCCGGCATGCCGGTCGCGCTGCGGCTGCTGTCGCAGACCGACATCGTCAAGATCCTCGGCAACACCTACTACTCGGACTGCGACCAGGGCGAGGAGGTCCACCCCGACGTCGCCGCGATCGCGAAGCGCTTCGAGGAGCTGGCCGCGCGCGCGGCGCCGCAGCCGGTCGACGGCCTGGGCGACGCCGACATCTACGATCTCCAGGAGTATTTCGAACGCTACTTCAAGGCCGAGGTCGGCATCCGCGCGCTCGGGCAGAATTTCTGGCCGCGCGCGGCCGAACTCGCGCCCCGGCTGGCGATCGCCGATCGCGCCCGGCTGTTCGGCCTGATCTGGAACGACATCGACGACTTCACGCGGCTTTATGTGCGGCTCGCCAACGCGCTCAAGCTGCTCGGCTTCGCCGACAGCGCCTTTTGCGGTCTCGACGCGCTGATCCCCCGCGAAGTCTCGATCATCAACGTCGACACGCTGAAGGGCCTCGGCGGCGAGGCGGCGGAGCGCCTGGCGATCGTCGGCGCCAACGGCGCGCGCGCGGAGATCACCCGCGCCGACATGACGGCATTGATCGCCGAGCTGCAGATCACCGTCGCCGAGAAGCCGTGGGATTTCTTCGACGCGACCGACCTGCTCGACTTTCCCGGCGCGCGTTCGCGCGAGCGCATCGCCCAGGTGCGGACCTTCCTCAAGCGGGACGTGGCGCTGCAGAGCCTCTATCTGCGCGGCAAGGTCGCCTATCTGTTCGAGCGCTACTGCGCCGAGCAGGAGCTCACGGCGATGCTGCTGTGCATCGGCCCGTCGAACCAGGAGGTGCGCACGCTGCCGAAGATGGTTCGCGACTGGATCGATTCGACCCACGGCCCCGAGCCGGCCGACCGCGAGAAGCAGCAGAACGCGCTGTTCTTCGTGATGACGAAGTTCGATGCCGAGTTCGAGGAGAAGGCGGGCCAGGCCGGCACGTCCGAGGGGCGCTGGACCACGCGCATGATGGCCTCGCTGCTCGATTTCTTCGGCAAGGCCGACAACTGGCCGCGCGAGTGGACGCCGGGCACCCCGTTCCGCAACTGCTTCTGGCTGCGCAATCCCAACATCGCGGCCAAGCACATCATCGACTACGACGGCGAAGGGCGCGAGCTGCGCATCCGGCCGAGCGAAGTCGACCGGATCGAGCGCACGAAGAAGGAGTACCTCGAGAATCCGATCATCCGCGACCACTTCGAGGATCCGATGCGCGCCTGGGACGAGGCGCTGAAGCTCAACGACGGCGGCATCTCATTCCTCGCGGGCAAGCTCGCGCCCGCGTGCAATCCGGAGATCAAGCGGCGCCAGATCGACGGCAGGCTCTCGCACCTTCGCCGCCTGATGCGCGAGCGCCTGAAGCGCTATCATGTCACCGGCGATCTCGACGCCCTGCTCGAGGACCGCCGGCAGAAGGCGAAGGTGGTCGTCAACCACCTGATCCGCTGCGTGCAGTCGCAGCGCTTCGGCGGGCTGCTGTCGCGCATGCAGGTCGAGTACGGCGAGATCGCCGACGTCTACTTCCGCGTCGAGACCCAGACCGGCGACGGCGCCGCCGAAACCTCCGGCCCGAAGAAGCCGCAGGCGGGCTTCATGGTCGGGCGCGGCGTCGACACCGCGAAGCTGGTCGCAGACGTGTTCGGCGACGAGGAGGGGGCGGCCGCAGACCTCGGCGAATCCGCCGACCAGGCCGACCGCTTCGCCGAGGGCGCGCTCGACGCCTGGACGATCCGCGTGCGCGAACTCGGCGAGGAGCCGTATCTCCAGGGCTATTTCGGCATCCCCGAGGAGCCGATGGGCTGGTTCGTGTCGGAAATCATCACGGGCGCGCAGCGCTTCGGCCTGAAGAAGCGGATCGCCGAGGAGGTTCGCCGCCTCACCGCGTTCCGCCAGCGCTTCGACCTCGTCGTCGCCCGCCCGGTGATGGCCGCGGTCAACATCATCAACGACCACGTCAACGGGCTCGGCTACACGCGGCTGCCGCTCGACCAGCGGCCGATGGTGGGCAAGGCGCCGAATCTCCGCCCGGTCTTCGCCCCGCGCGTCGTCGCCGATGGCATGCCGCGCCTCGCGGCCGAGCCCGCGACCTACGACCAGGTCTATTACGCCGACTGGATCTTCGCCTATCGCCGCTTCGTCGAGGAGAACGTGACCGTGCAGGATGGGCGCACCGTCGATGTCGAGGCGAACGCCGCGTTGGGCCGCGTGCTGAGCCAGCTCGGATGATCGGCCGATCCGGACGGCTGCCGATCGAGGACCGGACACCGTGGACCATCGACTGACGCCAGGAAGCAAGACGCTGCGCAAGTCCTACGCGCAGAACTTCGAGGACGTCATGCTGATGCGCGCCTTCGGCGCGCAGGCGGACGGCCGCTACATCGACGTCGGCGCCGCCGATCCGGAACGTTACTCGATCACGCGCCTGTTCTACGAGCGCGGCTGGACGGGCATCAACATCGAGCCGCACCCCGATCTTCATGCACGGCTGCAAGAGGCGCGGCCGCGCGACATCAACCTCCAGATCGCGCTCGGTGCCGCGCCCGGCCACGCGACGTTGTATCGGGCCGAGCCGCCCGAGCTGTCGACGCTCGACCCGGCGGCCGCGCGCGTCCTGGAGGCGCAAGGCCGAGCGCGCGGCGCCTCGATCGTCACGGTCGACACGCTTTCGGCGGTCGTCGCTGCGCATTGCCCGGGCGAGACGGTCGATTTCCTCAGCGTCGACGCCGAGGGCCGGGACGGAGCGGTGCTCGCCGGCGCCGATTTCACCCGCTTCCGGCCGCGCGTGATCATCGTCGAGGCGACGCGGCCGCAGAGCTTCGAACCCTCCCACGAGGCGTGGGAACCGGCACTGCTCGCGGCCGGGTATTCGCTGGCGCTCTTCGACGGCCTCAACCGCTTCTACCTGCGCGCCGAGGATGCGGCCCTGCGCGGCCACTTTCAGACCCCGGCCGGCATCGCCGACGGGTTCGTCCCGTACGAACTGTTCAAGGCATCCGCGGAGCTCGATTCCGTGCAGCTGCGGGTCGCCGATCTGACGCAGCGCACGGCGCAGCAGGATGCGGTCATACAGCGCATGGGCAACGTCATCGAGGCGATGGAGCGCGAGGTCTACGACATCCGCGTCAATTCGCTGCGCGCCCGCCTGCGGCCCCGCCTCGGCATTCTCCGGCAGTATCCGCCGCGCACATGGACGCCGCCCGCCGAGTACGCCCGCGCCGTGCCGCCGGACGACCCGCCGTCGATCTCGATCGTCACCCCGGTGCGCGACCAGAAGCGCTGGATCGCCCAGGCGATCGACAGCGTGACGAGCCAGGGCTATCCGCGCCTCGAATACATCGTGCGCGACGGCGCTTCGAGCGACGGCACCGCGGCGCTGATTGCGGCGCGCGCTGCGAAGCTGACCTCGTGGACGAGCGTCCGCGACCGCGGGCAGGCCGACGCGATCAACCAGGGCTTCGCCGCGACCTCGGGCGAGATCATGGGCTGGCTCAACGGCGACGATCAGCTGATGCCCGGCGCGCTCGCCTATGTCGCGCGCTACTTCCGCGACCATCCCAAGGTCGATCTGGTCTACGGCCACCGCATCGTCATCGACGAAAGCGGCAGGCAGATCGGCCACTGGGTGCTGCCGCCGCACGACCGCAGGACCCTCCAGTGGGCGGACTTCGTCCCGCAGGAGACGATGTTCTGGCGTCGCCGGGTCTGGGAAAAGGTCGGCCCGCTCGACGAGACGTTCGAGTTCGCGCTCGACTGGGACTTCCTGCTGCGCGTCGAGGCGGCGGGATTCACGATGCGGCGCCTGCCGCGCTTTCTCGGCTGTTTCCGCGTCCACGACACCCAGAAGACGGGCAACCTGCACGCGGTCTACGAGGCCGAGGCGGCCCGGCTGCGCCAGCGCAGCTTCGGGCGCGCCGTGACCACGCGCGAGATCGACCGGGCGATCCGGCCCTATCTGCGCCGGCACGTCCTGTTCGAACGCGCGTACAAGCTGCGCTTGTTGCGCTACTGAGCCGCATGGCCGCGCCGGCGCCAGTGGTCGGCGGCCGACACGCGCGCTATATCTCTGCGGCACACAAGGAGGTCCGAATGCAGACGGCGATGCGCGAGGTCGTGCGCGTGGTGAACGCGCTTCCGGCGAGCGACGGTGCGGGCGTCAAGCTCAACCGGGTGGTCGGCACGCCGGGGCTGCCGGACCTCGATCCGTTCCTGCTGTTCGACGAGTTCGGTTCGGAATCGGCGTCGGACTACATCGCGGGATTTCCCGACCACCCGCATCGCGGCTTCGAGACGGTCACCTACATGCTCGCGGGCCGCATGCGCCATCGCGACAACCACGGCCATTCGGGCCTGCTGGTGAGCGGCGGCGTGCAGTGGATGACGGCCGGCCGCGGCATCATCCATTCGGAAATGCCGGAGCAGGAGAGCGGCCTGATGCGCGGCTTCCAGCTGTGGGTGAACCTCCCCGCGCGCGACAAGATGGCGCCTCCGCGCTACCAGGAATTCGCGCCGGCGGAGATCCCGTCGGTCACGCCGGTGCCCGGCGTGACCATAAAGGTGGTGGCGGGGCGCATCGGCGACGTCGCCGGTCCGGTCACCGGCATCGCGGTCGACCCGATCTATTTCGACCTCCACCTCGACCCGCGCGTGACCTTCGCGTTGCCGCTGACCATGGGCCACGCGGCCTTCGCGTTCGTCTATGACGGTTCGGCGACGGTCGGCGGCGCGACGCTCGCCAAGCGCCGTCTCGGCGTCCTCGGGGACGGCACGACCGTGCAGATCGCCAGCGGCGAGGACGAGGCGCGGCTCGTCGTCATCGCGGGCCGGCCGATCGGCGAGCCGGTGGCCCGCTACGGCCCCTTCGTGATGAACACGCGCGACGAGATCATCCAGGCGTTCCAGGATTACGAGGCAGGCCGGTTCTGATCCGGTCCGCCGCGTCGGGCTTGCCGGGTCGGCACGGCGCGCGCTTGGATGGAGCGGGGGTGCTGCGAAGGGAACGATGGTCATCCGGCAGCTGCAATATCTCGTCACGCTCGCGCGCGAGCGGCATTTCGGCCGCGCCGCGGCGGCATGCAACGTGACGCAGCCCACCTTGTCGGCCGGCATCCGGCATCTCGAGAGCGAACTCGGCGTGCCGCTGGTCGAGCGCGGCCAGCGTTTCCAGGGGCTGACTGCGGACGGCGAGCGGGTGCTCGGCTGGGCGCAGCGCATCCTTGCCGACTGCGAGGCGATGACCCAGGAACTCGGCGGCGCCCGCTCGGGACTCGCGGGTCGCCTGCGGCTCGGCGTCGTACCGAGTGCGCTGCCGGCGGCGGCGCTGTTGACTCGACCCTTCCACGGCCGCCATCCCGCCGTCCAGGTTTCGGTCCACTCGATGAGTTCGATCGAGATCCAGCAGGGGCTCGAGCAGTTCGAGATCGACCTCGGCCTCACCTATCTCGACAACGAGCCGCTTTCCGGCGTGCGGGCGCAACCGCTCTATCGCGAGCGCTACGTCCTGCTGGTGCCCGAGGCGGTCCCGTTCGCCGGCCGCGCGAGCGTCACCTGGGCCGAAGCCTCCGGGGTGCCGCTGGCGCTGCTCACCCCGAACATGCAGAACCGGCGCATCGTCGACGCCGCCTTCCGCCGCGCCGGCAGCGAACCCCATGCCGAGATCGAGACCAACTCGCTGGTTTCGCTCATCGCGCATGTGCAAAGCGGCGGCTGGTCGAGCGTCGTGCCGCAGATGCTGATCGAAGTGCTCGGCCAGCCGAAGGCGTGCCGGGCATTGCCGCTGGTCGACCCGGTCGTGACCCATGTCATCGGCGTGGTGATTGCGGACCGTGAGCCTGCATCGCCGATCGCACGCGCTTTCATGGCGCTCGCTTCGCCGTTTGACGGCACCCCCGCGGCGGGGCGCCCGGCAGGTTGATAGAACTTCTCTATTGCAGCAAAGAATCGATGTATTTGCCGTAGGTTAAGCGTTCTTCCATGTTGCTCCCGTAGCCTGGGACGATGGAGGAATGCGGGTGCCGGACGCCGCGCTGAACGAACAGATTCGCCGCATTGCCGCCGACCACGCCGGCCAGCCGGGCGGCGTGCTTCCGGCGCTGCATGCGGTGCAGGCGCGCCTCGGCCACGTGCCGGCCGAGGCCACGGCAATCCTCGCCGAGCTGTTCAATCTTTCGCGCGCCGAGATCCACGGTGTCGTCGGCTTCTATCACGATTTCCGCCGCACCCCGCCGGGCCGCCACGTCGTCAAGCTCTGCCGCGCCGAGGCCTGCCAGTCGATGGGCGCGCGCGGTCTCGAAGCCCATGCCAAGGCGACGACCGGCATCGGATTCGGTGCGACCACGGACGACGGTGCGCTGACGCTCGAAGCGGTCTATTGCCTCGGCGCCTGCGCCGCTGCGCCCGCGGTGATGGTCGACGGCGAACCGGTCGGCCGCGTCGATGCGGCGCGCTTCGATCGCATCGTCGCCGAGCTGCGGAGGACACGATGAGCGTGCGCGTCTTCGTGCCGCGCGATTCGACCGCGCTCGCGCTCGGCGCCGAGGCGACGGCGCGGGCGATTGGCGCCGAGGCACAGCGGCGCGGTCTTTCGATCGAGATCGTGCGCACCGGTTCGCGCGGCCTCTACTGGCTCGAACCGATGGTCGAGGTTGCGACGGCTGCCGGCCGCCTCGCCTATGGTCCCGTCGCGGCGGCGGACGTTCCGTCGCTGTTCGATGGGGGATTTCTCGACGGACGGCCGCATGCGCTGGCGCTCGGCGTGCCGGAACGGATCGACCCGCTCGCGCGCCAGCAGCGCCTGACCTTCGCGCGCTGCGGCATCGTCGATCCGCTTTCGGTCGGCGACTATCGCGCGCACGGCGGCTTCAAGGGGCTCGCGCACGCGCTGGCGATGCGGCCCGACGCGGTGCTGCAGGCCGTCGTCGATTCCGGCCTCCGCGGACGCGGCGGCGCCGGCTTCCCGACCGGCATCAAGTGGCGCACCGTCGCGCAGACCGCGGCGGCGCAGAAATACGTCGTCTGCAATGCGGACGAGGGCGACAGCGGCACATTCGCCGACCGCATGCTGATCGAAGGCGATCCGTTCCTGCTCATCGAGGGCATGGCGATCGCCGGCTACGCGACCGGCGCCGATCGCGGCTTCGTCTATCTGCGCTCCGAATATCCGCATGCGGCGCGCGCCTTCGAGGCGGCACTCGCCAATGCCCGCGCCGCCGGCTGGATCGGTACCGGCATCGGCGGGTCGGGCTTTTCCTTCGACATCGAGCTGCGCCTCGGCGCCGGCGCGTATATCTGCGGCGAGGAAACGGCCCTGCTCGAAAGCCTGGAGGGCCGCCGCGGCCAGGTCCGCTATCGGCCGCCGCTGCCCGCGGTGAAGGGGCTGTTCGGCCAGCCGACGGTGATCAACAACGTGCTGTCGCTCGCCGCGGTGCCGACGATCCTGGCGCAGGGCGCCGCGTTCTACCGCGACTTCGGCGTCGGCCGCTCGCGCGGCACGCAGCCCTTCCAGCTCGCCGGCAACGTCAAGCGTCCCGGCCTGGTGGAAGTCGCGTTCGGGCTCAGCTTGCGCGAGCTCATCGAGGATTTCGGCGGCGGAACGGCGAGCGGCCGGCCGGTCCGCGCGGTTCAGGTCGGCGGCCCGCTCGGCGCCTACCTGCCGGCGGACAAGCTCGACGTCGCGATGGACTACGAGGCCCTCGCCGCGGTCAAGGGCCTGCTCGGCCATGGCGGCGTGGTCGTGTTCGACGACACGGTCGACCTCGCCGACCAGGCGCGCTTCGCGATGGAGTTCTGCGCGGCGGAATCCTGCGGCAAGTGCACGCCGTGCCGCATCGGCGCGGTGCGCGGGGTCGAGGTCATCGACCGCATCGTCGCCGGCCAGGAGCGCGCGAAGAACGTCGCCTTGCTGCGCGAGCTTTGCGAGACGATGACCGACGGTTCGCTGTGCGCGCTCGGCGGGCTCACGCCGCTGCCGGTGCTGAGTGCGCTCGACCAGTTCCCGCAGGACTTCGTGCGCGCCGCGAACGCGGCGGCGCAATAGGGAGGCTCGCCATGGCTTCGACGATCCGGATCGACCGCGGCACCCCGCCGCGCGACGGCGAGGCCGCCGTTACGCTGACGATCGACGGCCGCGTCGTGACGGTGCCGGCGGGGACCTCGGTGATGCGCGCCGCCTCGGAGTGCGGCACCGCGATCCCCAAGCTCTGCGCCATCGACAGCCTTGAGCCGTTCGGCTCGTGCCGGCTGTGCATGGTCGAGATCGCCGGGCGCCGCGCGCCGCAGGCCTCGTGCACGACCGTCGTCGAGCCGGGCATGCAGGTGACGACGCAGAACGAGCGGCTGGCGCGGCTGCGCCGCAACGTGATGGAGCTCTACATCTCCGATCACCCGCTCGACTGCCTGACCTGTGCCGCCAACGGCGACTGCGAGCTGCAGGACATGGCAGGCGCGGTCGGGCTGCGCGAGGTGCGCTACGGCTTCAAGGGCGCCAACCATCTCGATGCCGCGAAGGACGAGACGAATCCCTATTTCACGTTCGATCCGGCCAAGTGCATCGTCTGCTCGCGCTGCGTGCGCGCCTGCGAGGAGGTGCAGGGCACGTTCGCGCTGACGATCGGGGGACGCGGCTTCGCGAGCCACGTTTCCGCCGGCATGGACGAGGATTTCCTCGCCTCCGAATGCGTTTCGTGCGGCGCCTGCGTGCAGGCCTGCCCGACCGCGACGCTGATCGAGAAGAGCGTGATCGAGGAGGGACAGCCCGAGCGCAGCGTGGTCACCACCTGCGCCTATTGCGGCGTCGGCTGCAGCTTCGAGGCCGAACTCAAGGGCAATACCGTGGTGCGGATGACGCCGCACCAGGACGGCAAGGCCAACCGCGGCCATTCCTGCGTCAAAGGCCGCTTCGCCTGGGGCTACGCCACGCACCAGGACCGCATCCTCAAGCCGATGATCCGCGCCAGGATCACCGATCCGTGGCGCGAGGTGAGCTGGGACGAGGCGATCGGCCACGCGGCGCGCGAGTTCAAGCGCATCCAGGCCGCGCACGGGCGCGGCGCGATCGGCGCGATCACCTCGTCGCGCTGCACCAACGAGGAAACCTTCCTGGTGCAGAAGCTGGCGCGCGCGGTCTTCGGCAACAACAACGTCGACACCTGCGCGCGCGTCTGCCATTCGCCGACCGGTTACGGGCTCAAGACCGCCTTCGGCACCTCGGCCGGCACGCAGGATTTCGACTCGGTGCGCGAATCCGATGTCGTGGTGGTGATCGGCGCCAACCCGACCGATGGCCATCCGGTCTTCGCGTCGCGGCTCAAGCGGCGGCTGCGCGAGGGCGCGAAGCTGATCGTCGTCGATCCGCGGCGCATCGACCTGGTGCGCCAGCCGCATGTCGAAGCGGCGCATCACCTCCAGCTGCGGCCAGGGACGAACGTCGCGGTGGTGAATGCGCTTGCCCATGTCATCGTGACCGAGGGCCTGGTCGACGAGGCCTTCGTGGCGGCGCATTGCGACATGGCGGAGTTCGCGCGCTGGCGCACCTTCATCGCCGAAACGCGCAATTCGCCGGAGGCGGTCGAGGGGATCACCGGCGTCGCGGCGGCGGAGATTCGCGCAGCGGCCAGACTCTACGCGACGGGCGGCAATGCCGCGATCTACTACGGGCTCGGCGTCACCGAGCACAGCCAGGGCTCGACGATGGTCATGGGCATGGCCAATCTCGCGATGGCGACCGGCAATCTCGGCCGCGAGGGCGTCGGCGTGAACCCGCTGCGCGGGCAGAACAATGTCCAGGGGTCGTGCGACATGGGCTCGTTCCCGCACGAGTTCTCGGGCTATCGCCACGTCTCCGACGACGCCACGCGGGCGCTCTTCGAGGCGGCGTGGGGCGTCGCGCTCGACGGCGAGCCGGGCCTGCGCATCCCCAACATGCTCGACGCGGCGGTCGATGGCAGCTTCCTCGGCCTCTACGTCCAGGGGGAGGACATCGCCCAGTCCGACCCCGATACGCAACACATCGAGGCCGGCCTGCGCGCGATGGAATGCGTGGTCGTCCAGGACCTGTTCCTCAACGAGACGGCGAAGTTCGCGCATGTCTTCCTGCCGGGGTCGTCCTTCCTGGAGAAGGACGGCACCTTCACCAACGCCGAGCGGCGCATCAGCCGCGTGCGCAAGGCGGTGCCGCCGGCGGCGGGTCTCGCGGACTGGGAGATCACGCTCGCGCTCGCGCGCGCGATGGGCACCGAGATGCATTACGACCATCCCTCGCAGATCATGGACGAGATCGCGCGGCTGACGCCGACATTCGCCGGCGTCTCGTATGAGAAGCTCGAGCGCCTCGGCAGCATCCAATGGCCGTGCAACGACAAGGCGCCCGAAGGCACGCCGGTCATGCATGTCAACGGCTTCGCGCGCGGCAAGGGCCGCTTCATGATCACCGAGTACGTGCCGACCGACGAGCGCACCGGACCGCGCTTCCCGCTGCTGCTCACGACCGGCCGCATCCTCTCGCAGTACAACGTCGGCGCGCAGACGCGCCGCACCGCGAATACGGTGTGGTGCGACGAGGACGTGCTGGAGATCCATCCCCACGACGCCGAGAATCGCGGCGTGCGCGACGGCGACTGGGTGACGCTCGCCAGCCGCAAGGGCGAGACGACGCTGCGCGCGCGCATCACCGACCGCGTGCAGCCCGGCGTGGTTTACACCACCTTCCACTTCGCCGAGACCGGCACCAACGTCGTGACCACCGAATTCGCCGACTGGGCGACGAGCTGCCCGGAATACAAGGTCACGGCGGTCCAGGTGCGCGGCTCCAACCGGCGGTCGGACTGGCAGGAACGCCACGCCGTCGAAGCCGAAACGCTGCGGCGCGTCGACCACGAGGCGGCGGAGTAGCCATGGCACGCCCGCCCAGCGTCGAGGCCGGCGCGCAGGTGCTGCGCGGCGACGGTACGCTTGCGATCGCCGAGCGCATCGCCGAGGAGCTGCCGGTGGCGCTGGTCTACAACAACGTCGTCGTCGCCGTCATGATGGCGACGCCGGCCGATCTCGAGGACTTCGCCTGGGGCTTTTCGCTCGGCGAGGCGATCGTCGACGATCCCGACGACATCATCGCCGTGACCCTGCGCAGCGGCGCGACGGGGGCCGAGATCCACGTGACCGTCGAGCCCGAGGCGGCATCGCGCGCCGGCGCGCGCACGCGCAAGCTGGTCGGCCGCTCGGGCTGCGGGCTTTGCGGGCTCGGCTCACTCGAAGCCGCGGTCGTCGCGGCGCGGCCGGTCGGCGATGCGCTGCGCCTGCGGCCCCAGGCGGTCGCCGCGGCGCTCGCCCAGCTCCCCGACTTCCAGCCGCTCAACCGCGAGACCCGCGCGGTGCACGCGGCGGCCTGGGCCGACCGCGATGGCGCGATCGTGATGGCGCGCGAGGATGTCGGCCGCCACAACGCGCTCGACAAGCTGGTGGGCGCGATGGCGCGCGCGCGCATCCGTCCCGACCAGGGCTTCTGCGTCGTCACCAGCCGCTGCAGCTACGAGATGGTCGAAAAGGCGATGCGCGCGGGGATCGAGGTGCTGGTCGCGGTCTCCGCGCCGACCGGCCTCGCCCTGCGGCTCGCCGAGCAGGCCGGCATGACCGTGGTCGGCATCGCACGCGCCGACGCGCAGACCGTCTTCACCCATCCGCAACGGCTCGGGCTGGCGCCATGAATGCCGACAAGCTCGTCCACATGGCGAACCAGATCGCGCAGTTCTTCGCCAGCTACCCGCACGAAGAGGCGGTCGCAGGCGTTGCCGACCATATCCAGAAGTTCTGGGAGCGCCGCATGCGCCAGCAACTCGCCGCGCACATCGCGGCCGGTGGCGCGGGGTTGCGGCCGCTCGTGATCGAGGCGGCGGCGCGGATCGCGTCGACCGGGGCGGCCAAGAGCGCGGGTTGAGGGAACGCCCCCGACCCGCTCTCGGCGCGTTGGTTCAGTGCTTCTGAACCCAGGCGAGGGTCACGATGAACGCGACCACCGCCACCACGACCATGACCAGATATGCTGCTTCGCCGGACGACATCGTTCCTCCCTCCACTCGGAGAGAGAAGGAACTCGCACGGGGATACCTCGAACGGATTGATCGAGATCAATGGCCGCAAAATCCGTAGGGTCAATCGAAAGGTCTACACCGCCAGCGCCATGCCGCCGCCGGCGGGATCGGCGCCGCCGGTGATCGTGTCGCCGTCGATCAGGATCGCGTGCACGCGCGCGGCGATGAAGCTCTGGACGCTGCGCGCGGTCCTGTAGCCCTGGGCGTGAAGCGCCTCGCAGACATAGCCCGGAATGCGCGCCGCCACGTCGATGAGATCGCTGGTCGCCGCGATGCGCGGCGCCGAGACGGCGTCGCCCGCGGTCATCTTGAAGTCGACGATGTTGAGGATGACCTGGAGGATGCCCATCGGGATGTTCGACCCGCCGGGGGCCCCGATGAGCAGCGCCGGCTTGCCGTCGCGGAACAGCATGGTCGGCGACATCGAGCTCACGCGGCGCTTGCGCGCCTCGAGCGACTGGGCGCGGCCGGGGCGCGGGTCGAACATCGCCATCGCGCCGTTGTACATGAAGCCGAGCCCGTTGGTGATGACGCCGGACTGCATGCCGTTGGTATGGGTCATGCTCACCGCGTTGCCCTCCGCATCGATGGTGCAGAGATGCGTCGTATCCGCCGCCTCCTTGACCCCGGCGCGCGGCACGTGCGCCTTCTCGCCGCGCTTGATCGCGGCGGCGTCGGCGGCGGCACGGGCGCGGTCGATCATCTGTTCGACCGGCACCGGCGTCATGCGCGGGTCGCCGATCTTGCGGTCCTTCTCGATCTGCGCGCGCTTCATCGTCTCGGCGAGCACGCGCAGGTATTCGACGCTGTTGTGGCCGAGCGCGGCGAGGTCGAAGTGCTCGAGGATGTGGAGCATCTTGAGCACGATCACGCCGCAGCCCGGCGGCGGATTCACCGCCACCTTGAAGCCGCGATACTCGCCCCACACCGGCGCCGTCGTCTCGGCGGCGTAGGCCCGAAGGTCGGCCGCGGTCATCAGGCCGCCCTGCGCGGCCATGTCGGCGGCGATGGTGTCGGCGATCGCGCCGGAATAGAAGCTCTCGGGGCCATCCGTGGCGATGCGCTCGAGCGTCGCCGCGAGGTCGGGATTGCGTACCGTGGCGCCGACCGGCAGAAAGTCGCCCTTCGCGTCGAAGAACAGCGACGCGTACTGCCTGGTGAAGCGCAGCCGTTCCGGGATCTCGACCCGGCCCATGCCCTCCGGGGTCGTCCAGTAGGTGTGGACGGCGGGGGTGACGCGGTAGCCTTCGGCGGCAAGGCGGACCGCCGGCGCCACCACGTCCGCCCAGCGCAGCCTGCCATAGCGCTGATGGGCGGCGTGGAAGCCCTTGAGGCTGCCCGGGGTGGCGATAGCCTGGTAGCCGAGGTCGTTGACCCGGCCCTTGAGCACGAAGCCGAAGCCGTCGCGCGTCTCGTACTCGAGCAGGTCTTCCCACATCCCCGGCGTGACGGCCGCCGGCGCTTCGGCGAGGAATGTGATGACCTCGTGCACATTGCGCGCCGGCAGCCACAGTTGCATCGCGCCGAAGCCGGCGATGCCGCACATCATCTGGTCGATGACGCACTGCGCGAAGGCGCAGCCGATCGCGGCATCGACGGCGTTGCCGCCGGCCATGAACAGGCGCGCGCCGACTTCGACCGCATCGGGCTGCGGGGCGACGATCATATTGCGAGGCATGCGAGTTACTCGGGTTGGGTTGGCTGATTCGGCCGGCATTCTTGCACAGCTGCTTGCCGAATTTGACGGGCTGTTTCGACCGTCGGCGCGCGGCACCTTGCGGCCCTGGCTTCGCAGCAGGAATGGAATGGGCTATGGACGTCGTCGGAATGGCAATCGCGGCAACGCGCTGGGTGGAGCGATCGATGGTCGAAGACAAGGCGCCAGGCGGGGCGATGATGATCCTCGTTGCCGGTCCCTACCGCTCCGGCACCGGCGACGATCCGGCGAAGATCGCGGCCAACATGCAGGCGATGAACATGGCGGCGCTCGCGCTGTTCCGGCAGGGCCACCTGCCGATGACCGGCGAGGCTATGGCGTTGCCGTTGATCCGCATCGCCGGGTCCAAGGCGATCGGCGATGCGCCGTTCGACGAGATCTTCCATCCGCTTGCGGAGCAGCTGGCGCGGCGCTGCGATGCCTGCCTGCGGATCGGCGGCGCTTCGGCGGGGGCGGACCGGATGGTACGGATCTTCCGCGACCTCGACCGGCCGGTCTATTTCCGCCTCGACGACGTGCCGCCGCCGCGCTGAGAGTGGACGGACGGCGCGCGGGCTGCTGCAATGGCGTCAATGACGAGGAAGCCCCGTGGCGCCGCGCTGCCGCCGACCGAGCAGCTTTCGTGGGACGACGTGCGCATCTTTGCCGAGGTGGCGCGGCGCGGCAGCCTGATCGACGCGGCGCGGGCGATGCGAATCAGCGTCTCGACGGCGGGCCGCCGCCTGCGCGGGCTTGAGAACACGGTCGGGGGTCCGCTCTTCGACCGGCTGCCCAATGGCCTGGCGCCGACGGCCCTCGGCCGCGCGCTCAGCGACGCCGCCGGCCGCATGGCGGCGGATGCGGCCGACCTGCTGCGCCAGGCGACCGTGGCGCAGTCGGCCGGCCACCGCCGGGTGCGGATCACCGCGACGATGACGGTGTCCTGGTTCGTCGCCGAGAATCTCGGCGCACTGCTTGAAGCCTGTCCCGGGGTCGAGATCAGCGTCATCGCCACGCGTGATCCGCTCAGCCTCGCCAATCGCGAGGCCGAAATTGCGCTGCGGATGAACCGCGCGCCGGCACGGGGCGACCTCGCGGTGCGGCGGCTCGCACGCTACGCCTTCACGCTCTACGCCTCGCCGCCCTACCTTGCGGCATGGAAGGCGACGGGCGCATCGTCGCTGGCCGACCACGACTTCATCGGCATCGACGACAATCCGCGGACGGCTGCGCACGCGGACTGGCTCGAACGCGTGGCCGGCGCGAAGCGCTATCGCGCCCGGCTCAGCGAACTGTTCCTACGTCGCCAGGCGGCGGCCGACGGCCTCGGCGTCGCGTTGCTGCCGTGCTTTCTCGGCGACGGCGATCCGCGGCTGCAACGCGTGATCGCCCCGCCGCCCGAACTGGTGGAGGACATCCTGATGCTGGTGCATGACGACCTGCGCCGCCTGCCGGCGGTACGCGCGGTCGCCGAGGCGCTGGTGCGCCTGTTCAAGGCCAAGGGCGATCTGCTCGGCGGGCGTGCGACGCGGCGCTAACGGCGCAGCGGGGACAGGATGTCTTCGATCGCCAGCGCGGCGGCGAGCAGCGCCGCGTCGCCGCCACGCGCACCCATCAGCATCAGGCCGACCGGCGGCTCACCCGGGGCCTCGCACGGGATCGTGATGGCGCAGCGGTCGAGATAGTTTCCGATCGTCGTGTTGCGCAGGATGCGCATGTTCGCAGCCGCATAGCGTGCGTCGTCGACCTCAAGCTCGGCGAGGATGGGCGGCACGCACGGCACGGTCGGGCTGATCACCGCCGTGAACGGCCGGGTGAGCGCGTCCATCTCCGCGATCAGCGCGCGCCGCGCGCCGGCGAGCTCGACGTAGTCGGCGCCCGTGATCGCTTCGCCGCGGCGCATCCGGCGCGCGACGCGCGGGTCGTATTCGCGTTCGCGTCGCATCAGCAGGTCGCGGTGATAGGCCCACGCCTCGGCGGCGGCGAAGCCGCCATTGGCGGTCAGCTTCGCGACGCGCGCGACCGGCTCCAGGGCTGCGTCGACGACGCGGCACCCGGCGGTCGAAATGCGGCCGATCGCGCGCTCGAACGCCGATGCGACCGCGGGATCGAGCTCCTCGAGCATTTCGGTCCTCGGCAGTGCCAGCACGATCGATGCGGCCGGCAGCGCGGCCGGCAGGGGCGCATCGGCCTCTTCGCCGGCCAGGATGCGGTCGAGCACGATGCAGTCCGCGACGCTCGCCGCGAGCGGGCCGATCGAATCGAGCGATTCGGAGAGCGGCAGGCAACCGGTGCGCGGCACGCGGCTCGCCGTCGGCTTGAATCCGGCGAGGCCGCACAGCGCGGCGGGAATGCGCACCGAACCGCCGGTGTCGGTGCCGATCGCGCCCAGCGCCATGCCGTCGCTCACCGACACGGCGGCGCCCGACGAGGAGCCGCCGGGAATGCGGCCGGTGGCGCGGTCCCAGGGACTGCGCGGCGTGCCGTAGTGGGGATTTAGACCGAGGCCGGAGAAGGCGAACTCGGTCATGTTGGTGCGCCCGACGATCGCGGCGCCGGCGCGCCGCAGCCGCGCCACGATGGCCGCGTCGCGCGCCGCCGGCGCCGCGTCGGCGAGCACGCGCGAGCCGGCCGTCGTCGTCTCGCCGGCGACATCGAACAGATCCTTGACCGAGATCGGCAGGCCGGCGATCGGCGACGGCGCCGCGACGCCCGCCTTGCGCAGCAGGTCCGCGGCATCGGCGGCAGCGCGCGCGGCCGCATCGTGGCGGCGCGTGAAGACGCGCGCGCCTTCGCCGTTCGGATCGCCCGCGCGCGCGAGCGCGGCTTCGACGAGTTCGCGGCTGGTGGTGCGGCCGGCGGCGAGGTCCCGCGCGGCGGCGAGGATCGGGCTTCGCAATGTCATCCCAACCTTATCGACGACCGCGCGCCGGCCCGCAAGGGCGGTGCGGCGGCGCGTGCGATCGTTACAATTTGCCGCGAGTTGGATCGAAGCTTAAGCGGTACTTAAAGCGGATCGTGGATGATGCAGCCAATGTCCGTCGTCGGCCGCGGGGACCGTACGGTCCGCGGATGGCGCCCTTCGGGGCCTCATCCTTCGCTCATCAGGTCGAACTCCAGCGGATCGTCCGTCCGGCAGCCGCCACTGCCGCGAGGGCCGTGCCGACCGACGGCGGATAACGATCCGCGAAGGCGGATCAGGGGTCGTCGCTCACGGCTCCGGTCCGTTTGCCCGGATCGCTCCGGCGACCGGAGCGCGCGTTCGGTCCAGGCGCGCTCCGGCCGCCGGCCCAATTGCTCCCGCACGGAAATTTGCGATCGGGCCGTCGACGGCGACGCGGTTGCGGCCGCTGCGCTTGGCCTGATAGAGCGCGCGGTCGGCACGGGCGATCAGGCCGTCGATACGCGTGGGATCGTCGTCGGCAAGCGTGGCGACGCCGATGCTGGCCGTCGGCGCGATCACGCTGCCGTCGTCGAGATCGACGCTTAGGGCCTCGATGGCGCTGCGCAGCCGCTCGGCGACGACGATCGCGCCCTCGGCGCTGGTCTCGGGAAGCAACGCGGCGAATTCCTCGCCGCCCAGCCGCCCCATGCGGTCGATCGAGCGCAGCGCGCCCAGACAGGCGCGCACGCATTCCCGGATCACCCGGTCGCCGGCGCCGTGGCCGTGGCCGTCGTTGATCCGCTTGAAATGGTCGAGATCGATCAGCACCAGCGACAGCGGGCGGCCGTAGCGGCGGGCGCGATGCACTTCGATGTCGCCGGTATCCAAGAAGTGCGAACGGTTGGCGATGCCCGTCAGCCCGTCGATCGTCGCGCGCAGGCGCAGATCGTCTTCGAGCTTGCGGCGGCCGGTGATGTCGTTGATGCCGATCAGCAGCACCGGCTCCGCGCCGTACGACACGGTGCTGACCGAGATCAGTGCCCACAGCGAGCGGCCGTCGGCCGGCCGCAGCTCGACCTCGAAGTCGCGGATCGCGCCGTTGCGGCGGATCATGTAGTCGAGCGCCTCGCGGTCCGTCACCTCGACGAAGAGATCCGGCAGCGGGCGCCCGATCGCGGTGACGGGCGAAAGCGCCAGCAACTCCGCCGCGCGGGGGTTCAGGTAGACGACGGCGCGATCGGCCGCGCGCACCAGCAGCAGCGGCAGCGGCGCGATCTCCACCATGCTGCGGAACTGCTCTTCGCTGCGCGCCAACGCGGCGGTCCGGGCGGCGACCAGATCCTCGAGCGAGCGGTTGGCCGCGAGCAGCGCGTTGGCATAGCGGGCGCGATCCTCGACCAGGACAGCCGTGGACAGCATGATGGCGGCGAAAAGGCCGAGCATCAGCGCCAGTTCGAGCCAGCCCCATTCCCCGGCGAACGGCCCGGCGGCGATCGATGCAGCCGCGACCGCGATGACGCTGACGGTGCCGAACGCGATCGCGGACGAAAGCGTGGACGCGCGCACCGTGATCCAGCACAGCGGCACGACCAGCAGATAGGCGAGATCCTGGAGCGGCGACTGCGGGTCGATGAAGAAGAAGAGCGCGACCGCCGCGGCGATCGTAATCGGGGTAAGCGGATCGATTGCGGACGATCGTCCGGCCCGCGGCAGCCATGCCGCAAGTCGCCCCGTGAACACGCTTGCGGCAGACACTGGCGGCGAGCGCAAAGTCGAGCGCAGCCGTTCTGCGAGTGGCATCTCAAGACCCCCTGACGGCATTTGATTGCCGACGGGCTAGCTTGTTACAAACTATGGAAAATTTTCGTTAACGGCCCGCAATACTTCGGATGCGTCGATGGCGGGGCGGCACCGGCGGCACACCGGGTGATGCACACTCGTCGCCCGCGCACGGACACGCGCAGGCCGTGTCGCCCTGCCTCTCCGATCGATCCTTGCGCCCGGCCCCACAGGCACCGGACGGGGTTCACCCAAGGCCGAGCTGCTGGCGCAACTGGGCGATGGTCTGATCGAGCGTGTTCTGTTCGGGAATCCGGCCCTGCGGGGTCACACCGTCGACCAGTGCGGGAAGCTGCTGGGCGAGGCCGGACAGCAGCTGCTCGATCGGCAGCCCGGACTGCGTGGCGAGTTGCTGGACCTGCTGCTGGCCGAGCGCCATGCGCACGTGCTCCGGCGCGATCGTCATGTTCGGTCCGGTCGACACCCACGACCCGATGATTTCCCCGAGGCCAGCCGTCGTGAACTGCCGCACCAGCCCGTCCAGTCCGCCGGCGGATCGGTTGGTGAGCATGCCGATGGCGATGTTCGTCACGGCGGAGCCGCCGGAACCGGCGACCTGACGAAGCGCTGCGGCGGCGATCTGTTCGATGAGGCTCATGGCCGTCCCTCGTCGGTGGCATCCAGCGGGCGGGACTGTCGGATCAAACGCTCTGCCGGTCAAGCGCTCGCCGGCGCGTCGTGCGGTCAGCCAAACAGGCCGAGGGGCGGCGGCGCGAAGCCGGGGAAGATCGCATCGCTGCGCACGCCCCAGCCGCCCTCCAGCGCCTCGGCGAGGACCGCGCGATAGTCGGTGGTCACGGCGAGGTCGAGGCCATGTTCGAGCTGCCGCGACGACAGGCCCGGCCAGCGCCCGAGCATGCGCCCGCCGGCGACGCGCCCGCCGAGCACAAGCATCACGCCGGCGCGGCCGTGATCGGTGCCGTTGCTGCGATTGGCGCGGAAGCGGCGGCCGAACTCGGTGAGCACGACGACCGTGGTGCGCGCATGCAGGGCCGGGATGTCGTTCCAGAATGCCGTCACGGCGCGCGAGAGCTGGCCGACCAGGCTGTTGAAGCGGCCCGGCTGGCCTTCATGCGTGTCCCATCCGCCGACATCGACCGCGGCCGCCGCAAGGCCGACCTCCATCTTCGCGAGCCGGGCGACCGCCTGCAGAGCGCGGCCGGCCTCGCCGGTGTTCTCGTAGGACGCCGCGCCGGGATAGGCAGCGGGCCGGCCGTCGCCGCCGCGCTCGATACGGCGGTCGATCTGCGCCGCGGCGGCAAGCAGGCGGTGCATCGCCGCGTGCTGCGCATCGGCGCCTTCGCCATAGAGCCGCTGGAGAACCGCGCGCGTCTGCTCGCCGCCCGGCAGCCCCGCGGCACCGGGGACGTCGGGGACGGCGAGCGCGCGCCCCTCGCCCGCGAGGGCGAGCGGCACTGCGGGGCTCGTCGCCACGACGGGGATTGCGGTGTCGAGGGCGGCGCTGCGGACTGCGCGCGCAAGCCAGCCGCCGTCCATCCGGCTTGCATCGGCCTCGCGCGCGACGCCGCGGTCCATCATGTCCTGGGCGGCGAAGTGGCTGCGGTTGGCAGTGGTGAGGCCGGCCGCGTGAACGATGACGAGCTGCCCGGCGCGGTAGAGATCGCCCAGGCCGCCGGCGTCGGGATGGAGGCGGAATCCGGCGGCCGCGTCGAGCGGATTGGCGAGCGGGATGCCGCGGCGCTCGCCGCTCTCGAGCACGCGCAGCTCGGGCGGGCGGGCGTCGGCATACTCGCGCGCAGCGCTCGGACCGACGAGATGCAGCCCGTCACAGCCGCCGCGCAGGAACACGAAGACGAACAGCCCGCGCGTCTCCCCGAAGGCGACACGCGCGGGACCGAGCGCCGCGAGCGCCCCGCTGGCGAGCGCGGCCCTGAGCAATCCGCGACGGGCAAGGGACATCGTCGGCTCCTCAGCGCATCTGGAATTCGGGGGACATCGCGACATAGGCGACGAGCCGGCGCATGCGTCCCTCGTCGCGGTCGATCGCTTCGTCGGCGGACACGTTCATGCCGGCGAGGACCGCCGCGCGGCGATCCGGCGCCTCGCCGTGGCCGAGCAGCCGCCGCTGCCAAGCGCGCACGGCGTCGCCCGCCCTGACCGGCGTGCCGTCCAGCGCCGCGCGGGTCGGCAGCGTGCCGGCGGCCCACCAGTTCTCCGCGAGGCCGAGCAGCAGCGACAGCCGGCGCCTGAGCGCGTTGCTCGACAGCCAATAGGCCGGATCGTCGGGATGGCCGGTCGGCGGCGGCCAGCCGAACAGGCGCTGGCCGCCGGCGTCGAGCTCGTTGAGCAGGCCGTCGGTCGGGCGCAGGTCGATTTCGGCGGCGCGTGCGAAGCTCGCCAGGAGTTCGAGCGGCCGCTTGAGCTTGCGGCCGGCGGTCGATGCAAGATCGCGATGAAGTGCAATCGAGCGGATCACCTGCGCGATCTGGTCGGGGGCGGTGAGGTTCTCGCGCCATGCGGCGACCGCGGCGTCGATCAGGCTCTGCGGCGGCTCGTCGGCCACCAGACGCCGGACCAGCTTGGTGCAGACGAACTGTGCCGTGCCGGGGTGCGACGCGAGGATGTCGAGCACCTTGCGACCATCGGCCTGCGGCTCGCGGAACGGCTCGAACTCGGCCGCGAGCACGCGCTTCTGGTAGGGATCGTGCCACGCGTCGACATAGCGGAACCGCCCGGTGGCGGGCAGGCGCTCGTTCGCGCTCAGGCCGGCACCGTCCTCGATCGACCAGCCGGTGAAGGCGCGTGCCGCCTCGTAGACGTCTTCGTCGATATAGCCCTGCGGGCGGCCTTCGCCCGCACCGGGAACCTCACGCCAGCGATTGTACAGCGCGTTGAGATAGTTGTTGCGGCCGAGGGTGTGGAGTTCGAGCAGTTCGCGGGCGAAGTTCTCGTTCGGCGCACCGGCACGCGACGAACGGTTGTTGAGGTAGACCAGCATCGACGGGCTCTGAGCGATCGCTTCCAGCAACGCCCGGAAATTGCCGAGCGCGTGGCTGCGGATCGTGCGGTCATGGTCGGGCAGGCCGGCTGCAATCCCGGCGTCGGTGGCGTTGACGTTGAAATGATTGTGCCAGAAATCGCAGAGCAGCTCGCGGATCTGCCAGCGGCTGTGGACTGCGCGCACGACCGTCGCCGCGGCGACGTCGACGCGCGCGCGCGCGCGTTCGGGGCCGCCGAACGGATTTCGCGAGTCGACGAAGCGCCAGAGCTGCTCCGGCGGCATCGCCAGCGTATCGAGGCCGCGCAGTTCGTCGACCGCGGCGTAGCCTTCGCCGGCGGCATAGCGGATGCGGATGCGCGTCTGCGCCATCGCGGCCTCCGCCCGTGGATCGGCGGTTTCGTCGGGACGGAGCTGCTCGGCCAGCCAGGCTTCCACCCCGCGACGACGGATCTCGGCAACCGCCTGGGGGCTGGGCCCGAAGGTGAACTTGTTGAGGACGACGATCTCGCGCGCAATCGCCATGATCCCTCCGATCCCGACGGCATCGCGCGGGTCCGCAGCTCCGGCGCGCCGCCGGTTCGCAGCCCGGCAGCGGGGGCAACGGCTCCGCTCAGTGCCAGGATCGCGCGCGGTTTCGCCGCACGTCCAGCACTATCAGCGTGAAAATTCCGTCAAGAGAGGCCGCGAACTGCCCATGAAGCGGGCATTTCCGGCCGGATCACGCGCGCTCAGATGATGCGCCGCCGGATCCAGGTCACGAGGATCTCCGCGATCACCACGACCACGAGGATGGTCAGCAGCACCATCGCGACGCGGTCCCACTGGAAGAAGTTCATCGCGTCGTCGAGGGCGACGCCGATGCCGCCGGCGCCGACGAGGCCGAGCACCGCCGACTCGCGCACGTTGATGTCCCACCGGAACAGGGCAATGCCGATGAACGCCGGCTGCACCTGCGGCCAGTAGCCCTTGAGCATGATCGAGCCCCAGGGCGCACCGGCGGCCTCGAGCGCCTCGATCGGGCCGCGCTGGGTCTCCTCGAGGGCCTCCGCCAGCAGCTTGCCGACGAAGCCGATCGAGCGGAAGGCGATGGCGAGCGCGCCGGCGAGCGCGCCGGGACCGAAGACCGCTACGAAGACCAGCGCCCAGACCAGCGAGTTCACCGAGCGCGACGAGACGAGAATGAGCTGCGCGAACTGGTTCGCGACCCGAGAGCGCGTGATGTTGCGCGCCGCGAGCAGCCCGACGGGCACGGCGAGCCCGAGCGCCAGGATGGTGCCCAGGGTGGCGATATGGAGCGTCTCGATCAGCACGTCGTGGATGCCGCGCCGATAGTGGGCGACGTCCACCGGCCACATGCGCTGGAACAGATCGACGATCTGGGTCGGGGCGTCGGCGAGGAACTCGGGGATGACGTCGATCGTGCGCACCGACCAGACGATCGCGGCGACGGCGACCAGATAGACCAGCCAGCGCGCGAAACGTTCGCGTGGGCTGAAGCGGCGCCATTCGCGATCGACCGCGGCGAGCGGCGCCGCGTGCTGGGCAGGGGTCACTGGAAGGCCCTCCGCACCCAGCCCGACAGGATCTCGCCGATGAAGATCATGGCGATGATGGCGATCAGGATCGCGCTGACGAAGTCGTAGTCGAAGCGCTTGAAGGCGGCATCGAGGGTGCCGCCGATGCCGCCGGCGCCGACCAGCCCGACCATCGTCGAATTGCGCAGGTTCGAATCGAGCTGGTAGAGCGCGAAGCCGACGAAGCGCGACATCACCTGCGGCATGACCGCGAAGATCACGACCGCGGCGAAGGGGGCGCCCGACGCGCGCACCGCTTCGAGCGGCTTGGGCGAGATCTCCTCGATCGCCTCGGCGAACAGCTTCGCGATGAAGCCCATCGAGGCGACGATCAGCGCCGCGACGCCGGCGAGCGCGCCGAAGCCGATCGCCTTGACGAACAGGATCGCGACGATCACCGGATGGAAGGAGCGGCAGAACGCGATGAAGAATCGCGTCGGCACCGCGACCCAGCCGGGCATGAGGTTGCGCGCCGCGAGCAGGCCCAGCGGCAGCGAGGCGAGGATGCCGAGCGCGGAGGCGAGGATCGCGATCTGCAGGCTCTCGATCAGCCCTTCGACCAGCAGCGGCCAGCGGGCGAAGTTCGGCGGCAGCATGCGGCCGATCAGGCGCGCGCCTTCGCCGAGCCCGGTCGCGAAGCGCTGCGCGCTGAAGTCGAGCGCGCTGAAGGCGTAGAGCGTGTAGAGGGCGATCGCCGCGACGACGACGCGACCGGTCCAGTCGGGCGCGAACGCACGCCGTCGCGCGCCGGCCGCGGCGCTCACAGCCAGTCCTCGCCGCCGTAGATTTCCGTCAGGTGGCGCGGCTCGAGCGCGGCCGGCGGGCCATCGAAGACGACGCGGCCGCCGGTCATCCCGATGACGCGGGTGGCAAAGCGGCGGGCGAGCTCGACGTTGTGGATATTGACGACGACCGGAATGTCGCGCGCGCCCGTCAGCCGCGCCATCAGCTCCATGATCTCGACCGAGGTCTTGGGATCGAGGGAGGAGGTCGGCTCGTCGGCGAGCAGGAGGTCGGGCTGCTGCATCAGCGCGCGCGCGATGCCGACGCGCTGGCGCTGCCCGCCCGACAATGCGTCGGCGCGCCGCGTCGCGAAGTCGCCGAGCCCGACCGCATCGAGGAGCGCGAAGGCCGCGTCGATGTCGGCCTGCGGGAAGCGTCGCAGCCAGGCGCGCCATACCGGCACGTAGCCGAGCCGGCCGCAGAGCAGGTTCTCCATGACCGAAAGGCGTTCGACGAGGTTGTATTCCTGGAACACCATGCCGATGCGCCGCCGCGCGGCGCGCAGCGCCGCTCCCCGCAGCTTTGCGAGGTCCTGGCCCATGAACACGATCTCGCCGCCGCTTGGCTCCACCAGGCGGTTGATGCAGCGGATCAGCGTCGACTTGCCGGTGCCCGACGGGCCGATGATGGCGGTGAGGCCGCGCCCGTCGATCGTCAGGTTGATGTCGCGCAGCACCGCCTTGCCGCGGACATACTCCTTGTCCAGATGGCGGATTGTGAGCGACCGGTCCGCGCCGGCCGCCGCCGTTGCGGCGGCCGGCGCGGTGTCGGTCTGACTCACGGCCGGGCTTGCGGCGCGGCCGGTGCTGCCGGGGCGGGCGTCGCCGGTGCCGGCTGGGCAGGCTGCTGTTGCTGCTGTTGCTGCTGGGCGCGCCGCGCTGCGGCGGCGGCCTCGGCGCGCGATTCCGCCTCGAAGGCAGCGCGGTTATACGGCGCGTTGACCGCATCGGCGACGGCGCGCACCGGCGCCCACTGTTCCTGATACGTCACCGGCCAGAAGCGCGTGTTGCCGCCGATGTCGCGGCTCATCGCCTCGGGGAAGCGGAAGGAGAAGAAGCACTCGCGAATACGCTGGGCGAGCGCGGGGTTGAGATCGTGCGCCAGCGCGAACGACGAGGTCGGGAACGGGTCGCTCTGCCAGATCACGCGGAAGGTCTCGGCGCGGACCTGGTTGCGCGCGATCATCCGCGCGAACACGTCGGACGCAACGGGCGCGGCGTCATAGTCGCCCGAGTTGACGCCCATCACCGAGCGGTCATGGCCGCCCGAATAGACGACGCGATAGTCGGTATCCGGCGTCAGGCCGAGCGCCGGGAAGAAGGCGCGCGGGGCGAGATTGCCGGAATTCGACGTCGCCGAGGTGTGCGCGACGCGCCGTCCCTTGAGGTCCGAGAGCTGCCGGAAGGGGCTGTCCGCCCGCACGATCACGGCGACGCGGTAGGATTCGAACTGCTGGTCGTTGCCCTTGACGGCGAACGGGATTGCGCCGGCCAGGTTGACCGCGAACGCCGTCGGCCCGGTCGAGAAGCCGCCGATATGCAGGCGGCCGGAGCGCATCGCCTCGATCTGCGCGGCGTTCGAGGTCACCTGGAAATAGACGACCCGGCGGCCGGTGCATTGCGTGAGATGGTCCGTGAACGGCCGGAACTGATTGGCGTAGAGCGCCGGATCTTCGACCGGCGTATAGGCGAACACAAGCGTCTGCGGGTCGCGCAGCCGCGCCGGATCGCTCGGGACATCCGCCACCATGTCGCGGTTCGCGTCGCAGTACATGTCGTCGAGCGGGCCGCGATAGCTGCAGGCACCCGCGGCCGGCTGCTGCGCCTGCACGTCGCCGGCAAGCATCAAGGAGAGCGCGGCGGCGCAAGCGCCCAGCGCGCGGGCGGATATCGTCTTGGCGATCGGCATCGAAAGACCTCCCTTCGTCACGCAGCCGAGCACGTCGAACCCCGCGCAGGCCGCATATTTGTTACGATTCTATGACACAAGCCGGCGCTGAAAACCACAAATTGCCACGCGGGCGGCGCTGTCAGCCTGCGCGCAAGGCGAGCAGGCGGTCGGCGAATTCGACGAAGCCGGCCCCGCCGCGCGACGCGGTCACGAAGGCCGGCGGGGTCGCGATGCGGTCGAGCTGGTCGCGCACGTTGGCGACCCCGACCGACAGCGGGAAATGGCCGAACATCGGCGCGTCGTTGGGCGAGTCGCCGACAAAGGCGCAGGCGGCGAGCGGCGCGCCGCCGGCGAGGCCGAAGCGCGCGCCGAGCAGGGCGAGCGAGGTCGAGCGCTTGTCGAAGCTGCCGAACCAGCCGTTGACATGGATCGAGCTGACCTTCGCCGTTGCGCCCGCTTCGGTGAAGAGCGCGACGATGCGGTCGATCGCCGCATCCGGAAGCGGGCCGACATCCTCGGCAAAATCGATCGCCAGATCGGCCTCGCGATAGGCCTGGTCGGCGGCGATGCGCGCTTCCGGAACGGCGGTGAGGATCGCGGAAGCAAGTGCGTTCAGCCGCGCGCGATTGGCGGCGCGCTCGGCCTCGGTAAGCGCGTAGCCGCGGTCCATCCGCCGCGCCTGATGGTCGTAGGCGAACCAGAAGGCGCCATTCTCGCCGACCACCGCGGCGACCGGCCAGAAGCGCGCGATCAGGTCGCACCAGCCCGCCGGGCGGCCTGTGACCGGGATGACCGCGAGCCCTGCGCCGGCAAGCCGCTCGAGCGCCGCATACGCGGCTGCGGGCAGGCGGCCATGGTCGGTCAGCGTGTCGTCGATGTCGGTGAGGACAAAGCGGAGCGCGCGTGCGGCATCTTGGGGGAAGGCGCCGAGCGCCTGCAGGGAGGCGGCCATGGTCTCGCGGGAACGGGTTGCCGGAACAGCAGGGCAAATTACCACGCAATGCCGCGAATCTGCATAGCCCTTCGGTCGAGCTTCTGTTACAGTTTCGCTTCACTCATAAACGCGCCGGCTTCGAAGCGTTCCCGCGCAAGCGATTGGAGGAATGCGATCTCCGCGACCGTCATCCTGATGCACGTCCTGGGCGGCGTTGCCCTGTTGCTGTGGGGGCTGCGCATGGTCCGTACGGGCGTGATGCGCGCCTTCGGCGGCGACCTCCGCCATCTGATCAGCATCGGCATGCGCCGGGTGCCGGTTGCGTTCGCGGTCGGCCTCGGCGTCACCGCCATCCTGCAGAGCTCGACCGCCACTTCGCTGATGACGGCGTCCTTCGCCGCGCGCGGCTTGGTGGCGACGGTGCCGGCGCTCGCAGTGGTGCTTGGCGCCGATGTCGGCACCTCGCTGGTCGCCCAGCTGCTGTCGCTCAATCTCACCTGGCTGTCGCCGCTGTGCGTGCTGGTCGGAGTCGCGACGTTCATGACCACCGCCGCGACGCGCTGGCGCGATCTCGGCCGCGCGGTGCTCGGGCTCGGTCTCATGCTGCTGGCGCTGCGCCAGATCGTCGACGCCACCCTGCCGCTGCGCGATTCCGTCGTGATCGAGGAAGTTCTCGCGGCGCTGTCCGGCGAAAGCGTTCTGGCGGTGCTGCTCGCGGCAGGCCTGACCTGGATCGCGCACTCGAGCCTCGCGATCGTCCTGCTGGTGATGTCGCTGGCCGGCGTCGGACTGCTGCCGGTCGAATTCGCGCTCGCGCTCATCCTCGGCGCCAATCTCGGCGGCGCGCTCCCGGCGGTGATCGCGACCTGGCGCAGCGACGTCGGCGCGCGGCGCGTGACGCTCGGCAATCTCGGCTTCCGCGCCATCGGTGTTGTGCTGACGCTGCCGCTTGTCGGCATCGCGGCGGCGGCGCTCGCCGCCATCGAGCCGGGTGCTGCGCGCGTCGCTGCCAACTTCCACACCGCGTTCAACCTGGCGCTCGCACTCGTCTTCGTGCCCCTGCTGCCGATCGCGGGGCGGGTGATCGAGCGTCTGCTGCCGCATCGCGCCACGGTCGACGATCCGTCGCGACCGCGCTATCTCGACCCGACCGCGGTCGACAGCCCGGACCTCGCGCTCGCCGCCGCCGCGCGCGAGACGCTGCGGATGGGCGACACGCTCGAGACGATGCTGCGCGACACGCTGACGGTGTTCCGCAACGACGACCGCAAGCTCGCCGACGACGTGTGCAAGCGCGACGACGTCGTCGACAAGCTCCACGAGGCGATCAAGATCTACCTGACGCAGCTCAGCCGCGAAGAGGTGCTGGGCGAGGCCGGCAGCCGGCGCTGCATGGAGATCATCGCCTTCACCACCAACCTCGAGCATGTCGGCGACATCATCGACAAGAACCTGATCGAGCTCGCCGAGAAGAAGATCAAGCATCGGCTGCGCTTCTCCGACGAAGGTTTTGCCGACATCCAGCGCCTGCACGAGGATGTGCTCGGCACGTTGCGGCTGGCGCTGGCCACGTTCATGTCGGGCGACCCGGCGATGGCACGCCGGCTGCTGGCCGAAAAGGTGCGCTTCCGCGAATGCGAGCGTGCGGCCGCCGACAAGCATCTCGACCGGCTGCGCAGCAACCGGCCGGAGAGCGTCGAGACGAGTTCGCTCCATCTCGACGTCCTGCGCGACCTGAAGCGCATCAACTCGCATCTCGTCTCGGTCGCCTATCCGATCCTCGAACAGACCGGCGAACTTCGTGCGAGCCGTCTTGCCAACGCGGCGCCGACCGAGGATGCTGCGATCAAGAGCCAGCCGCCGCTTTCCGGCGGCGCCGCCACGACCTGAGCGGCCGGCGTCGCGACATCTTGCGAAGCGAGCCATGAGCGATCGGACCGTCACGCCCGACACGGTGATCTTCGACCTCGGCGGCGTGCTCATCGACTGGAACCCGCGCCACCTCTACCGCAAGCTGATTCCGGATGAGATCGAACGCGAGCATTTCCTCGCCGAGGTGTGTTCGCCGGACTGGAATTTGCAGCAGGACTACGGCCGGCCGATCGCCGACGCCAACGCGGTGCTGATCGAACGGCATCCGGAGAAGCGCGATCTCATCGAGGCGTTCTACGGCCGCTGGGACGAGATGCTCGGCGGCGCCATCGACGAGACGGTGGCGATCCTCGAGGCGCTCGACGAGGCCGGCGTCCGCCTGTTCGCCCTCACCAACTGGTCGGCCGAGACCTATCCGCGCGCCGAGCCGCGCTTTCCCTTCCTGCAGCGCTTCCGCCACGTCGCCGTTTCCGGCCGCCAGAAGATGGGCAAGCCCGATCCGCGCTTCTACCGGCACCTGTTCGAGGTCGGCGGCATCGACCCGCGCCGCGCCGTCTTCATCGACGACAGCCCCAAGAACGTTGCCGCCGGCGCCGCGCTCGGACTCACGGCGATCCACTTCACGGATGCAGGCGATCTCGCCCGGCGCCTGACGGCGCTCGGCCTGCCGGCGCGCTGAGGCGCTGGCGCCCCCGCTGCGGCCGTGGCATCACGGTCCGCCGCCGACGCGCGCGGTGTTTCGCAGGCTGGAAAGGGCGCCATGAGTCTCACGCGACCGACGATCACCGGCAGCTTCGGTGTCGTCGCCTCGACGCATTGGATCGGTTCGGCGATCGGCATGTCGATCCTCGAGCGCGGCGGCAATGCCTTCGATGCCGCGGTCGCGACCGGGTTGGCGCTCCAGGTGCTCGAGCCGCATCTCAACGGCCCGGCCGGTGATCTCGTCGGCCTGGTGATGCCCGCCGGCGCCGCCCGTCCGCGCGTCCTGTGCGGCCAGGGGGTCGCGCCGGCCGGGATGACGATCGCGCATTTCAAGGCGCAGGGGCTGGACCTTATCCCGGGGACGGGACTGCTGCCGGCGGTCGTCCCCGGCTCGTTCGGCGCCTGGATGATGATCCTCTCGGACTACGGCACGATGGCGCTGCGCGACGTCGCGGCGCCGGCAGTCGGGCTGGCGCGCGACGGCTATCCCGTGCTGCCCGGCCTCGCACGCGCGATCGCGGCGGTGTCGCCACTGTTCGTCGAGGAGTGGCCGAGCTCCGCGGCGGTCTATTGTCCGGGCGGCAAGGCGCCGGAAGCGGGCGCGCGCCACACCAACCCGGCACTCGCGGCGACCTACGAGCGCATCGTGCGCGAGGCCGAAGCGGCGGGCGGCGACCGCACGCGGCAGATCGAGGCGGCGCGCCGTGCCTTCTACGAAGGCTTCGTCGCCGCTGCGATCGATCGCTTCGTGCGCGCGCCGGCGATCGATTCC
>JAEUKZ010000251.1 GCA_016793045.1 Alphaproteobacteria bacterium
GCCTGCCGCTCGCTCGATTGCGTGTCGATCTTCGCGCTTACCGCCGCCGACGCCTGGGACGTGCTGCAGGCCGCCGCCGCACCCGACGCCGCGGATGCGTTCTCGCGGCCGGCGCCGCACGGCGTGCCGTGGCGCCCGGCCGCGTTCCGCTTCGCCGTGCCGAAAGACCCCGACTTCTTCGGCGACGACGGCGCGGCGGCGATCTTCGCTGCGGCCTGCGAACGGCTCGCGGCCCTGGGCGGCACCGCGGTGGCGATCGACTTCGCCCCGTTCCGCGAAGCGGCGGCGCTGCTCTATGACGGGCCGTGGGTCGCCGAGCGGCTCCACGCCATCCGCGAATTCGCCGCGATCCACGCCGACACGATGCACGCGGTGACGCGCGGCATCGTCGACGGCGCGAAGCGATTCTCCGCCGTCGATGCCTTCGACGGCCTCTACCGCCTCGAAGCGTTGCGCGCGCGCACGCGCGCGCTGTGGAACGACGTCGACGCCATGGTCGTGCCGACCGCGCCGACGATCTATCAGATCGCCGAGGTCGCGGCCGAGCCGATCAAGCTGAACTCGCGGCTCGGCACCTACACCAACTTCGTCAACCTGATGGACCTGGCGGCGATCGCGGTGCCGCAGGGCTTCGACGCGCGCGGCCTGCCGCACGGCGCCACGCTGATCGCGCCGGCCTTCGCCGAGCCGCTGCTGGTCGGACTCGGCGAGGCGCTCCATCGCGCAGCGGCGCTGCCGCTCGGCGCCACCGAAACCGCGATGCCGGAGCCGCCGGCGCGTCCCACGGCCCCTTCGGACACGATCGCGCTGATGGTCGTCGGCGCGCATCTTTCCGGCCTGCCGCTCAACCACCAGCTCACCGCGATCGGCGCGCGCAAGCTGCGCGACGCCGCCACCGCGCCCGAGTACCGGCTCTTCGCGCTGCAAGGCGAGCCGGCGCGGCCGGGCATGGTGCGGGGCGAGGGCGGCGGCGCCATCCAAGGCGAAATCTGGGCGGTGCCCGCCGCCGCGCTCGGCGGCTTCGTCGCCGCGATTCCGGCGCCGCTCGGCGTCGGCAAGGTGAAGCTCGACGACGGCACGATGGTGCTCGGCTTCCTGTGCGAGGATGCCGCCGTCCGCAATGCGCCGGAGATCACCCGCTTCGGCGGCTGGCGCGCCTGGCGGGCCAGCCTCTGACCTAGCCGGCCTCGCGCGGCGCGGCAGGCGCGGCTACGATGGCGCGATGCAGCGGCTCAAGACGATCCTGCGCTCGCCCTGGATCCTGCGCGCGCGGTGGGAGGAACGCCGCCTCGCGCGGACGCTGCGCCATGAGCTGGCGGTCTGCGCGATCTTCCGCGAGGAGGCGCCGTTCCTCGACGAGTGGCTGCGCTTCCACGAAGGCGTCGGCGTCACGCAGTTCTACCTCTACGACAATTTCAGCACCGACGGTTTCCGCGGCGTGCTCGCGCCGTGGATCGCGCGCGGCGTGGTCACGCTGCACGACTGGCCGCGCCAGGTCGGCCAGTTCTCGGCCTACCGGCATTGCGTGCGCCGCTATCGCCGCGACGCGCGCTGGATCGCCTTCATCGACCTCGACGAGTTCCTGTTCTCGCCGCAGCGCCAGGACATCCGGCCGATCCTCGCGCGCTTCGCGGGCCGCCCGGGCGTCGCGGTCAACGAATTGTTCTTCGGTTCGGCCGGCCACGATGCGCCGCCGCCGGGGCCGATCGTCGAGGCCTATGCGAAGCGCGCGGCGCTCGACTTCGTCCTGCGCACGCCGTTCCTGCTCAAGGACCGCGCCGCGGACCGCAACGACGACGCGAGCTACCTGCCGCTCGGCTGCTTCGTGAAGACGATCGCCAATCCGCGGCTCATCCGCGCGATCCGCTCGCCGCACGCCTTCAAGTACTGGCAGGGCGAGGCGGTGACGACCGACGGCGCGCCGCTCGACGGCGGCCACGCGCCGGCGATGGCGATCGACCTGCTGCGCATCAATCACTACTGGTCGCGCTCGCTTTCCGACCTGCGCACCAAGGTCGCCCGCGGCGACGCGAGCACCAGCGCAAAGCGCGATCTCGCCTGGCATCTCGAGTTCGAATCGCGACTCAACGCCGAGGAGGACCGCACGATCGTCCCGATCGCCGCCGCGATCCGCGGCGCATCCTCGCCGTGAGGCGCGGCGACGCGGCCAACCGTCGCGCCCGCGCGACCATATTCCCGTCACATTTTGCCGACAGCGTTGCCGCTGGTCGCCTCGGGGAACAGGTGCCGATCGCCGCACGTTCTCTTTAGTCGACCGCAACAGGGAGATCCCATGAAGCGCCTCGTCTTGACGCTGGTCGTGCTCGTCGCGACCACTGCCGCTGCGGCGGCCCAAACGCTGACCCTCAAGCGCATCGTGCTCAGCCAGGGCGGAGTCGGGTACTTCGAGTTCGAAACCGAGGTCACCGGCAATGCCGAGCTGGCGCTGCCGGTCCGGCTCGACCAGGTCGACGACGTGCTCAAGAGCATCGTCGTGTTCGACGACCGCGGCAATGTCGGCGGTGTCCGCCTGCCCGGCCAGGAACCGCTGTCGCAGGCCTTCCGCGATTTCACCTTCCCGCGCGAGGCGCTCGAGTCGCCGGTGGCGCTGCTCAACGCGCTTCAGGGCGCGGAGGTGAACGTCGCCGGCGCCACGCCGATGTCGGGCCGGATCGTGCGAGTGCTCGACGAGCAGTCGCAGGCTGGCGGCGACCGCACGATCACGCGCCATCGCGTCACCCTGATGGGCGCCACCGGGCTGCAGTCCTTCGTGCTCGAAGAGGCGACCAGCGTCACCTTCGCCGATTCCAACCTCCAGGCGGAGGTCGCGCGCGCGCTGCGCGCCGTCGCCGAGAACCGCGCCCGCGACCGGCGCACGCTGACCATAGTGGCGCGCGGCGAAGGCCGGCGCGCGGTGCGCGTCGGCTACGTCGTCGAGGTGCCGCTGTGGAAGACCTCGTACCGGCTGGCGATCGATCCCGACCCGGCGGTGACGCGCGGCCGCCTGCAGGGCTGGGCCGTCGTCGAGAACCTGAGCGGCCAGGACTGGACCAATGTCGAACTCTCGCTCGTCTCCGGCAATCCCGTGACCTTCCGCCAGGCGCTTTACCGGCCGTTCTTCGTGTCCCGGCCGGAAGTGC
Organism: Alphaproteobacteria bacterium; assembly: GCA_016793045.1. Taxonomy (GTDB): domain Bacteria; phylum Pseudomonadota; class Alphaproteobacteria; order CACIAM-22H2; family CACIAM-22H2; genus JAEUKZ01. The sequence goes on from JAEUKZ010000251.1 coordinate 3,141, forward strand.
CGATCGAGGTCTATGGCCGCGTGCTGCCGCGCGTCGACACCGGCACGATGACCCGCGACGTCATCGCCGGCCTGGCCGAGGACCGGGCCGCGCCGCAGCAGCAGCTTCGCGCGGCCGGGCGCGCGCTGGCCGCCCCGGCGCCGCAGGCGATGGCGCGCGGCGGCGCGGCGGAGGTCGCAGCCGCACCGCCGCCCGTGGCCGCGCCCGGCATGGCCGCGGCGACGGCGGCCGAGGCGCAGGAGGCGACGACGCAGATCAGCTTCCGCTTCCCGCAGCCGGTTTCGGTGCCGTCGGGCCAGACCTTCGTCGCGCCGATCATCGACCGCGAGGTGCCGGCGCAGTCGATCGCGCTCTACCAGCCCGAAACGAACCCGCGCAATCCCTTCGCGGCGGTGCGGCTCGGCAACGACGGCGAGGCCGGCCTGCCGCCCGGCGTGCTGACGCTCTACGAACGCAGCGCCGGCGGGCTCACCTATGTCGGCGACGCGCGCATGGGTCCGGTCGCCGGCGGCCAGTCGCGGCTGCTGTCCTTCGCGGTCGACACCAAGACGATGATCGAACGCCGCGCCGAGGCGGCTCAGAGCATCGCCACGGGGACGATCAGCGGCGGGCTGCTGCGACTCACCCGCATCGACCGGCAGACCACGACCTATCGCATCGCCGCGCCGCCGCGCGAGGCGCGCCAGGTCGCGATCGAGCAGGCCCGCCCGACCGGCTGGCGTCTCGTTTCGCCCGCGACGCCGGCGCCGGAGGAGACTGCGACCGAGTGGCGCTTCGTGCGCCGCGTCGCCGCCGGCGAGACCGCGACGCTCGCCGTCGTGCTGGAACGGCCGCGCGAGGAGACGCTGCGCCTGCTCGACCTCAACCCGCAGCAGCTCGCGGTGTTCGCGAGCGCGAACGAGCTGTCGCCCGCGGTCCGCGCCGCGTTCACCGAGATCGCGCGCCTCAAGCGCGCGGTCGACGACGCGCGCCGCGAG
>JAEUKZ010000291.1 GCA_016793045.1 Alphaproteobacteria bacterium
CTACGACGTGCGCTTCCCCGAACTCTACCAGGCGCTCGCCAAGAAGGGCGCCGAGATCATCGCGGTGCCGGCGGCGTTCACCCTGCAGACCGGCCGCGACCACTGGGAGGTGCTGCTGCGCGCGCGCGCGATCGAGACCGAAACCTACGTGCTCGCCGCCGGCCAGTGCGGCTCCTACGCGAACGGTCAGCGCCAGAATTTCGGCCACACGCTGGTCGCCAACCCGTGGGGCCACATCACCGCGATGGCCGCCGATAAGGTCGGCTACATCGCCACGCGGCTCGACTTCGACTACCTCAAGCAGGTCCGCCAGGCGATCCCGGTGGCGAGCCACAAGGTTCTTTGATCTCGCGCGGCGCGATGCGCGCGCGGGCCTAGCGCCCCAGCGCGCGCATCACGCCGACGCTGCGCTCGATCAGCACGACGAGCGCCACGGTGATCGCGATGAGGATCACCGAAAGCGCCGCGACCTGCGGGTCGGTGCGCGTCTCGACATAGCGCAGGATCTCGACCGGCAGGGTCGTCAGGCGCGGGCCGACCAGGAACAGCGACACCACCACCTCGTCGAACGACACGAGAAAGGTGAGCGCCGCGCTGCCGACGATGCCCGGCACCATCAGCGGCAGGGTGACGCGGCGGAAGACGCGCCACGGCGAGGCGCCGAGCGTCATCGCCGCCTCCTCGTATTCCGGCCGGATCGTGCTCAGCCCCACCGTGACGATGCGCACGACGTAGGGCAGCGTCACGACGAGATGCGCGAGCACCAGGCCGTGGAAGGTGCTGGCGAGGTTGAGCTGCGAAAACACCAGCAGCAGCGCGAGCCCCAGCACGATCGAGGGCAGCAGCAGCGGCGCGGTGAACAGCGCGAGCAGCGCGTCGCGGCCCGGGAAGCTGCCGCGCGCGATCGCGTAGGCGGCCGGGATGCCGGCGGCGAGGCCGACCGCCATCGTCGTCGCCGCGATGGCGAGGCTGTTCTGGAACGCCGCGAGGAAGCGCGGATTGCCGAGCAGCACGCCGTACCATCGCGTCCCCCACTGCTCGGGCGGGAAGCCGAGAAACGGATCGTTGCTGAACGAGATCGCCAGCGTGATCGCGAGCGGCGACAGCAGGAACACGTAGAGCGCCACCACCAGCGCGACGAAGGGCTTCGAGAGGCCGTGGCTTTCCATCGCCGCCCCTCACCCGATCCGCCGCGCGAGCCGGCCATAGGCGACCAGCGTCACGCCGAACATCACGAGCATGACCATCGAAATCGTCGCGGCGAGCGGCCAGTTGAGGTTCAGCATCGACTGCTCGTAGATCTCGGTCGCCAGCGTGAAGACGCGCCCGCCGCCGAGCAGCCGCGGCGTGATGAAGGAGCTGATCGCGAGCACGAAGCAGAGCAGGCAGCCGAGCATGATGCCGGGCAGGCTCAGGGGCAGCGTCACGCGCACGAAGGTGCGCCACGGCGAGGCGCCGAGCGTCATCGCCGCCTCCTCGACCGCGCGGTCGAGCCGGCCGAATCCGGCGATCAGCGCCAGCGCCATGTAGGGCGTCAGCACCTCGGTCAGGCCGACGACGACGCCGATCCAGTTGTTGGTCATGCGGATCGGCTCGGCGGCGAGTCCGACGCCGCGCAGGATCGAGTTCACCGCCCCGCGATCGCCGAGGATGATGATCCAGCCATAGGTCCGCACCACCGCGCTGACCAGCAGGGGCGAGATCGTCAGAACCGCGAGCGGGCCGCGCCACGGCGAATCCCAGCGATAGAGGAAGAGCGCGATCGGATAGGCGACGAGCAGCGAGGTCAGCGTCACCGTTCCGGCGAGCAGGAGCGCGCTGCCGGTGAGCTCGAGATAGAAGCTGTCGGTGAAGAAGCCGACGTAGTTCGCGATCGTCCAGGCTTCGCGGATGGCGCCGCCGCTCACCGCCTCGTTGAGCGACATGCGCAGCAGCGTCGCCACCGGATAGAGGAACGCGGCGGCGACGATGGCGAGCGCCGGCACGAGCAGCGCCGCCATCGGCCAGGACGAACCGCGGGAAACGGTCGGGTTCATCGCACTGCGGTCATGCGCTTCGCGGGGCCGGACCGAATGCGCCCGGCCCCGCTTGCGCCGTCAGCGGATGACTTCGCGGCGCCAGCGCTCGTTCCAGCGGTCGCGCAGCGTCGCGACCAGCGCCCAGTCGATCGCCACCATCCGCGCCATGTTCTCCGGCGCCGCCGCGGTGCGCGCGAGCGCCTCGGGCGCGATCGTCGCGGTCCGGTTGACCGGCCCGTAGAACATCCGTTCGGTGAACGCCTTCTGCGCCTCGGGCCCGATCGCATAGTTGATGAAGGCCTGCGCGGCGCGCGGGTTGCGCGAATTGGCGACGAGGCTGATCGTGTTGATCTGGAAGGCGCTGCCGTCCTGCGGCAGGACGACGCCGAGGCGTCCCTGCGACTGCGTGGCATAGAGCTGCGAGCGGGCGTTCCAGCCGATCGCCGCCTGCACCGTTCCGTTGACGACCAGCGTGTACGGATCGGGGTTCGGATTCCAGGTCTGCACCGACGGCGCCAGCTCCTGCAGCCGGCGGATGCCGGCGTCGATGTTCTGGCGATAGTCGCCGCCGTTGGTGTGGTTGACCAGGATGGTGAAGGCGAGACCGACGATGTCGGGCGCGGCGAGGATCGCAAGCCGGCTCGGCCGGAAGCGCGCGTCCCAGAGGTCGCGCAGCGAGGTCGGCGCCGGGTTCACGGTCTGCGTGTTGTAGATGACCGTCAGGTGATCGAACGTCACCGCCGGGCCGAAGCCTTCCTGCGCCGGCCGCGCGAGGTCGAAGAGCTGCGCAAGGTTCGGCACCAGCGCGGGATCGAGGCGGGCGAACAGTCCTTCGTCGTTCGCGACGCGCTGGACCGACACGTCCATGATGACGACGTCGGATTGCGGGCTCGCCCGCTGCGCGCGCAGCTGTCCCAGCATCTGCGCCGAGTTCTGGCCCGGGAAGTAGGTCACGCGGATGTTCGGGAAGCGCCGCATGAACGGCTCGACGACCGCCGCCTGATAGTTGTCCTGGAAGATGCCCGAATAGGCATTGAGGGTGATCTCGCCCGACGGCTCCTGCGCCAGGGCGGGCACGGCCGCGCCGAGCGACAGCGCCGCGGCGAAAGCCGCCATGCCCAGGGTGTGAGTGATTCGCGACATTCTCGGGGCCTCCCGTTCGACGTGTTCGAGGCGATGCCGCCCGCGAGCGGGGCGGCGGACGGCGCAAGTCTGCCGCAAAACGCGAGGGCCGTCACCAAGCTGCGGCATAAGGATGATTACGGTGTGCGAAACGGATGCGCCCCTCAATACCCCCGCGCCGGATCGACGACGTTGCGCAGGGGCTCGCCCGCGCGCCAGCGCGCGAGGTTGTCGAGGAAGATCTTCGCGACGTCGCGCTGCCAGAGGTCGCCGTCGCTCGACGAGTGCGGCGTGATGAGCAGGTTCGGCGCGTCCCACATCGGACTTTCGGCGGGCAGCGGCTCTGTCGTGAAGACGTCGACGGCGGCGCCGCCGAGATGCCCGGCGCGCAGCGAAGCGACCAGCGCCGCCTCATCGACGATGCCGCCCCGCGCGACGTTGATGAGGAAGGCACCGGGCTTCATCGCTGCGAGCATGTCGGCACCGATGATGCCGCGCGTTTGCGCGGTGAGCGGCACGACCAGCACCACCGCGTCGGCTTGGGCGACCGCCTCCCTGAGTTCGGCGATCGGATAGACGCGCTCGGCGCCTTCGACCGGCGACCCCGACGTGTTGACGCCGACGATGCGGATGCCGAACGCGGCGGCACGGCGCGCGATCTCGCGGCCGATCTTGCCCATGCCGACGATGGTCATCGTCGTGCCGTAGAGGCTCTTCGGGTTGGTGCGCTTCCACGTCCGCCCGCGCTGGAGGGCGGCGTATTCGGCGAAGCGGTGGCCGCGCATCATCAGCACGCCGAGCACGTATTGCGACATCAGGTCGCCGTGGATTCCGCCGGCATTGGTGACCGTCACCTTCGCGGGATCCCACGGCGCCATGTGATCGATGCCGGCCCCCGCAGTCTGGACCCAGCGCACGCTCGGTGCGGCCAGGATCGCCTCGCGCGGATGGGGACGCGGCTCGCACTTGAAGCCGAGCACGATCTCCGGCTGCTCGCGTGCGAGCGCCGCGGGCACGTCGTCGTAGCGCGTGCATTCGGGAAAGCGCATGTCGGGAAACCGCGCGGCGAGCATGTCGCGATAGATCGCCGCCTCGTTGTGGATGATCAGGACCTTGGGCGGCGGCGCATTTTTCGTCATCATCGGACCCCGGTTCGAGACAGAATTTCGGCCCGCGGATTCCTAGCACGAAGCACGGGCGTTCCGCGCGCCCAGGAGACGACATGAAAATCACCCGCATCGAGATCTACATCGTCCGCGTCGACGGCCGCCATCCGGTGATCGTGCGCATCCACACCGACGCGGGCGTGAGCGGCCTCGGCGAGGCGGCGCTCGCCTACGGCGCCGGCGCCGATGCGGCTGCCGGCATGATCAAGAATCTCGGCGAGAAGCTGGTGCTCGGGCGCGACCCGTTCCGCATCGAGGCGATCTGGTCGGAGATGTACGACCATTCCTTCTGGGCCAAGGGCGGCGGGCCCATCGTCTTCGCCGGCATCAGCGCGATCGAGACCGCGCTGTGGGACATCAAGGGCAAGGCGCTCGGCGTGCCGGTCTACGAGCTTCTCGGCGGCAAGATGCGCGAGGACGTCCGCGTCTACGCCAACGGCTGGTCCTTCCGCGCGGTGACGCCGGACGAGCTCGCGCGCGCGGTCGAGAAGCCGCTCGCGGACGGCTACACCGCGATCAAGTTCTACCCGCTGGCCTCGCCGATCCGCGACAACCCGCACGGCATATTCGCGCACGTGTCGCGCCGCGAGTTCGACCGCGACTTCGAGGAACTGGCGGTGGCGCGCGTGCGTGCGGTTCGCGCCGCGGTCGGACCGAAGGTCGACCTGATGGTCGACATGAGCGCCGAGCTGACGACGGACGCGATCGTCAGGCTCGGCAAGCGGCTCGCCGAATTCGATCTGTACTTCTTCGAGGAGCCGGTCGACCCCTTCGACGTCGACGCGCTCAAGAAGGTGTCCGACAAGCTCGACCTGCCGATCGCGGTCGGCGAGCGGCTCTACACCCGCTACGGCTTCAAGCGGATCCTCGAACTCCATGCCGCCGACATCCTGCAGCCCGACATCGGCAATACCGGCGGCATGATGGAGACCAAGAAGATCGCCGCGATGGCGGAAGCGTACAACATGCGCGTGGCGCCGCATCTCTGCGCCGGGCCGGTGGCGACCGC
>JAEUKZ010000352.1 GCA_016793045.1 Alphaproteobacteria bacterium
GCGCCGTAGCCGTCGACGCCGAGCCCGTCGAGCGTCGGAATGCCGAGGGCCGCGGTGAAGTTGCCGTCGCTGCCGCCGCCGGTGAGTTCGACGTCCTTGAGCTCGAAGCCGATCTCGGCGGCGAGGCCCTTGGCATGGTCGAACAGCGCGGCGATGCCGGCATCCTTGCGATAGGGCGGGCGGTTCATGCCGCCCTCGACGGTGAGCTCGACATCGGGATCGACGGCCTTGAGCCCGAGGATGCGCGCTTCCATCTCGGCCGCGGTCTCGGGATCGGGGACGCGCAGATCGACCTCGGCGGTGCAGAACTGCGGCACGACATTGACGCCGGTTCCGCCCGAGACGAGCCCGACGTTGGTGGTGATACCCCGCGCGTAGTCCGTCATCTCCTCGATGCGCAGGATCTGGCGCGCCATTTCCCTGATCGCGCTGCGGCCGTCTTCGTGGCGGGCGCCGGCATGGGCGGGCCGCCCCTTGGTCTTGAGCACGAACCGCCCGACCCCCTTGCGCGAGGTGACGATCTTGCCGCCCTCGCGCGCCGGCTCGGTCACCAGCACGTACTTGTTCCTGCGCGCCTCGGCCTCGATCATCGCGCGCGAGGTCGGGCTGCCGACCTCTTCTTCCGGGACGAACATGAAGGTGATCGGCAGCTCGGTCTGGCGGCCCGATCGCACGAGATGCTGGTACGCGTAGAATGCCAGGTAGGCGCCGCCCTTCATGTCGTAGATGCCCGGCCCATAGACCTTGTCGCCCTCGCGCCGGAACTTGAGCGCCTCCCTGATCATGCCGATCGGATGCACGGTGTCGATGTGGCTGAGCACCAGGATGCCGGGCCCGTCGCCGCCCCATGGCGTACGCGCCTTGAGGACGTCGCCGAAGCCGTCGCGGCCGGGCGTGCGCTCGATGCGCGCGCCGAGCCGGCGCAGGTCGCGCTCGACGTCGTCGGCCATGCGGTTGACCGCCGCGGCGTCGTGCGAAGGGCTCTCGATCTCCACCCAGCGCTTGATGCCGGCGAAGATCTCCTCGGAGTCGATGACAGGCTTGTTGTCGGCGTTCGATGCCGTGTCGCGCGGTGCGGTCATGGTCCTCAGGTCGCGTAGTCGGGTTCTTCCTTGTCGAGGACGCGGCGCCACGCATCGAGATGCATGCGCGCATCGACCTTGTCGCCCCACGGTCCCAGATAGCGCCGGCGGGCGCGGTCGGGAAGCTCCCTCAGTTTGCCTCCGGCGGCAAGGGCGGTCATCTGGTACATCGCGGTGCGCTCGGCGACGTAGCATTCGTCGAACGCCTCGTGCGGCGTGCGGCCGACCACGGTCACGCCGTGATTGCCCATGACCATGATCGTCTTGTCGCCGAGGAGGCGTGCGATGCGGTCGCCCTCCGTGTTGTCGAGGACCGGCTCGTAGCCCTGCTCGTCGTAGACGATGCGGTCATTGATCAGCAGGTTGTTGTGGTGGGCGAGGGCGAGGCGTCCGCCCTCGATCAGCGACAGCGCCGTGAGGTACTGCGGATGGACGTGAACGACGCAGGTCGCGCCCGGGTTAAGCAGGTGGATGCGGGCGTGGATGTGGAAGGCGACCTTCCGCAATTCGCCCTTGCCGCGGACGACGTTGCCGTCGAGATCGCAGACGATCAGCGAACTCGCGGTGAGCTCGCGGAACATCATGCCGCGCGGATTGATCATGAACAGCGGCTGGTCGCCGGGCAGCATCAGGCTGTTGTGGTTGCCGATCTGCTCGTTCCAGCCCAGCCGCGCCGAGACGCGGAACACCGCCGCCATGTCGCAGCGCAACTTCCATTCGGCCTCTTCGGAGTTCGACCGGGACAGTTCCCGTACGATCGCAGTCATCGCATGTTTCCTATGTTCAAGTCAGTGGCAGGTGCCGGTTCAGCTCGCATAGTCGGGCTCCTCCTTGTCGAGGACGCGCCGCCAGGCGTCGAGCAGCATCCGGGAATCGGAGATCTGTCCCCAGGGGCCGAGATGGCCGACGCGGCCCTTCTCGGGCAGCAGGCCCAGCGGACGCTTCGCGGTCCGCGCCGTCATCTGGAACATCGCCGTCGACTCGGCCGTGCAACACTCCCCGAACGCGTCGTGGGCGGTCCCGCCGACGACGGTCACGCCGTGGCTGCCCATCACCATGATCGTCTTGTCGCCGAGCAGCCTGGCGATGCGGTCGCCTTCGTCGATGTCGCCAACCGGCTCGTAGCTGGCATCGTCGTAGACGATGCGGTCGTTGAGGCGCAGGTTGTTGTGATGCGAAAGCGACAGCCGTCCGCCCTCGATCATCGACAGCGCGGTGAGATAGCGCGGATGCACGTGCAGCACGCAGACCGCGTTCGGATTCAGCATGTGGATCCGCGCGTGGATGTGGAAGGCGACCTTGCGCAGCGTGCCGGTGCCGCGCACGACGTTGCCGTTGAGATCGCAGACGATCAGCGAACTCGCGGTCAGCTCGCGGAACAGCATGCCGCGCGGGTTGATGAGGAAAAGCGGCTGTTCGCCTGGAAGCATCAGGCTGTTGTGGTTGCCGATCTGCTCGTTCCAGCCGAGGCGCGCGCAGGCGCGGAACACGGCCGCCATGTCGCAGCGCAGCGCCCACTCGGCCTGGTCCGCGCCGGTGCCCGATCGCTGCTTGAGGATTGCCGTCATCGTTTCATCCGATGAAATGCGGTGTTCTGGCGGGCGGAGGATTGCATGAAGTCGCGCCGGCGCGCAAATCGCCGCCGCTCACGATGCGCGGTCCTGCGCGATCACGACGACCGGATCGCCGGTCTGGACCCGCGCTTCGCCGCGCGTGCACCACAGCAGTCCCGATGCCTTGTAGGTGAGCTCGATCGGCGGCGCGCTCGGGTCTTCGATGAAATGCAGCCATCCGGCCGGCCTGCCGGCGGTGACCATCGCGCCCAGATGATCCGCCGGCTGGAACAGCCCCGCGCGCGGGACGAAGATGTAGCAGTTGAAGTCCGGCACGGTCATGACGCGGCTCTTGCCGTAGCGCGGATGCGGGGCGGGGGTGCCCTTCATGATGCCGACATGCTTGAGGACATTGCGCACGCCGCGCTCGGTGACCTCGAGATTGTCGATGTTGACATAGGCGCGTCCGCCCAGCTCGGACGACAGCGCCGGGATCTTCCGCTTCTCGGCCGCGGCCAGCAGCGTCGGTCCGGCGTTCACTTCCTTGAGTACGATAGTCACCGGCGCATTGAAGGCGTTCGCCATGTCGAGCGAGCGCCGCATCATTGCAGGGTCGTCGAGGTCGTGCAGCGCGGTGCAGCAATAGACGTCCATGCCGTGGCCGCCGGAATGCAGATCCATCTGGAAGTCGCAGAGCGGCAGCAGCCTGCTGTCGACGTAGTGGGCAAGCACCTCCGCGAAGGTGCCGCGCGGATTGCCCGGGAAGCTGCGGTTGAAGTCCTTGCCGTCGATCGGCGACATGCGCGTGCCGTTCAGCGCGGCCGGGAAGTGCATTGCCGGGATGATGATCACGCGGCCCTCGATCTCCTGCGGATCGAGCGCACGGGACAGGTTCAGCAGCGTGACCTGTCCTTCGTACTCGTCGCCGTGATTGCCGGCCGTGAACAGGATCGTCGGTCCCTTGCCGTTCTTCACGACGACGATCGGAATGGAGATCGTGCCCCAGCCCGAATCGTTGCGCGACTGCGGAACCCGCAACGCGCCGAACTGCTTGCCGGGTTTCTCGAAGTCGATTTCGGCGATCACGGGGCTGTGCGAAACGTCGCTCGTGCCGGGCATTTCCTCGATCTCTCCTGTTGCGGCGGGCGGGAATTCGTCGTTCCGTGGCGCGGAACGATCACTTTCTTGCGCAGCTTAGTTTGCAATCGGCGCCGGAGTCGATCTAAGCTTTACCGTCAAAGTTTTGCGGGCGTTGGCGTTCCGCCAACCGAAAACGGCAGGGAGAAACCATGATCAACAGGCGTCAATTCAACCGTACGCTCGGGCTCGGAGCGAGCGCGATTGCCATGTCGTCGCTCGGCGCGCCCGCCATCGCGCAGCGGCGCGGCGGCGACGTCATCGTCGCAACGCAGGCCGCGCCGCCCACCCTCGATGCGGTCACCAGCTCCGCCGAGGCGTCGCGCAACATCACGCTGCACGTCTTCGAGACGCTGCTCGCACGCGACGAGGCGGCGAACGTGAAGCCCGATCTCGCCGAAAGCGTCGACGTCTCGTCCGACGGCCTGCAGTACAAGTTCACGCTGCGCCGCGGCGTGAAGTTCCACAACGGCAAGGTCATGACGTCGGCGGACGTCAAGGGCTCGCTCGAGCGCTTCGCGCGCGTCGGCAATTCGCGCCAGGTGATGGCGCCCGTCGCGGCCATCGAGACGCCGGACAGCAATACCGTCATCTGCAAGCTCAGCGCGCCGAGCCCGGGGTTCCTCGAAGGCATGTCGAGCCCGCGCGCGCCCGCGGCGATCGTGCCGGCGGAGGAAGCCGGCAAGGCGGCGGGGCAGATGGAGCTGATCGGCACCGGGCCGTTCCGCTTCGTCGAATTCCGGCCCGACAGCCATGCGCTGCTGCGCCGCTTTGACGACTATTCGCAGAACACCAACTACCAGGCACGCGACGGTTTCGCCGGCAAGAAGACGGCGCATTTCGACAGCGTGCGCTTCCGCTTCATGCCGGAAGCCGGCGCCCGCTCGGCCGGCCTGCAGACCGGCGAACTGCACGTGCTCGACTCGCTCGACGCGCTCTCGGCGCAGCGCCTGCAGTCGAACAGCGCGCTCAAGATGCACCAGATGCTGCCCTGGGCGTATCAGACGCTGATCCTCAACCACTCCCAGGCGCCGATGAACAATCTGAAGCTGCGCCAGGCGATCCAGGCCGCCTTGAACATGGAGGAGATCATGGCGATCTCCACCAACGGCCTGTTCCGCCTCGAGCACGGCTGGCAGCATCCGGGCACGCAGTACTTCGCGGGCGACGTCGGGAAGCCGCTCTACAATCAGAAGAACGCGGCGCTGGCCCGCCGTCTGCTGCAGGAATCGGGCTACCGCAACGAGCAGCTCACGGTCCTCACGGACTCGAACATCGGCGGCCACCAGGCGACGGGCGAGGTCGCCCAGGAACAGCTGCGCGCGATCGGCATCAACATCCGCCTCAACGTCGTCGACTGGCCGACGGCGTTCCAGATGCGTACCCGCCCCGAGGGTTGGCACATCTGGACGCTGCAGATGGGCATCGAGCCGTACGAAGGGCCGTACAACGTCGTGTCGTTCTTCGCCGGCGCCAACCCGGCGCAGCACGCCCGCGACGAAGGCATCGAGGCGGCGAACACCAAGCTCAACACCGCGCTGCAGCTCGCCGACCGCCAGGCGGCGGTGCGCGAGTTCCAGGCGCGGATGTACGACAACGTCGTGGCGATCAAGTGCGGCGACACCGGCCGCATCCAGGCGACGCGCGCCAACGTCGAGAACTACCGTCCGTACCGCATCCCGCGGATGTGGGACTGCTGGTTCTCGTGATCGAACGTCGCAACGGCTGAGTATGGTGCGGTCGGGCGGGAAGGCGACTTCCCGCCCGATCCACGACACGCAATGTTTGCATTCATCGTCGGACGAATACTCGCAGCGATCCCGGTCCTGGTGATCGTCTCGCTGCTGACCTTCGTAATCATCTACTTCGTGCCCGGCGACGTCGCGTCCGAGCTCGCCGGCCCCACCGCGACTCCTGACGAGATCGAGCAGATCCGCGACCGCCTCGGCCTCAACCAGCCCTTCGTCACGCGGCTGGTGAGCTGGTACGGCGCGCTGCTCCAGGGCGACCTCGGCCACTCCTTCCTGCTCAACCAGACCGTCTCCCATGCGATCCTCGAACGCCTGCCGGTGACGCTGTCGGTCACGGCCTATGCGCTCGTCATCGTGCTCCTCATCGGCATGACGACGGGCATCATCGCGGCGGTTCGCGCCAACACCTGGGTCGACCAGGGCATGATGGGGATCGCGCTGATCGGGCTGTCGCTGCCGGACTTCTGGCTCGGCCTCGTGATGATCTACGTCTTCGCCGTCGTGCTCGGCTGGATGCCCACCGGCGGCTACGTCGAGTTCTCCGAATCGCCGCTCGGCTGGCTGCGCATGACGACGATGCCGGCGCTGTCGCTGGCGCTCACCCAGGTCGGCCTGCTCGCGCGCATGACCCGCTCGGGCATGCTCGAGGTGCTGCGCCAGGACTACGTGCGGACCGCGCGCGCCAAGGGCCTGCCGGGCTGGATGGTGGTCGGCAAGCATGCGCTCGCCAACGTCATGGTGCAGGTCGTGACCGTGGTCGGCGTCAGCGTCGGCATCCTGCTCGGCGGCCAGATCGTCATCGAGTCCGTGTTCTCGCTGCCCGGGGTGGGGCGCCTGATCGTCGGCGCGATCCTGCGCCGCGACTACCCCGTCATCCAGGGCGGGTTGCTGCTCACCGCGACGATCTTCGTGGTCGTCAACCTGATCGTCGACCTGCTCTACGCCTACTTCGATCCGCGCATCCGCTATGGCCGCTAGTCCTGCCACCGCCACCGCGGCGCCCGTCGGGCCCGGCGCCCTGCGCCGGCTGATCCGCCACCGTTCCTTCCTGATCGGCGCGACGCTGTTCACGTTCGTCGTCGCAATGGCGCTGCTGGCGGACTGGATCGCGCCGCACCCGCCCAACCAGAGCAACTTCCGCTACCGATTCGGCGAGCCGAACGACATCTACTGGCTCGGCACCGACCGGTCGGGGCGCGACGTCCTCTCGCGCGTCATCTACGGCAGCCAGGTCAGCCTGCGCATCGGCCTCATGGTCGTGATCGTGACCGCGTTCTTCGGCGCGATCATCGGCAGCATTGCCGGCTATTTCCGCGCCCTCGATGACATCATCATGCGGGTGATGGACGGCATGATGGCGTTCCCCGGCATCCTGCTGGCGATCGCGATCGCCGCTGCGCTCGGGCCGTCGGAACTCAACGCCGTGATCGCGCTGTCGATCGCCTACACCCCTCGGACCTCGCGCATCGTGCGCGCCTCGGTGCTGGTGGTGCGCGAGATGGAATACGTCGAGGCGGCGCGCGCGATCGGCGCCGGCCATCTGCGCATCCTGCTGCGCCACATCCTGCCCAACAGCATCACGCCGCTGATCGTCCAGATGACATTCATTTTCGCGCTCGCGATCCTCGCCGAGGCGGTGCTCAGCTTCATCGGCGTCGGGCCGCCGCCGCCGACGCCGACCTTCGGCAACATCATCGCCGACGGCCGCAACTATATCCAGGAAGCGCCGTGGATCTCGCTCTTCCCCGGCATTGCGATCGCGATGTGCGTGCTCGGACTGAATCTCCTCGGCGACGGGCTGCGCGATGCGCTCGACCCGCGCATGAAGGTCGAACGCTGATGGCCGCGCTGCTGTCGGTCAGCAATCTGACGATCGCCTTTGGCGGCACGCCGGTGGTCGAGGACATGTCGTTCACGCTCGATCCCGGCGAAGTGCTCGGCATCGTCGGCGAGTCGGGGAGCGGCAAGAGCATGACCGCGCTTGCCCTGCTTCGGCTCATCCCGCCGCCGGGGCGCGTCACGCACGGCCGCATCGAGTTCGACGGCATCGACGTGCTCGCGCAGCCCGAGGCGGCGATGCAGGATCTGCGCGGCCGTGCGATGTCGATGATCTTCCAGGAGCCGATGACTTCGCTCAATCCGGTCTTCACGATCGGGGAGCAGATCGAGGAAACGCTGCGGGTCCACGAGCGGCTCGACCGCGCGGCGACGCGGCGGCGGGCGGTCGAACTCCTCGAACTCGTGGAGATCCCCGCGGCGGCGAGGCGGCTCGGCGACTATCCGCACCAGCTTTCCGGCGGCATGCGCCAGCGGGTGATGATCGCGATCGCGCTCGCCTGCCGGCCCAAGGTGCTGATCGCCGACGAGCCCACCACGGCGCTCGACGTGACCATCCAGGCGCAGATCCTCGATCTGCTGCGCGGCCTGCGCAAGGAACTCGGCATGGCGGTGATCCTGATCACCCACGACCTCGGCGTGGTGGCGGAATTCGCCGACCGCGTGATGGTCATGTATGCGGGCCGCGTGGTGGAGAACGCGCCGGCGGCGGCACTGTTCGCCACGCCGCGCCATCCTTACGCGGAAGGCCTGCTCGCCTCGATCCCGCGCCTCGACGGACCGATCCAGCGCCTCAACGCCATCACCGGCATGGTGCCGAGCCCGCACGCGATGCCCCCGGGCTGCCGCTTCGCGCCGCGCTGCCCGCATGCGCGCGACGCCTGCGCCGAGCGCATCCCGGCGACGACCGACCTCGGCGGCGGCCGGAGCGTCGCCTGCATCCGCGAGACCGGCTACCGGCAGACGGAGGCCGTGTCGTGAGCGCGCCCGAGCCGCTGCTGTCGGCCACCGGGCTGGTCAAGCATTTCCCGGTCAAGCGCGGCTTCTCGCTGCGCGGCGGCGCCGGCGCGGTCGTGCGCGCGGTCGACGGCATCGATCTCTCGGTCCAGCGCGGCGAGACGCTCGGCCTCGTCGGCGAGTCGGGCTGCGGCAAGTCGACGACGGGCCGTCTGCTGCTGCGGCTGATCGAGCCGGACAAGGGCCAGATCCTCTACGACGGCGAGGACCTGCGCCAGGTCGCGCCGTCGCGCATGCGCGCGCTGCGCCGCGATCTCCAGATCATGTTCCAGGATCCGTTCGGTTCGCTCGATCCGCGCATGACGGTGGGGGAGATCGTCGCCGAGCCGCTCGTGGTGCACGGCGTCGGCACGCGCCAGGAGCGTACCGCGCGGGTGGCCGCGCTCCTCGCGACCGTCGGGCTCGCGCCCGAGCATGCGCGGCGCTATCCGCACGAGTTCTCGGGCGGCCAGCGCCAGCGCATCGGCATCGCCCGCGCGCTCGCGCTGCAGCCCAAGCTGCTGGTCTGCGACGAACCGGTGTCGGCGCTCGACGTGTCGATCCAGGCGCAGATCCTCAATCTCATGCAGGATCTTCAGCGCGAGTTCGGGCTGACCTACCTGTTCATCTCGCACAACCTCGCGGTCGTGCGCCACGTCGCCGACCGGGTGGCGGTGATGTATCTCGGCAAGGTCGTGGAGGTGGCGGCGAAGAACGCGCTGTTCGCGGCGCCTCTTCACCCCTATACCCAGGCGCTCCTGTCGGCGGTGCCGGATCCCGATCCCCAGCGCCGCCGCCAGCGCAGGGTGTTGCAGGGCGACGTGCCGAGCCCGCTCAATCCGCCGTCCGGATGCCGGTTCCGCACGCGCTGCCCGCTCGCCAGCGACATCTGCGCCCAGGCCGAGCCGCCGCTGCTGGAGCGGCAGAGCGGGCACACCGTGGCGTGTCACAAGGTCGATGCGATGGGCAAGGGAACGACATGATCTCGATCGCGGACGTCCAGGCGGCGGCACAGCGCATCGGCGACGCGATCCGGCGCACGCCGATGATGCGCGCGGCGCCGACCACGGTGCCGCTGTCGGCGGCGGGGGACATCATCCTCAAGCTCGAGTGCCTGCAGGTCACCGGCTCGTTCAAGGCGCGCGGTGCGCTGAACAAGCTGCGCTCGCTCGCACCTGCCGACGTCGCCAAGGGGATCGTCACCGCATCGGGCGGCAATCACGGCATCGCCGTCGCCTATGCCGGCCGCGTGGCCAAGACGCCGACGACGGTCTTCGTGCCGTCGGGCGTCGCGCCCGCCAAGGCGGCGCGGATCAGGAGCTACGGCGCCGACCTGCGGGTCGAAGGCGCGTTCTGGGACGAAGCGAACCGCAGGGCGCTCGAGATGGCGGCGCGCGGAGTTACCTATTTTCATCCCTTTGCCGATCCGTACGTGATCGCGGGGCAGGGGACCGTCGCGCTCGAGATGCTCGCCGATGCCCCCGACCTCGACACGCTGATGGTGGCGATCGGCGGCGGCGGCCTGATTTCGGGGATGTCGGTCGCCGCGAAGGCGATCAAGCCCGGCGTGCGGATCATCGGCGTCGAGCCGTTCGGCGCGGCGACGATGCACGACAGCCTCGCCGCCGGCCGCGTCGTCGAGCTCGCGCAGATCACGACCAAGGTTCCGACGCTGGCCGCGCGCAAGACCGAAGCGGTCAATTTCGAGATCGCGCGCCGCTTCGTCGAGCAGGTCGTGCTCATCGAGGATGCGGCGATGCAGGCCGCCTGCGAGTTCCTGTGGAAGGAGATGGGCATTGCGGCGGACCCGAGCGGCGCGGCTGCCGTCGCGGCGCTGCTGGTGGGCGCCTACAAGCCCGGGCCTGGGGAGCGCGTCGGCGTGCTCGTCTGCGGCGCCGGCGCCGACGGAACCGCGGCGGTGTGATGGCCGGCGTCGCGTTCGAAACCCTGCGACAGGCCGCCGAGATCCTGCGGCCGGTGGTGGTCGAGACGCCGATCCTCGAATCGCCGGTCCTCAACGAACTGTGCGGCGCGCGCGTGCTGCTGAAGGCCGAATCGCTGCAGCGCACCGGCTCGTTCAAGTTCCGCGGCGCCTACTATCGGATCGCCCGCCTTGACGCCGAGGAGCGCGCGCGCGGCGTGGTCGCGTTCTCGTCGGGCAATTTCGCGCAAGGCCTCGCCGCCGCGGGCGCGTTGGCGGGCGTGAAGGTGACGATCGTGATGCCCGAGGATGCGCCGCGCGCCAAGATGGAGGCGACGCGCCGCTACGGCGCCGACGTGGTGCTGAGCCGCCACGGCACGCGCAATCGCGAGGAGGCCGCGAACGAGCTGGCGGCCGGGCTGGCGCAGGAGCGCGGGATGACCAAGCTTCATCCCTTCGACGACCCGCTGATCGTCGCCGGCCAGGCCTCGGTCGGGCTCGAGTTCATGCGCCAGGCGGCGCAGATCGGCGTCGCCTTCGATGCCGTGATGTCGCCGGTCGGCGGCGGCGGCCTGGTTGCGGGCGTTGCACTCGCGGTGCGCCAGATGAGCCCGAAGACACGCGTCTACGGCGTCGAGCCCGAAGGCTATGACGACATGGCGCGCTCCCTGGCGACCGGCGCGCGCCAGCGCGTCGAAGGCCAGCCGCGTTCGGTGTGCGATGCGTTGCAGGCGGCGATGCCGGGCGTGGTGACATTCGACGTCGCGCGCGAGTTCGTGTCGGGCGGCTTGTCGGTGAGCGACGATGAGGTGCTCGTCGCGATGGATCGCGCCTTCCATCACCTCAAGCTCGTGCTGGAGCCGAGCGGGGCGGTGGCGCTCGCCGCGGCTCTGGCCCACAAGCTGGCGCCCGCACCCGCGACGCTCGGTGTGATCCTGTCGGGCGGCAATATCGCGATCGAGGATTTCCGCCGCCTGACGGCCTGATCGCTTGCATCGCTGCCCCAGACGCAAAAACGGCGGCCGGGCGGCCGCCGTTCGCTCGTGGGAGCGCGGGGTCTCTTACTGGCCCGGGTCGGCGCCGTAGCGGGTGATCGTCGACGCGATCGTCTCCGACTGCTGGCGCGGCACGGCGATCGTGCCGCGCACCTCGAATGCCTGGCTGGCGGGGGCCGTGACCCGCTGCGCCTCATACCCGATCGCCGTGTTGTTGCGGTCGAGCACCCAGAACTCGACGAGCACGGCGGCCTGCTGCGGGCAGCGGTTCTGAAGCTGCACGCGCCAGTCGGTCGTCGCGCCCTGCGGCGAACGCCGGATCGACGTGAGCCCCTGGCTCACCAGGGTCATGCATTCGTCGGCGACGCGGGCCGGCGCCTGGGCGGCCGGTTCGGCCTGCGCCTGAAGCTGCGGCTGCGCGGCGGGCTGGTACGGCGGTGGCGGTGGCGGCGAACTGTCGAACCACGAACAGGCGGACAGGCCGAAGGCGACGGCAGCGAGCGAAAGCGCCAAGCGCATGTGCGGAACCCCTTAAGTCGTGCCGGCGGAGGCGCCACCCGCCGCCCCAAGCTGGTCGTCGGCATTTAGCATAGATGCCAAGGGGCGCCAACCGCGTTGTCGCGTGGATTCAACGCTGGACGATGGGCGCTGCCGTCGCGGCGTGTCCTGGCGCGCTGCCGGCGATGGCCTGGAAGACCGCCTGGCGTTCCGGTTCGGTCAGGCTGACGTCGGAAAGCCTGTCGTCGAGAAGGATGGCGCGCCCGCCGGCGTCGGTCAGCGCCAGGCCGGCGGTGCCGGTCGCGTCGAGGAGCAGCGGCGTGCGCTTGCCGCGAAGGACATCGGTCGCCGTGAAGGTCTGCGCGCCGGCGTTCCAGGCGAACGTCCAGGTGTTCTGTCCCTTTGCCTTCACCACCGACTGCAGCGTAACGGGCGTCGGGTTCGGCTTCGCCGCCAGCGCGCGGCGCTGTGCATTGCCGCGCTGCTGATTGACCGCTCCGAGCGCGCAGCCGATGGCGAGCGCGGCGAAAAGCGCGACCGCGCCGGCGAGGGTCAGCCAGCGATCGGTCAGGTACGACTCGCCCCACGATGTGCTGACCCGGTCCGGCGAACCGCGCGCATGGCGGATCGAGAGCGGCTGGTCCCGATCGAGCCGGCCGAGGAAGAGCAGGGCGGTCTCGCGATAGTGCTGCCGCTTGTCCTCGCCCTGATAGCGAATCTCGACAGTGCAGGTGGAGATGAAGCCGCGATGGATCGAACAGTTGTAGCCGGCATTGCCGGGGACCTCGACGGGGTCGCGCGCCACCGCCATGTCGGTGATCAGGTCGGGCACGTAGTTGACCGCGATCCCGACCGCGAAGGCGCCGAATCCGAGAGCGCCGATGAGCGCGAAAATGATGCCGAAGACGCCCCGGCGCGCGCGGCTCAAGGTCAGGGAGCGGCGGGGAAAGGCGGCGACGATCTGCTCGTTGGCCATGCTGTTCCTGCTTCGGGCTGGGGTGCGAATCCATTGGACTGCACGGCATAGCCTGCCGCCTTTCGCGCCGCGGCGAAAGTCTCTGGCCGGGGACGCATTTACCCTCCCTTAAGCGTACTGCGTCTAGGAATGTTCGGTACGGAGATATCGACAGCAACGCATCGAGGCGTCCAGATGGGCGAGGCGGCAAGCGGTAGATCGGGGGCGCCTGCGGATCGCGCCAGCGCGCGCGGCATGGCGACGCGCTTCGTGTCCTTCGCGTTTGCCGGCGCCGACCTGTTGTTCGAAGTCGACACCACCGGAACGATCACCTTCGCGATGGGCGCGTCGAGCGGCCTTACGGAGAAGATCGACCGCGATCTCGTCGGGCTCGCCTGGACCGACATCGTTCATCCCGACGACCACGCCTATGTCGGCGCGCTGATCCGTTCGCTCGGCATCGGATCGCGCTGCGGTCCGGCCGTAGTCCGGCTTGCGATCCTGTCGCCCGACGGTGCGCCGCGCCCGGGCGTGCTCAGCGCCTGCCGCCTGCCGGGCGACGACGAGCGCGTCGCCTGCACGCTCACGCGCGCGACCGCCGCCGTCGCGGCGACGGCCGCTGCGCGCAAGCGCGATCCGGAAAGCCAGCTACTTCAGAAGGACAGCTTCGGCGACATGGTCGCCGACGTCGCGGCGGCCGCGGCCAATCTCGACCAGCCGGTCGGGTTGACCATGCTCGACGTGCCCGGGCTGGCCGCCCTGCAGCGGCGCCTTCCGGCGAAGGTCGCGTCGGAGATGATTCGCTCGGTCGGTGCATTGCTGCGCGCGGCCTCGGTCGACGGCAATTCCGCCGGCCGCATCGCCGAGGAACGCTTCGGCGTGCTGCAGCAGGACGGTGCGCCGACCCTTCCGCAGAACATCGCCGACCTGACGCGGCGTCTCGACCCGACTGGGGCCGGAGTCGCGGTTTCGCGCACGGATATCGCGCTGGCCTTCGACAGCATGGCGCCCGACGACGCGATGAAGGCGATCCGCTATGTCGTCAACCGCTTCGCCGAAAGCGCGCCGGGCACGGCCATGCCGGACACGCTGTCCGGCGCCTTCGAGACGATGGTCCATGACACGGTCGAGCGGATGTCGCAGTTCGCGCAGACCGTCCAGCAGGAGAACTTCGACGTCGCCTACCAGCCGATCGTCGACCTGACCGACAGGGGCATCCACCATTTCGAGGTGCTGGCGCGCTTCAAGAACGGCGAAAGCCCGTTCGAGACGATCCGCTTCGCCGAGCAGGTCGGCATCATCGAGCAGTTCGATCTCGGTGTCTGCCTGCGCACGATCCGCCAGCTCGAGTCGCCGGACTGCGATTCGCGCCTCTCCCTCGCGGTGAACATCTCCGGGCGTTCGATCGAGAACGCGATGTTCGTCAAATGCCTCATGGAGATGATCGATCAGCACCGCCTCGTCGCCAAGCGGATGATCCTGGAGATCACCGAGAGCTCGGAACTCAAGGACCTGTCGCAGGTCGATCGGATCGTGCAGGATCTCCGCAAGCGCGGCAGCATCGTCTGCCTCGACGATTTCGGTGCCGGCGCGGCGTCGTTCCAGTACCTGCAGGCGCTGTCGATCGACTACGTCAAGATCGACGGGGCCTACGTGAAGCGCCTCGGCTACTCGCCGCGCGACGACGCCATGATGAAGGGCATCGTTTCGCTGTGCCGCGACCTGCACATCAAGACGATCGCCGAGATGATCGAGGCCAGCGAGCAGGCTGCCGCGCTGCGCGCCATCGGCGTCGAGTTCGGCCAGGGCTACCTCTTCGGCAAGCCCAGCCCGGTTGCCCAGCTTCCACCGGCAACGGTCGCGCGCATCGCGCGCCGCCGGGGCAGCCAGGAAAGCTGGGGCTGATCCGCCTCAGGCGGCGATATCCCCGACCACGCGCACGCGCACGCGCAGCGAGTTCCCAGGCAGATAGGCAAGCGGCAGGTCCTCGACCTCGACGACCTTGAGCGTCCTCGGGTCGGCGCCGGCGCGCGCGGCCTTCTGTTCGGCGAGTTTCTGCGCTTCGGCGAGCGCCGCGTCGCGCGTGAGACCCGAGAAGATCTGGTCGACCTCGCCGCTGACCTGCGCGATCGCCGCGCCGACCGCGTTCGCCACCGCGCGATGCTCGACCTGGACGACCTCGGACACGCCGTCGATTCGTTCGGGCACCAGGAATGCGCCGCCGCCAACCGCGATCAGCGGCACGGGCGCAGCGTCGGTCTTCATGCGGTCGACGCCCTCGGCGATGATCGCATGCGCGCGCGCAATGCAAGCCCCGACGAAGGCTTTGTCGAGATGCTTCACGCGCCCGCGGTCCCCGATGTCGATGAGGCCCGCCGCCACCGCGACGTCGGTCGTCGTCAGCGTGGCGCCGCCGAAGACCAGCCCCTCCTGGAGCAGCCGGTAGCCGACGCTGCGCGGACCGACCGTGAGCGGGTCGCGCGTCACCATCGTGCCGCCGCCGAGGCCGAGCGAAAGCAGGTCGGGCATCCGGAACAGCGTGCGCACGCCGCCGATCTCGACGACGTTGTTGGCCTCGCGCGGGAAGCCGTGGACGAGGCAGCCGATGTCGCTGGTTGTTCCGCCGACGTCGACGACCATCGCGTCGCCCATCTTGGACAGGAACGCGGCCCCCCGCATCGAGTTGGTCGGTCCCGATGCGAAGCTGTAGACCGGGTTGTCGGCCGCGACCTCGGCCAGCATCACCGTGCCGTCGTTCTGCGTCAGGTAGAACGGCGCCGCGATGCCGGCACGCCGCAGCGCCTCGCGAAAGGCGCCGGTCGTCCGCCGGCCGAGATCGATCAGGCAGGCGTTGAGTCCGGTCACGTTCTCGCGCTCGAGCAGGCCGATGCGGCCCAGCGTGTGCGACATCGTCACCGACACACCGGGAATGGTCTCGCGGAGAATCGCCGCCGCCTCGAGCTCGCACTCGGCGGTGAGCGGCGAGAACACCGCGGTGACCGCGACCGATGTGAGGCCCTGGTCGCGGATCTTTGCGGCCGCGTCGCGCATTCCCGCCTTGTCGAAGGGGACGATCGGCCGGCCGTCGTATTCGTGGCCGCCCTCGATCATGAACCAGGCGCCGCGCACCGCTTCGCAGAGATCCTCCGGCCAGTCGATGAAGGGTTCGAGCGAGGCGCCGGCGGGCAGGCCGATGCGAACCGCCGCGACCGGCTTGAGGTCGCGCCGCTGGACCACCGCGTTGGTGAAATGCGTCGTGCCGATCATGACGGCGTCGAGGCCCGGCGCCCCCGCGGTGCGCTTCAGCAGCCCGTCGAGCGCCGCGGTGACGCCCGACGTGACGTCCTCGGTGGTCGCGGTCTTGATCGCGTCGATGACGCGCTCGTTCTCGACCAGCACCGCATCCGTGTTGGTGCCGCCGACGTCGATGCCGATCCGCTTCATGACCGGTCTCCCGCATTCGGTTCGAAGACCGACTTGAACTCGATGTCGTAGCCGAAGGCCTTCGGGCCGACGTGCTCGAGCCCCTTGGGTGTGAGGAAGATCGGCGGGGCGGGGAGCGCGATCACCGTGACGCGCTGGCCATAGCGCAGCGTCTCGGTGCCGATCGCCTCGCCGGATACGGTGTCGAGCACGCAGATCAGGTCGGGCGTCATGACGACGGGCGTGCCGTCGATCGAGCCGACCGCGAACTCGTTCTGGAAGTCGAGCTGCATGCGCGAGCCGCGCCAGTCGTCGAGTCCGTCGACCTTGGCCGAACCGCGCAGGAACCCCTCGGTCGTGCGCCGCGCGATGTCGCCGATCTTGCCGCGGAAGATCAGCTTGCCGCGTTCCTGCCTGAGCACCGCCTCGATCGGGTCGGCATGCGCCTTGCGCGCGGCCATCACCGCCTGGCCGAGCTTGATCGCCTGGGTCGTGGTGTTGAGGATGCCGAACGTCTTGACCTCCTTGCCGGTGCGCGGCGCCTTGCAGGTCGAGGCGACCGAGCCGACCTCGACGCAGACCTTGCGCGAGATGCGCTCCATCCATTTCCAGCTCGCGGCGCGCGCCACGACCACCTCGTTGTCGCGGATATCGACCAGGCTCAAGGGAAACATCGGCAGGTTGGCGACCGCGAAGCTGGTCATCTGCGCCTCCGGATAGGCGCGTCCCATCGCGTCGGCGTCGACCACCGGCAGGCCCATCACGGCCGCGGGCAGCAGCGGCTGCAGCCCATTGCCCCCGCCGATCTCGACCGACATCACGGCGCGGAACTTCTTGCCGATGTAGTCCTGGAGCACCTCGATCGCGCGGACCTGCGTACGCGGGTCGGTGAGCCGTTCCTGCCCGACCAGGGGCGCGCCCATGTTCGAGACGACGACCACCATGTCGTCGTCGGCGAGCTCGCTCGGATCCATCAGCTGGCAGGTCTTGCCTTCGCGGTAGAGCTTCCTGACGTTGAGAAAGTTCTTGTAGGGGCTGCCGCCGCCGCCGGTGCCGAGAATCCAGGCACCGATGGACAGGGGCTCGATTTCGCTCGCATCGATCGGTCGCATCGTGCCTCCGCAATGGTCGGCACTGACCATAGGATGATCACCCCAGGGGCGGAATCCGGTGGTCTACGTAACGGCGGTCGCGCCCGCGAAAAAATCGCTCGCCTGCGGCCCTTCGCTGCCGCAAGATCATCGAATTGTCATGATGGCCCGCCGTTCCGACCACCGAAAACCGAACGCGCCGTCAGGGCCGCTGGTGGCCTTCGTCACGGTGGGGGAGAGTCCGCGCGACGATCTGGTTCCCGAACTGCTTGGCCATATCGACCGGCCGATCCAGCCCGTCGAGTTCGGGGCGCTGGACGGGCTCAGCCCCGCCGCCGTGGCGGCGATGGCGCCGCGGCCGGGCGAGTTCACGCTGTCGACCAGGGCGCACCGCCGGACCGTGATCGTCTCCAAGGCGCAGATCATCGAGAAGCTGAACGGGTTGCTGGCGCGGATCGAACGCGAAGGCTTCGATCTGGCAGTCTTGCTGTCGACCGGGCCGTTCCCCAATCTCGTCCGCCGCGGCGGCCTCATCGAGGCCGAGAGCGTGATCCGGACGTCGATCGAATCCGTCGCCATGACCGGCCAGACGATCGGCATCGTCCTGCCGCTCGCTCGGCAGATAGCCGAGTACGCGCAGGGGCGCTGGAACGGCGTGCGCATGCGCCTTACCCATGCGCCGTGCGAGCCCTCGCCGCGGCTGGCTGTGGCTGCGCGCGAACTGAAGGACTGCGACCTGATCGTCCTCGACTCGATCGCCTATACCGAGGAGATGCGCACCGAGATGGCGGCGATGACCGGTCGCCCGGTCGTGCTCGCGCGCCGCGTCGTCGCCGGCGCGGTGCGCCTGATGCTGTCGGGCGCGCTGGAGAGCCCGAGCAAGGCGGAGCGCCGGCAGGCGGCGGACCGCATGGCGTTCCTGACGCCGCGCGAGCGCGAGATCATGATGCTGCTGGTCGAGGGACTGCCCAACAAGGCGATCGGGCGGCGGCTCGGGATCAGCCCGCGCACGGTCGAGATCCATCGCGCCCACGTGATGGAGAAGATGGGCGCCGATTCGTTCGCGACCCTGGTGCGCCGGGCGATCGAACTGGAGCAGGCGGGCTATTCCGCCTCGCGCGCCGCCGATCGCCGCGGCAAGACCGAGGTCGCACCCTGAGCGCTACGTAACTGTGCGTATTCTCGCCTTGGACGGCGATGGTTAGGCTTGTCGATCGGTCGGATTCATGGCGGATCGGGAAGCGGGGCTCGATGTCGAAGCCAAAGCGAATCGCATTCGTGACGATCGGCCAGACGCCGCGCAGCGATCTGGTCCCGGAAATCCTCTCGCAGGTCGCGGCCCCCGTCGAGGCGGTCGAGTTCGGCGCCTGCGACGGCCTGACTGCGGCCGAGATCGCGGCCGCGGCGCCGAAGCCGGGAGAGCACAGCCTCGCCACGAGGCTCAACGACGGCCGCGAGGTCGTCGTCTCGAAGCCCTGGGCCGAGGCGCGCCTGCAGTCGCTGTTCGACCGCATCGACGCCGAAGGGTTCGACCTGCTGGTCCTGCTCTGCACCGGCAGCTTCCCGAAGCTCCACAGCCGGACCCTGATGGTCGAGGCGCAGCGCGTCGTCGACGGTTTCGTCGATGCGATGACGATGGGGACGTGCCGGCTCGGCGTCATGGTGCCGCTGGCGCGCCAGATCGACGAATTCCACGTCAAGGGCGGCAACGGACGCGACGTGCGGCTGGTTCACGCCTCGCCCTACGGCGTGGACCGGTTCGACACGGCGGTCGGCGAGCTCGCCGACCGCGACATGATCGTGATGCATTGCATGGGCTACGACGAAGCGATGCGCGCCCGCGTCAGCGCCGCGAGCGGCCGCGCCGTGGTTCTCGCGCGCCGGGTGGTTGCCGGCGCCATCACCCAACTGATCTGAAAAATCCGACAGGAGGCAGACATGACCCGTATTTCCCGCCGCGGACTGCTCGCCGGAACCGCAGCGGCCGGCTTGGTTTCCGCCGCCGGTCCATCCTTCTCGTTCGAGCGCGTCGGCGACCGCAAGATCCTCGTCTTCTCGGGCGGTCAGCCCGTTCCGGTGCTCGACCCGCACGTGCGCTATGACTGGTCGACGCGCATGATCCAGCAGTCGGTCTTCGACGGCCTCGCCAAGTACGTCAACAATCCGCCGCAGATCGTGCCCTGGCTGGCGGAGAGCTGGGAGACCAGCGCCGACGCCAAGACCTGGACCTTCAAGCTGGTCGGCAACGCCAAGTTCCACAACGGCGACCCGGTCGACGCCGAGGCGGTGCGCTTCTCCTTCGAGCGCGGCCTGCGGCTCAACAAGGGCGTCGCCTGGATGCTCAGCGCCTATCTCGACCCGACCGGGATCGTCGCGGTCGACCCGCGCACCGTGCGCTTCAACCTCAAGGCCGCGTTCCCCGCGTTCATCACCTACATCCCGCTGTGGTTCATCGTGAATCCGCGCCAGGTGATGGCGAACCAGGTCGGCAGCGACATGGGCGAGGCGTGGCTCACCACCAACGACGCCGGCTCCGGCCCGTTCAAGATCCGCCGCTTCGAACCGCAGTCGGTCATCCAGCTCGACGCCGTCGAGGACTACTGGAAGGGCTGGCCGATGGGCGCGCAGAACCGCCTCGCCGGCGTGGTCTACCGCATCGTGCGCGAGCCGGCGCCGCGTCGCGCCGCACTCCAGCGCGGCGAGGTCGACGTCATCACCGAGCAGACGCCGGACGATTACGACCAGCTCGCCGCGGCGCGCGGCTTCGTCGTGCCGAACGAGGTCGGGGTGACGACGTTCGCCGTGACGATGAACACCACCAAGGGCCCGACCGCCGACATCAACGTGCGCAAGGCGATCGCCCACGCGATGGACTACGACGCGCTGATCCAGATCCACAACGGCGCCGCCAAGCTGATGACCAGCCCGTTCCCGGACGCGATCCCGGGCTACGTCGCGGTGCCGGGCATGCCGCGCAAGGACCTCGCCAAGGCGCGTGAGTTCCTGTCGCGCACGCAATGGGCGAATGGCGGCTTCGAGCTCGAGTACGTCCATGTCCAGGGCCTCGAGGATCCGCGGCGCATCGGCCTTGCGCTGCTGAACTCGCTGCAGCCCCTCAACATCCGCCTCAACATCGTCGCTCAGCCATGGCCGACGATGGTCCAGCGCGGCGCGCGGCCGGACACGGCGCCCGACATGGTGTCGGTCTACGTGACGCCCGTGTCGATGGACCCGGACGTGATCGCCGGCAAGTACCATCCGCGCTCGCACGGCCAGTTCTGGGGCATGCACCACCTCACCAACGCCGAACTGGCATCGGCCATCGAGGCGGCTCGCTCGGAGCCCGATCAGGCGCGGCGCCTTGCGATGTACGGGGACATCCAGCGCAAGGTCGTCGACCTCCAGCCGGAGATCTTCGGCATGCTCGCCAACCGGCGCTGGGGCATGCGCGACTACGTCAAGGGCTTCGTCTATTGCCCGCTGCGCCTGACCGGCGAGATGGATCTCTACTCGCTGTGGATCGACGCGCGCTGACGGCAAGCCGCCCAAGGCCCGGCCGCGCGCTTTGCGGCCGGGCCGGGCGCGCCGGATGACCGCGGCACAATGATCGTCTATGTCGTCCAGCGGGTGCTGTTGACCGGGCTGATGCTGTTCGGCCTGATCTGCATCACCTTCACCGTGTCGAACGTCGCGCCGTCGGATCCCGCCGCGCTTGCCGCGGGCCCCGACGCGACGCGCGACATGGTCGAGACGGTGCGCCGTGAATACGGGCTCGACAAGCCGATCTGGGAGCAGTTCGTCCGCTACGTCTCCGATCTCGCCCGCGGCGACTTCGGCCGCTCGATCGTGTCGACCCGCGCGGTCGGCACCGAACTCGCGCAGTACTTCCCGGCGACGTTCGAGCTGGTGGCGCTCGCGATGGGGCTCGGCGTGCTCGTCGGCGTGCCGCTCGGCATGCTGTCGGCGGTCTACAAGAACCGCCCCTTCGACCATCTGGTTCGGGTCTTCGCGGTGTCGGGCGTCGCGCTGCCGGCGTTCTGGTTCGGGCTCGTGCTGCAGCTCACCTTCGCGGCCCAACTCGAACTCCTGCCGACCTCGGGCCGGCTCGACATCGCCAGCCCGCCGCCGCCGCCGGTCACCCGCATGTTCCTGGTGGACAGCCTGCTCGCCGGCGACTGGCAGACCTTCGCGGACGCGTTCGCCCACGCGATCTTGCCGGCGATCGTGTTGTCCTTTCCCTGCCTCGCCTCGATCCTGCGCGTGAACCGCGCGGAGATGGTCGAGGTGCTGAGCGCGGACTACATCGTCGCCGCTCGCGCGCACGGCGTGTCGCCGTGGCGCATCGTCGCGGTCCATGCGCTGCGCAATGCGATGCTGCCGACCTTGGCGATGATCGGCCTGCGCTACGGCTGGATGCTCGGCTCGACGGTGCTGGTGGAAACCGTGTTCGATTGGCCCGGCATCGGGCTCTACGCGGTCTCCTCGGCGATCGCGGGGGACTTCAAGCCGGTGATGGGCGTGACCCTGCTGATCGGCCTCAATTTCATGATCGCCAATCTCGTCGTCGACCTGCTCTACGGCTGGCTCGACCCGCGCCTCAGGGCGGCGCAATGAACACGCGCGCCGAAACCGGCGGCCTCGCCCGCTTCCGCGAGGAACATGCGGCGGCATTCCGCCAGCTGCGCTTCTACGTCTGGACGTTCGCGCGCAGCCCGTCCTCGATGATCGGGCTCGTCATCGTCGCGGCGTTCCTCTTCCTCGCTGCCTTCGGCCCGATGATCGTTCCCTATCCGGACGATGCGACCGGGGCGATGAACCTCTCCAACCGCCTCAAGCCGCCTTCGGCCGCGCACTGGTTCGGCACCGACGAGATGGGCAACGACCTGTTCACGCGCGTCGTCGTCGCCACCCGCACCAGCCTCTATGTCGGGCTGGTGATCGTCATCGTCGCCTCGACGATCGGCGTGCCGCTGGGCATCGCCGCCGGCTATTTCGGCGGCCGCACGCGCATGATCATCATGCGGGTGACCGACGTGTTCCTCTCGGTGCCCGGCCTCGTGCTCGCGCTGGCGATCGTCGCGGCGCTGGGAGCGGGGATCCTCAACGGCATCATCGCGCTGTCGATCGTGTGGTGGCCGGGCTATGTCCGCCTGGTCGAGGCGAAGGCGCTGTCGCTGCGCGGCGAATCCTATGTCGAGGCGGCGCGCTCGCTCGGCGCCTCGCAGTTCCGCATCCTCGCCGTCCACATCTTCCCGAACTGCCTGTCGCCGATCATCATCAAGGCGAGCATGGACATGGGCCTCGCCATCCTCTCGGCGGCGAGCCTCGGGTTCATCGGTCTGGGCGCGCGACCGCCGGCGCCGGAGTGGGGGGCGATGATCTCGGTCGCGCGCACCTACATGCCGACCTGGTGGTGGTATGCGTTCTTCCCGGGGCTGTTCATCTACCTGACGGTGCTCGGCTTCAACCTGTTCGGCGACGGGCTGCGGGACATCCTCGATCCCAAGAGCAACCAGGGCTGATCCGTGGCTGCCGCCCCGCTGCTCGCGATCCACGACTATCGCCTGGTCTTCGACGGCTTCGAGGGCACGGCGCACGTCCTCGACGGCATCGACCTCGAGCTCGGCGCCGCCGAGACGCTCGGCGTGGTGGGGGAGACAGGCTGCGGCAAGTCGGTGCTTGCCAAGAGCGTGCTGCGCCTGCTGCCGAGCCCGCCGGCGCGCGTCGTCGCCGGGTCGATCCGGTTCGAGGGCGTGGACATCCTCGCCGCCAACGACCGCGCGATGCGGGCGATCCGCGGGCCGCGCGTGGCGATGATCTTCCAGGACCCCGCGACCTTCCTCAATCCCGTCTTTACGATCGGCCAGCAGCTTCTCGACGTCATCGCGGCGCACGAGCGCGAGAAACCCAAGGCCGAGCGGCGCGCCCGCGCCGCGATGCGCGCGCATGCGGTGTCGCTGCTGCAGCAGGTCCGCCTGCCGGATGCCGAGGCGCTGATGGGCCGCTATCCGCACCAGCTTTCCGGCGGCATGCGCCAGCGCGTATTGATCGCGATGGCGCTTTCCGGCGCGCCGGCGCTGCTGATCGCCGACGAGCCGACGACGGCGCTCGACGTCACCATCCAGGCGCAGGTGCTGCGCCTGATCGCCGACCTGGTGCGCGACCTCGGCCTCGCGGTGATGATGATCTCGCACGATCTCGGCGTCGTCGCCTCGACCTGCCGGCGCGTCGTCGTGATGTACTCGGGCACGATCGTCGAGGACGCGCCGATCGCGCGCATCTTCGCGCAGGCCCGCCATCCGTACACCAAGGGCCTGCTCGCCGCGATCCCGACCCTCGCCGGCAGCGCGGCGAAGCTCTCGGGCATCGCCGGCAGCATCCCCAACCTGATCGCGCCGCCGCCGGGCTGCCGGTTCCATCCGCGCTGCCCGCTGGCGGTCGAGCGCTGCCGGGCGGAGAAGCCGGCGCTCAGGGATTTCGGCGGCGGCCACCGCGTCGCCTGCCACCGCGCGGAGGAGTCATGACCGCGCCGCTCCTCCATGCCGCCGGCCTCGCCAAGCATTTCGCGGTCTCCCGCGGCTGGCTGAAGCCGCCGGCGCTCGTGCGCGCGGTCGACGGCGTCGACCTGTCGATCGCCAGGGGCGAGGTGCTCGGCCTCGTCGGCGAGTCGGGCTCGGGCAAGTCGACGGTCGCGCGCCTTCTGCTGCGCCTCGTCGAGCCCACGTCGGGCTCGGTCGTGCTCGACGGCGAGGACGTGCTGGCGCTCGGCGACGCGGCGCTGCGCCGGGCGCGCCGCGAAATGCAGATGATCTTCCAGAATCCGCACGCGGCGCTCGACCCGCGCAAGACCGTGTTCGCCAGCATCGCCGAACCGCTGGTGATCCAGGACGGGCTGAAGGGCAGGGCGCTCAAGGCGCGCGTCGGCGCGCTGATGGAGGAGGTCAACCTGCCGCCGCTGTTCATGTGGCGCTATCCGCACGAGCTCTCGGGCGGGCAGAAGCAGCGCGTCTGCATCGCGCGCGCGGTGGCGCTGCATCCGAAGCTTGTGGTGCTCGACGAGCCGACCTCGGCGCTCGACGTCTCGGTGCAGGCGCAGATCCTCGAGTTCCTGCGCGAGCTCAAGACGCGGCTCAATCTCACCTACCTGTTCATCTCGCACAATCTCGCGGTCGTCCGCTATCTCTGCGACCGCGTCGCCGTCATGTATCTCGGCCGCATCGTCGAGGAAGGTCCGGTCGAGGCGATCTTCGGCGCGCCGCGCCATCCCTACACGCAGGCGCTGCTGGCTGCCGTACCGCTCGCGCAGGCGAATCAAAGCCTGCCCGCCGCGATCGAAGGCGACGTGCCGAGCCCGACCGCGATCCCGCCCGGCTGCCGCTTCCACCTGCGCTGCGCGCAGCGCATCGCCGGCCGCTGCGACGTCGAAGATCCCGCGCTCCGGCGCGACGGGGCCAGTGCGGTGGCCTGCCATCTCTATGGGCCGGGGCCGTGAACCGGCCTGCGCTCAGGCGAGCGTGTTGGTGATCACCACGATATAGGGGCCGCCGATCGCCGACTTGGCCGGCAGCAGCCCTTTGGCGTCGAGCTTGACCGTCGCCTTGGTCACGCTGTCGCCGACATTGCCGCCGATCACGGTGATGACGTTGCCGATGCGCGCGACGACGATGTCGCAGTGGCTGAAGTAATCGTCGCGCGAGACCGCGTCGGCATAGGTGCGGACGTCGTCGGCGCGCGAGAAGCCGATGATGTCGCCGACCTGCGGGGAGACCGCGCCGACGCCGCCAGGCGGATCGCCGTAGAAACCCGGCGCGGTCGCGCACGACAGCCGGTTTCGGATCGCCGCCTGGATGTACTTCGCATGCAGCGAAGAGAAGGCGAAGGGCGCCGCGGCGTTGGTCTGCTTCACCACGTAGGAAACGAAGGCGGCGGACCACGCGAACTTCGCCTTGAGCGCGGCCTCCGCTTCCGCCTGGCTGCGGCCCGCGCCGGTCATCCAGTATTCGAGGAGGATGCCGCGGACCTTGGCATTGGATTCGTGCCGCTGGCCGAATCGCTTGTGCTCGGCGATCGCGCGTTCGGCAAGCCGGGTCGAGAACTGGCCCATCGCAGCCCCCCTCATGTCGCCGGCACGCGGGCCGCCGGGGGTGGCGGCCGCGCCCGGTCGCGCTACTTCTTCGCCTTGGCGAGCGCCTCGAGAACCATCTTGGTGGCGCCCGACAGGTCGCCGAGCTTCTCGCCCTTGGCGACGCGTGCCTGGGTCGCGAGGCCGCGCTCCTGCTTCGTCAGCGCCTCGTCGGCGACGGCTTCGGCCTCGTCGGGCGGCAGCACCAGCACGCCGCTCTCGTCGGCGAGGATGACGTCGCCGGGCCGCACCACCACACCGCCGCACGAGACCGGATAGTTGAGCGTCCCGCCGAGATTGTAGAGGCGCGTCGTGATCGGCGACATGCCCTTGCACCACATCGGGAAGTCGCTGTCGCGGATTTCGGTGAGGTCGGTGCACGGGCCGTCGACGATGCCGCCGGCGGCACCCGCGGCCTTCGCCGCCACGGTGACGCCGCCGCCCCAGCAGGCATGCTTGTCGTCGCCCAGACGGTCGATGACGAGGATGTCGCCGGGCCGCAGCAGGCCGAGCGTGTGGTGGAGCAGGGTGGAATCCTGCGCCGGGATGGCGACCGTGACCGCGGTGCCGGCGATGCGCTTGTCGCGCAGCAGCGGCTGGATCGAGCGGTCCATGAAGCCCCAATGGCGGAAATGGCCGACCGTCGCGGTCTCGACGTTCTTCAGCTTGGCGACGAGATTGGCCGGCAGCTGTGCCGGCATGTCCTTGATCTTGTACTGGGTCATGGGCGCTCCGAGATTGGGGCGTTTACTGTCGGGGGCGGCGCCCCGCCCGTCAACCCGACAAAGCGGTTGCCCGGCATGCTTGACGCGCGCATGGTCGGGGCATGCGCAAACTCGGCAAATCCCTCTCGGTCTCCGATCTCGGCTTCGGCTGCATGGGGCTCTCGCACACCTACGGCGCGAGCGACGATCAGGAAGCCATCCGCACCATCCATCACGCGCTCGATCGCGGCGTGACCCTGCTCGACACGGCCGACATCTACGGCAACGGGCACAACGAGGAGCTCGTCGGCAGGGCGATCGCGGGACGGCGCAACCAGGTGGTCCTGGCGACCAAGTTCGGCAACGTGCTGAACTCCCCCGACGGCGGCTTCGACGGCAGCCCGGCCTATGCGGCGCGGGCCTGTGCGGCCAGCCTGAAGCGGCTCAAGGTCGACGTCATCGACCTCTGGTACGTCCACCGCGTCGACCCCAACGTGCCGATCGAGGACACGGTCGGCGCCATGAAGCGCGAAGTCGAGGCCGGCCGCGTGCGCTTCATCGGCCTTTCGGAGGCGGGTGCGGCGACCTTGCGCCGCGCGCAGAAGATCCATCCGATCACCGCGTTGCAGACCGAATACTCGCTGTGGACGCGCGATCCCGAACCCTCGATCCTTCCGGCCTGCCGCGAGCTCGGCATCGGCTTCGTCGCCTACAGCCCGCTCGGCCGCGGCTTCCTCGCCGGCGTCCACGGCGCGACCGAGGGCCGCGACCGGCGCAACGCCCATCCGCGCTTCGCGCCGGAAAACGTCGCGGTCAACCGCACGAAATACGTGGCGGTCGAGGCCGTGGCGGCGCGCCATGGCATCAAGCCGGCGCAGGTCGCGCTCGCCTGGGTGCTGTCGCGCGGCGCGGACGTGGTGCCGATCCCCGGCACGCGGCACATCGCCCATCTCGACGACAACCTCGCCGCGCTTGCGGTGTCGCTGACCCCCGCCGACATCGCCGAGCTCGAGGCGGCATTCGCGCCCGGCACCATTGCCGGCGACCGCTATCCTGCCGGCGCGATGGCGCGGCTGGAGCGATAGAGGGCGCTAC
>JAEUKZ010000385.1 GCA_016793045.1 Alphaproteobacteria bacterium
GGCAGCACGAAGAGCGTGAAAAGCGTGCCGATGCTGAGGCCCGCGACGATGGTGATGCCGATGGCGAAGCGCGACTGCGCGCCGGGACCGGATGCGAAGAGCAGTGGGATCAGCCCTGCGACCATCGCCGCGGTGGTCATCAGGATCGGGCGCAGGCGCAGCGCCGCGGCGGCTTCCACCGCCTCGCGCCGGCTGCGGCCGTGCTTCTCCTGCTCCTCCTTCGCGACCTCGCAGATCAGGATCCCGTGCTTGGTGATGAGGCCGACGAGCGTGATCAGCCCGACCTGGCTGTAGATGTTGAGCGTCGTCACCCACAGCGCCAACGGGATGAGCGCCCCGCAGGTGGCGAGCGGCACGCTGACCATGATCACCAGCGGATCGCGGAAGCTCTCGAACTGCGCCGCGAGCACCAGGAAGATGATGACGAGCGCGAGCACGAAGGTGCGGGTGAGCGAGCCGCCCTCGGTCACGTATTGGCGCGACGCGCCGGTGAAGTCGTACGAGAAGCCCTGCGGCAGCACGCGGTCGGCCGCCTCGCGCACGGCTTCGATGGCGGTGCCGAGTGCCACGTTGGGGAAGATCGCGCCGCTGATCGTCGCCGAGTTGATCTGGTTGAACTGGAGCAGGAACTGCGGCTGCGCCGCGATCGTCACGTCGACGAGATTGTGCAGCGGCACCATGTCGCCGTTGGCCGCGCGCACGTAGAAACCGTCGATCGACGACGGCGTCAGCCGGAAGGCGCGCGGCGCCTGCGGGATGACCTGGTAGCTGCGCCCGTCGATGCCGATGAAGTTGGTGTAGCCGTTGCTCATCATCGTCTGCAAGGCGGAGCCGATCTGGTCCATCGTCACGCCGTAGGCGCCGGCCTTGTCGCGGTTGACGCGCACGGTCATCGTCGGGCTCTCGAACTTGAGGTCGACGTCGAGGAACGCGAACAGCCCGGTCCGCCGCGCCTCCTCCATCAGCGTCGTCACCGCGGCGTTGAGCGTCTGGTAGTCCGACGTGGTCGTGACGACGAACTGGAAGGGCAGGCCGCCGCCCGCGCCGGGCAGCGGCGCGCTCTGGAACGGCACCGCGCGCAGGCCGACAACGCCGAAGAGCTCGCGCTGCAGTTCGGCGAGGACCTGGTTCTGCGTGCGTTGACGCTCGCCCCAGTCGCGCAGCGACGTGCCGGCGATCGACTGGTTGGCCTGGGGGACGCCCGTGAAGGCGAAGGTGTTGGCGGTCTCCGGCAGCGCCTGCAGCCGCCCCATCACCTGCGTGATCGTCGAATCGAGGTAGTCGATGTTGCCGTCCACCGGGCCGGTGCTCTGGGCGAGGATGAGGCCGGTGTCCTCGAACGGCGCCAGCTCCGAACGGCTCGCCATGAACAGGACCGGCAGCGCGCCGACGACGATCAACGCGAAGACGACGACGACCGGGCGGTGGTCGAGCAGGTCGCGCAGCGCGCGCAGATAGCCGGCCTGCATCGCGCCGAGCGCGCGCTCGATCGCCGCCTGCATGCGCGAGGGCCGCGCGTGGCGCTTGAGCAGCTTGGCGCACAGCATCGGCGAGAGGGTCAGCGCGACGAAGCCCGAGACGAAGACCGCGCCGGCGAGGGTCAGCGCGAACTCGCGGAACAGCGTGCCGGTGAGGCCGCCCTGGAACGCGATCGGCGCGTAGACGGCGGCCAGCGTGATCGTCATCGAGATCACCGGCACGGCGATCTCGCGCGTGCCGACCACCGCCGCCTCGATCGCCGACTTGCCCTCCGCCATGTGGCGCTCGACGTTCTCGACCACGACGATGGCGTCGTCGACGACGAGCCCGATCGCCAGCACCATCGCGAGCAGCGTCAGCAGGTTGACCGAGAAGCCGAGGGCGGCGAGTACCGCGCAGACGCCGACGACCGAGAGCGGGATGGCGACGATCGGGATGACGACCGCGCGCAGCGAGCCGATGAACAGGAAGATGACGATGATGACGATGACCACCGCTTCCTCGAGCGTCTTGACGACCTCCTCGATCGAGATGCGGATCGGCACCGTGGTGTCGGCGATCAGGGTCATCGTCAGCCCGGAAGGCAGGTTGCGCTGGACGTCCGGCAGCACGCGGCGCACGCCGTCGGCGACGTCGAGCGGATTGGCGGCGGGCAGCGGGTCGATCGCGACGAGGATCGCCGGCCGGCCGTTGGCGTAGCCGCTGACGTCGCGGCTCTGCGGGCCGAGCTCGACCGTGGCGACGTCGCGCAGCCGCACCAGGCCGTCGGAACGCGTCGCGACGACGAGGCCGCGGAATTCCTCGGGCGAGGTCAGCGAGGTGCGCGCGTCGACGTTGAACAGGTTGAAATAGCCGCGGATCTGGCCCGCCGCGGTCTGCCGGTTGTTGGCCTGGAGCGCGTTCTGGATGTCGCTCGCGGTGAGGCCGTAGAGCGCCATGCGCTGCGGGTCGAGCCAGATGCGCATCGCGAAGTTCTGGCTGCCGTAGAGATTGACCGTGCCCACCCCGGCCACCGTGGCCAGCACCGGCTGCACCGCGCGCTGGAGGTAGTCGGTGATCTGGTTGCGGCTCATCGTCTCGCTGGTGAAGGCGACATAGGCGATCGACACCGACGAGCCGGTCGACACCTTGATCGACGGGTCCTGGATGTCGCGCGGCAGCTGCCAGCGCACGCTCTGGATCTGCGCGACGACGTTGGCGACCGCGGCGTCGGGGCTCTGGTTGAGCTTCATCGTCGCGACGATCGTGCTGACGCCGAGCGTGCTCGACGAGGTCAGGTAGTCGACGCCGGGCACGCTGGCGATCGCCTGCTGCAGCGGCTGGGTGACGAAACCCTGGACGAGATCGGCGGCCGCGCCCGAATAGGGCGTTGTGATGGTGACGACGGTCGAGCGCGTTTCCGGATATTCCCGGATCGGCAGCGTCAGCAGCGCCGCGAGGCCGATGACGAAGAGCAGCACGTTGAGGCTCGTCGCCATCACCGGCCGGTGGATGAAGCGGTCGGTGAACATGGCGCGCGCCTATTGGACCGGCGCGGTCGCCGGCACGCGCAGCGGGCTCTGCTCAGTCGGCGCGACCGGCGCGCCGTTCTGCAGGCGGAGCTGGCCGACCGTGACCACGCGGTCGCCCGCGCTGAGGCCGCGCGTCACGACGACGTCGTTGCCGCGGCGCTCGCCGGTCTCGACCGCCACCCGCTCGGCGACGAGGCGCGACGCCGCGGCGGCTGGCTGGCCGGCCGTCGCGGCCGTGGGCCGCACCGTGTAGACGAAGGTGCCGTAGAGCGAGAAGCTGATTGCGGGCGCGGGCAGCACGACCACGTGCTGCACCTCGGGCAGGATCACCTCGATGGTCGCGAACATGCCGCTGCGCAGCAGGCCCTCGGCGTTCTGGATCTCGGCCTGGACGCGCACGACGCCGGATTGCGCATTGATCGACGGCTCGATCGTGGTGACGACGCCGGCAAATCTCCGGGCGGGGTAGGCGTCGACCGCGACTTCGACCGGATGGCCGACGCGGATGCGCGCGAAGTCGCGCTGGCTGATGATGAAGCTCATCCGCATCGCGCGCGTGTTCTGGAGATTGGCGATGACGGTGCCGGGATTGACGAGCTGGCCGAGGCTGATGCGTCGCACGCCGAGCACGCCTTCGAACGGTGCGGTGATGACCTTGCGGTCGACCTGCGCCTGCAGCGACTGGATCTGCTGGCGCAGCGCTTCGGCGGTCGACTGCGCGTTGTCGACGTTGGCCTGCGGCGTGTTGCCCTGGGCGGCGAGCGCGCGATAGCGCTGCAGCGTCGCCTGCGCCGCCGGCAGCTGTGCCTGCGCCTGACGGAGCTGACCCGTCTCGACCGAGGCGTCGAGGCGCACCAGCACCTCGCCCTGGGTCACCGCCTGGCCGGAATCGAACAGCAGTTCGGTGACGAGGCCGCCGACGCTGGTGGTGACGTCGACCCCCTGTGCCGCCTCGAGCAGGCCGATCGAGGGGATCGTCGACACCCAGTCCGACTGGCGCACGGTCATCACGCTTACCGGAATCGGCGGCGAGACGCGCGCCGCGATCGCCCGGCGCTCGAGCACGCCGCGGTAGCCGATGAACGCGAACACACCCCCGAAGACGATGCCGGCGAGGACCAGCATCACCACCATGCGCTTGACCATGACCCCAGTTCCCCCGCACCGCCCGTCGCCGTATCAGCGTAAACGGTGTACCGCCCCCGCTGCAATCGCGACGCTGGCCGGCGGACCGCTCAGGAGCGCAGGAACGGATTGAGCAGCCTGGTGAAGATCCCGGTCATCCGGATGGGCGCGTTGGTGACGACGAGGCAGATGCAGTCGCGCTCCGGCCCGGCCACCGGCCGGTGCGTCACCGCTTCGTCATACACAGCGACGTCGCCGACCCCGTAATGGCCGGTTTCGTCGTCGAAGCTGCCCTGCAGCACCAGCAGCATTTCCTCGCCGCGATGGCCGTGATGGGGAAAGCCGCGGCCGGCACCGATCCGCAGCAGGCTCGACTTGAAGCCCCGATGCTCGACGCAGGGCAAGGCGGCGCGGGCGGCGCCGAAGCCGACCTTGGCCCATGGCGCCGCATCGAGGCCGCGCGGCAGATAGGCGGCGAGTGGCGCCGGCACGCCCGGTATCCCAATCCGCACCGGCGGCGCATCCGGCGCCGGCTCGTCGAGGCGTGCGGCGACCCGGTCCCAGGCGTTGCGGTCGACCGCGACGGGCGGAATGGTTTCGAGCAGCGTGCCGCCGATCTGCTCCAGCCGCGCCGCGTTGGCGCGGCAGAGGGGGCAGAACGACAGATGCGTGGCGACCATCAGGGCCACCGGCTCCGTCGCGGCGCCCGACGCGTAGTCGAGCAGCCATTCGTCGGTGAGATGGTGCGTCGGAGCGGTCATGGCTCTTCGAACCTCAATCGAAGCCGTGCGATGGCGAGGCGCAGGCGGGATTTGACGGTGCCGAGCGGAATGTTGAGCCGCTGGGCGATATCGCTGTGCGAACGGTCCTCGTAGTACGCCATGCGGACCATCTCGCCCTGCTCGGGCGGCAGCTCTTCGAGCGCCGTGCCCAAGCGTTCCTCCCATTCCTGCGCCTGCGCGGCTTGGTCGGCCTGCACCGGCGCCTCCGGCTGCAATGCCGGGTCCGATGCATCGAGCGTCGGTCGGCGCTCGCGTCGCAGGATGTCGATCCTGCGGTTGCGCGCGATCGTGAACACCCAGGTGCTCACGCCGGCCTGGGCCGGGTCGTAACTGTCGGCGCGCCGCCAGATCGTCAGCATCACGTCCTGCATGATGTCCTCGGCCTCGCCGGCGGCGGTGCCGAGCCGCATCAGATACGCCTTCACGCGGGGCGCGAAATGGGCGAAGAGCTGGGCGAACGCCGACCGGTCGTGGGACGTCGCCACCGCGCGCAGGGCGACGACGAGGGCCGCCGCCTGGGCGAAGGCCGGGTCGCTCACGCGGTCATCGCAGCCGCGCGCGCCCGCATTGGGGATCGCGCGCAGCCTGGGGGCGGTCCTGCCGCCTGTTCGGTACCGGCTGAATTGCCACATGCATCCGGATCTACGCGCGGGCCCGCCATCTGGATCATGCCCCTATCGGCGGCGCGGCGGTCCGAGCGCCAGCGCGTTGACCGGGCAGGCGGCGGCGGCCATCGCCGCGGCGCCGGCGCGATAGGCCTCGGCGAGCTGCCGTTCGGCCTGCGCGTAGGCGTTGCGCGGGGTGCGCGGGCGGCGGCGGAGCTGGGCCAGCGCATTGCGATAGTCCTTCCACGCCTGCTCGCCTTCGCCGGCCTGGGTCCGCGCCAGCAGGATCGAGGTGACGGCCCCGAAGCGCTCCTCCGCCGTGTCACCGGGGCGCTGGCCCAGTTCGCCGGCCTGGCGGCGGAAATAGTCCCCCTCGGCGCGGCAGGATGGCGTGAAGCGGTCGCCGCTCCACGAGAACGCCACGGCAACGCCGGGCGAGCAGGCATGGCAGGTGCCGCCGAAGAAGGCCCAGCGCGTGTCGGTGCCGAGCAGCACCCGCCGCCCGGGAGCGACGGTTTCGATCATCTGCGGGACCACGAATTGCGGCGCCTCGACGCGCATTTCGGCAAGGCCGTCGGGACCGGCGCGATAGAGCCGCAGCCGCACGCAGGCGCCGCAATTGCCGCCATTGGCTTCGTCGAACGCGAGCAGCGGGCGGCCGTCGCCGGCGAGATCGACTCCCCAGGCGTCCTCGTTCACCAACAGCGTCATGCCCGACGTTCCGGGCGCCGGCTCGCCGACGCGGGCGAGCGGCGCGCCGGCCGCCGCGGCGCGGTAGAGCTGGATCGCGCTCTCGCCGTCGCCGAAGGCGAAGGGCGAGCAATCCGGCCGCGCCCACACGCCGACGCGCCAGGCCGCACCCGCCGGGCCGGGCGCATCGTGCAGCGTGGTCAGCAGCCAGCCGCCCGCGGGCCGCGCGGCGCCGCCCGCGACGAGCGCCTGTTCTTCGGCCGCGACGGCGCGCTCGCGCGTGACCGCCTCGCGGCGCGTATCGGCGGCGGGCAGGCCGGCGATCAGGGCGTCGTATTCCCGCAGCGCGGCGGCAAAATCGTTGCTCTCCCGGGCAATGCGTGCTGCCGCCAGGACCGCGCTCGGGGCGGCGGCGGCGATGTCGTCGCCCGCAGCGGCCCGCAATTGCGCGAGGCGCTGGGCGAAGCGCGCGCGGTCGATCCGCCGGTAGCAGGCGCTGTCGATCTCCCGCTCGAAGGCGGCCGGGGCGTCCGCCGCCGGCGCTGCCGCGGGCGCACGCCCGGCAGGCGGCGCCTTCACCGGTTGCTGGGCGAGCGCCGGCGCGACGATCGCCAGCAGGGACGCGAATGCGAGCGCGGTCGAACGTGACGCCATGCCTCATCCCCTTGCCGAATCGCGGGGCTGACGCGCGCCCCGCCAAGGCCTATATAAAGGCCGATGATCGCCGCTCCAATCGTCACGTCCGAAAAGATCCAGCTGCCGCCGCCCGTCCATGCCGACGGCCGCATCGACATCGTCGGCCTGTCGCGCGAGGCGCTGACCGCCGAGCTGGTGGCGCTCGGCGAAAAGCCGTTCCGCGCGCGCCAGCTCTGGCAATGGATGTACGTGCGCGGCGTGCGCGATTTCGACCTGATGACCGATGTCGCCAAGGGCCTGCGCGCCAAGCTTGCCGAGCGCTTCGTCATTGCGCGGCCGGAGGTGAGCAGACACCAGCAGTCGGTCGACGGCACGCAGAAATGGCTGATCCGCTTCGCCGACGGCCAGGAGGTCGAGTGCGTCCACATTCCGGAGGAGGATCGCGGCGCGCTCTGCGTCTCCTCCCAGGTCGGCTGCACGCTCACCTGCAAGTTCTGCCACACCGGCACCCAGCGCCTCGTGCGCAACCTGACGCCGCAGGAGATCGTCGCGCAGGTCATGCTGGCGCGCGACGCGCTCGGCGAATGGCCGGCGCCCGAAGGCGGCCGGCTGCTCTCCAACATCGTGATGATGGGGATGGGCGAGCCGCTGTTCAACTTCGACGCCGTCTCGGCGGCGCTGAAGATCGTCATGGACCCGGAAGGCATCGCGATCTCGCGGCGCAAGATCACGCTGTCGACGTCCGGCGTCGTGCCGATGATCAAGCGCTGCGGCGACGAGCTCGGGGTCATGCTCGCCGTGAGCCTCCATGCGGTGACCAACGAGCTGCGCGACGAACTCGTGCCGATCAACCGCAAGTATCCCCTCGACCAGCTGATGGCCGCCTGCCGCGACTATCCCGGCCTGTCGAATGCGCGGCGCATCACCTTCGAATACGTGATGCTCAAGGGCGTCAACGACTCGCCCGCCGATGCGCGCGCGCTCGTGCGCCTGATCGCGGGCGTACACGCCAAGATCAATCTGATCCCGTTCAATCCGTGGCCGGGCGCGCCCTTCGAGTGCTCGGACGACGCGGCGATCGACCGGTTCGCGCAGATCCTGCTGGCGGCCGGCTATCCGACGCCGATCCGCACGCCGCGGGGCCGCGACATCTCGGCCGCGTGCGGGCAGCTCAAGTCGGCGAGCGAGCGCGTGCGCCGCTTCCGGTCCGCGGCGCCCGCCGCGGAGGACGTTTCGACCTAGCGCGAGGAGCAGGGCCGGATGGGGGTGACGGATCCGGGGGGTGATCTCGGCGGCCATGTCGCCGGCGCCATTCGCGACGCGGCGATGGGCGTCGATCCCTTCGCGTTCATCGAGATCCAGCGCATCTTCCCGGGCGCGACCTACGCCGCGATGCTGGCGGCGCTGCCCGATGCCCGGCACTACCGGCCGCTCTGGGGGCGCCACAACGAGAACCGACTGCCCGACGGGCGCTGCACACGGCTGAAATTCGAGCTGCTCGGCGAATACGTGATGCATCTGCCGCCGGCGCAGCGCGCGGTGTGGGCGGCGGTCGGCGCGGCGCTGCGCGACCGGCGCATCCGCGACGCCTTCGTCGAGCGCTTCGCGCCGGCGCTGCAGCGCCGCTTCGGCGCGTCGTTCCGCGGCGTCGGCCTCATGCCGCTGCCGACGCTGATCCGCGACTTCCCCGGCTATACCATTCCGATCCACCCCGACACGCCGCGCAAGGTGCTGACGGTGCAGTTCTACCTGCCGGCGGACGAGCGTTCCGCCCACGTCGGCACGGTGTTTCATGCGCGCAAGGACGGCGGCTTCGCGCGCGCGCGCCAGATGCGCTTCGTGCCGAATTCGGGCTACGCCTTCCCGGTGATGCCGGAAAGCTTCCACTCGGTCGACCGGCTGGACGATTCCGTCAGCGAGCGCAACAGCCTGATGCTCACCTACTACCTCGACGACGGCGTGCTCGACCGCGTGCGCAACCGGATCAAGCGGGTGGGGTCGTCGATCGGCTACGAGGCGCGGCGCCTTCTCCGGCCGGCCCGGCTTGCGCCGCAGAATTTCTAAGCCACCGCCGCACGAAGCCTCATTTGTCGGCGCTTCGCGTCGCGCGCTCAATGGGCGCCCGCAACGCGAGGAGACTTCGCAATGTCCAACCTTCCCGTCCGGCGCGAGTCCGCCGGCCCCGCCGTGATCCTCACCATCGACCGGCCGGACCGGCTCAACGCGCTCGACGCCGCGACGATCGACGTGCTGCAGGCGGCGTTCGACGACATCGAGGAAGATACGGGCGTGCGCGCCGTCATCCTCACCGGGGCGGGCGACCGCGCCTTCAGTGCCGGCGCGGACATCCACGGCATCGCCGCAAGCCTGCGGCGCGGCACCGACGCGGCAGTGCGCGAGGTCGTCCGCCGCGGCCAGGGCCTGACGCGACGGATCGAGACGTTCCCCAAGCCGGTCATCGTCGCCGTCAACGGGCTCGCGCTCGGCGGCGGCTGCGAGATCACCGAGGCGGCGCCGCTGGCGATCGCGAGCGAACATGCGCGCTTCGGCAAGCCGGAGATCAGGCTCGGCTTCCCGCCGCCGTTCGGCGGCACGCAGCGGCTGCCGCGGCTGATCGGCCGCAAGCGCGCGCTGGCGATGATCCTCACCGCGCAGCCGATCGACGCGCACGAGGCGGCACGCATCGGGCTCGTCAACGCCGTGGTGCCGCATGCGCGGCTGCGCGACGAGGCGCTGGCGCTGGCGAACGCGATCGCGGCGATGCCGCGCCTCGCCGTCGCCGCGTGCCTGGCGAGCGTCACGCGCGGCATCAACCTGTCGATCGACGAAGGGCTGGCGGTCGAAGCGGTGCAGTTCGCGCGCGCCGCCGGGTCGGCCGACGCGCGCGAAGGCGTGGCGGCATTCGTCGAGAAGCGCGCGCCGGTCTTCGTCGGCGCGTGAGCCGTCAGCGCGCCGCGCGCTTCGCCTTGCGGGCCGGCGCGCGCGCCGGCGCCGCGGGCGGCGGCTTCGACCTGGCGGTTCCCGGCGTGGCGCGCGCCTCGGCGCTGACCCAGTCCCGGAAGGCCTGGACTTCGGGCCGGGTGAGCGCCGCCGGCGTGCACACGAAGTAGTAGGCGAAGTTCGCGCGCAAGGTGAGATCGAAGGGCCGCACCAGCCGGCCGGACGCAAGGTCGTCGGCGACGAGCGCGCTCTTGGCGAGTGCCACGCCCGCGCCGGCGAGTGCCGCCTCCATCACGTCGGTCGGGCGGTCGAGCCGGGTGCCGCGGCTCGAATCGACGCCGCTCGCGCCCGCCGCGGCAAGCCACATCGTCCAGTCCGGCAGGCTCGGGTCGTCGCCGACCGTGACCTCGTGCAGCAGCGGCACGTGGCGCAGGTCGTCTGGGGTGCGCAGCGCCGGCGGCCCCGCCGCCACCGCGGGCGTGCACACGGGGAACACGTCGTTGACCAGCAGCAGCTCGGAATAGAGGCCGGGATAGCGCCCCGGCCCGTAGCGCAGCGCCACGTCGACCTCGTCGCGCGCGAAGTCGACCAGCGCCGTGCTGGCGGTGATGCGCAGGTCGAGCCCGGGATGGCTCGCGGTGAAGCGCTCGACGCGCGGCACCAGCCAGCGCGCCGCGATCGACGGCGCGACGGTGATGGTGAGATGGCGCGCCGGCCCGTCCTGGCGCGTGCGCGCGACCGCCTCGGCAAGGCGGTCGAAGCCGGCGGCGAGGCCGGGATGCAGGCTCTGGCCGGTGCGCGTCAGCTTCACCTGGCGGATGCCGCGCTGGAACAGCCGCGTGCCGAGATGCGCCTCGAGCGCTTTGATCTGGTGGCTCACGGCCGCCGGCGTGACCGCGAGCTCCTCGGCGGCGGCGCGGAAGCTGAGGTGCCTCGCGGCGGCCTCGAAGGCGCGCAGCGCGTTCAGCGGCGGTAGCCGGCGCATGAGCCCTCGCATGAGTAAACGTAATCCATCGCAGGACGAAGTCTCGTTTGTCGCAGGCCGGCGGAAGGCGCAGCGTGCAGTCAGAGAAACGGGCCCGTCCGGCACCGATTGCGGCGCCGGCTCGGGTCCAGGAGGTCGAGCAGATGAGAAAGTCTAATCACGCGATGACGCTGCCGTCCAGCAGCGCCGGCCCCGGCCTGGTCGCGATCCTCTCCGACGCGCTGATTGCCGCGATGAACGGCCTGATGCGCTGGCGCGAGCGCGCGCGCGAACGCCGGCAGCTCCTGGCGATGACCGACCGCGAGTTGCGCGACATCGCGATCACGCGCGTCGACGCGTGGCGCGAAGCGAACAAGCCCCTGTGGAAGGAGTGAATACGATGTTGCCCGATCGTGCACCGCTGCCGGCCCATCTGCAGCGCGACCGCGCGGCCGTGGAAGACTATGCCCGTGCGGTCCGGTCCGACGTTGCGTACGCGCTCGCCG
Source organism: Alphaproteobacteria bacterium (assembly GCA_016793045.1). Lineage (GTDB taxonomy): Bacteria > Pseudomonadota > Alphaproteobacteria > CACIAM-22H2 > CACIAM-22H2 > JAEUKZ01. Next base: position 11,239 of record JAEUKZ010000385.1, read on the forward strand.
CGGCGGCGCTGGCCTGGCTCCGCCGCGCGGCGCGACGCCCCGTCGCGGCGCTGTTCAGCGCCGCGCGTACTGGGTCGAGCCGAACAGCACCTCGCGCTGCTTATCGTCGATAGGCGTCGAGCGGATCCTGTCCTTGAGCAACTCCAGCCCCTTCTGCACGGCGGGGCGCGCATTGATCGCGTCGATCCAGCGCCTGACGTGCGGAAACTCGGCGATGTCGATCCCCTGGCGCGCGTGGCCGCGCGTCCAGGGGAAGACCGCCATGTCGGCGATCGAATAGTCGCCGGCGAGGTACGGCCCCTCGGCGAGCCGGCGGTCGAGCACGCCGTAGATGCGCTTGGTCTCGTTGCCGTAGCGGTCGAGCGCGTACTGGATCTTCTCCGGCGCATAGTTCCGGAAATGGCCGTTCTGGCCGAACATGGGGCCGACGCTGGCCATCTGGAACATCAGCCATTCCATCACCTTGGTGCGTCCGCGCAGGTCCTTTGGCAGAAAACGCCCGGTCTTCTCCGCGAGATAGACCAGGATCGCCCCGGACTCGAACACCGAGATCGGCTGGCCGTCGGGCCCGTCGGCGTCGACGATCGCCGGCATCTTGTTGTTCGGGCTGATCTTGAGGAACTCGGGCGCGAACTGGTCGCCCTTGCCGATGTCGACCGCGATCACCCGGTAGGGCAGGCCGGCCTCCTCGAGGAAGATGGAAACCTTGTATCCGTTGGGCGTCGGCCAGGCGTAGAGATCGATCATCTGATGTCCTCCAGGTGTCGGTGCGGCTACGGAAGCGAATCCGGATCGGGGTTCAGGCAGTGATCTGGGGTGGGCGCGTCGACGATCCAGCGGCACAGCGCGCCCGGAAATCCGGCGCGCGCCAATGCCGCGAGGTCGGCAAGCCGCTTGGCCTTGCGGGCGGCGGCGTCGCGCCAGGGCCCGAGGCGGCGCCGGCGCGCATAGGCGACGGCCGCGGCGCGCTCGATGTCGGGCTCGCGTTCGCCGAGATCGGCAAGGGCGGCATCGACGTCGTCGCGCGCGACGCCGCGCGCCGACAGATCGGCCAGGATGGCCATGCGCGAACGGCCGCGGCGCACGAGATGCGCCGCGCGGCCCTCGGCATAGCGGCGGTCGGAGAGCAGTCCCTTGGCGGCGAGATCGGCGACGACCGCGGCGATCGCGCCGTCCGGGTCGGCGAGACGGCTGCGTCCGGCGCGGATGGCACGCTGGACGCGCCGGGCGAGCGCACGCGCCAGGCCCGCCTCCGAATCCGAGCGCCGCGCCAGGTGGTCGAGCGCCGCCGTGCGCAGCGCGGATTCGTCGAGGGGAGGCTGGGGCCGGAACGCCATGGCGAAGTCTCCCATGGCCGGGGCCGGGCCTTCCAGTCCGCCGCAGGGCAAGGCTGACTTGCGTGGCGGGCCGGTTGCGGGGCGGGCGCGCCGCACCTATGGTGCGCGCCATGAGTCCGAAAGACGACGTCCCGATGACGACACCACCTGCGGCCCCCCTCGCGGCCGAGGTTTCGAGCGCGCTTGCGCCGCGGCGCTATGGCCGGGTCAACTGGCGCGGGCTGTGGACGCTGTCGCTGCGCGAGATCCGCCGCTTCCTCAAGGTCTACACCCAGACCGTGGCGGCGCCGGTGGTGACGACCCTGCTGCTGCTGTCGGTGTTCGCGCTGGCGCTCGGCGGCCTCGCGCGCGAGATGGGCGGGCGGCCCTTCGCCGAATTCCTGGCGCCCGGGCTCATCATCATGGCGATGGTGCAGAACGCCTTCGCCAATACGTCGTCGTCGCTGGTGATCGCCAAGGTCCAGGGCAACATCGTCGATTCGCTGATGCCGCCGCTCTCCGCGGCGGAACTCACGATCGGCTTCGCCGCCGGCGGCGTCGCACGCGGCGTCGTCGTCGGCGCGGTGGTCGCGATCTGCCTGTCGCCCTTCGTGCCGCTGCACGCCCATGCGCCGCTGCTGATCGTCTTCCACGGCATCGCGGCATCGCTGCTGCTGTCGCTGATCGGCATCGCCGGCGGCATCTGGTCGGACAAGTTCGACCACATCGCGGCGGTGACCAATTTCGTCGTGACGCCGCTCGCCTTCCTGTCCGGCACGTTCTACACGATCGACCGGCTGCCGGAGCCCTGGCACCTGATCGCGCTCGGCAACCCGTTCTTCTACATGATCGACGGCTTCCGCTACGGCTTCATCGGGCACACCGACGGCAACGTCGCCTTCGGCGTGCTGATGATGCTCGCCGCCAACGGCGCGCTGCTCTGGCTGTGCCATCGCATGTTCAAGACCGGCTACAAGCTGCGCGCATGACCGGCCGCGACGGCGCGCGCGCGCTCGAGATCGGCAAGAACTCGCTGTTCGCCGCCACCGCGCCGGACCGCCACTGCTACTACTACGGCTTCTACTATCCGCCCGGGCCCGACGAGCCGGGCGCCCGGCCGATCGCCACCCGCACGCTCGGCGACCTGCTGCGCGCGCTGCGCGGCGACGAGTTCGACATCGTCGTGCTCTATCCGCACCGCCGCGCACCGTGGTCGCCCGACACGATCGGCCGCGTGCTCGCGCGCTCCCGGGTGATCCACCTGCCGTCACTGGCGCTGCAGGCCTGGGGCAGCCATTTCGGCCGGCTCGCGCGCAACAAGCCGGTCGTGGTCGTCGACTTCGACGATTCGTCGCGCCTGCCTTCGCACTGGCTGCCGCTGCTGCGCAAGGCGACGCTGATCTTCAAGCGCGAGCTGCCGGTCGACCACTGGGCGACCTTCACCGGCATCAAGCATCGCGACCTGCCGTCGACGCGCTTTCGCGCGCGATCGCCGCTCGCGCCGGTCGTCGCCAAGCTGCGGCCGATCTCGCTCGGCGTGCCGAAGGCGTCGGAGGCCATCGCCGCGCGGCTGACCGGCGTCGAGAAGACCACCGACGTCTTCTTCGCGGGCTCGCTGAAGAACTGGGGCACGGTGCGCGAGCGCGGCGCGGCCCAGCTCCGGCGCCTCGCCGACGAAGGCGTGCGCGTCGAGATTCCTGACCGCATCCTGCCGCTCGACGAGTTCCTGGCGCGCTGCGCCGCCGCGTGGCTCGTATGGTCGCCGCAGGGCCTCGGCTGGGACTGCTTCCGGCACTACGAAGCGGCTGCGTGCGGCGCCGTGCCGGTCATCAACAATCCGACGATCGAGCGCCACAGGCCGCTGATGCACGGCACGCACTGCCTCTACTACGACGTCGAGGACGACGGGCTGCTGCGCACGATCCGCGCGGCGCTCGCGGACAAGGACCGGCTGCGCGCAATGGGCGAGGCTGCGCGCGCGCACGTCGCCGCGCATCACACCCTGGCGACGCTCGGCCGCCACGTCATGGACGAGACCTTGGCCGCCTACGCCGCAGCGCGGCGCTGATCGGCTATTCGCGCCAGCGATTGTGCAGCCAGTTCCAGTCGGCGGGGCGCTCGCGCACCCAGCCTTCGATGGTCGCGTTGATCGCGGTGACGATGGAGAGCAGGTCGGCCTCCTCGTCGTCGGTGTAGGTCACCGCAAGCGGCGGCGTGATCGTCACCTTGAACTGAACGCCGCCGAGCCGCTCGACGCGCACGCCATGGATCGGTGCGCGGGTGCGCCGCGCGAGCTTGGCGAGCGCGGTCGAGGTGCGGGCGGCGCGGCCGAAGAACGGTGCGGGCACGCCGGCCATCACGTGGGTGTCGACGAGCATGCCGACGGTGCCGCCCGCCTCGAGGGTCGCCAGCGCCTCGGCGGCGGCGCCGTAGCGCGTCGGGATCAGCCGGCCCATGCGCGCCGAGCGATGGGCGAACAGCAGGTCCGCGACGAAGGGATTGTTGGGCGGCCGGAACAGCACCGAACTCTTGATGCCGAGGCCGGCGGCGCCGATCGCCGGAATCTCCCAGTTGGCGAGATGGGCGGAGAAGAACAGCGCCGGCGTGCCGTTGTCGCGGATCGCCAGAAGGTGCTGCTCGCCGGCATACTGGATGCGCTTCGACGGGGTCCCGCGCCGCTCGGGATCGTGCCAGATCTCCTCCAGATTGGGATACTCGGCGAAGGTGCGGCCGAGATTCTCCCACACCCCGCGCACGATCTCCTCGATCTCGGCGTCGGGCATGCCCGGAAACGCCGCGCGCAGATTGCCGCGCGCGACGTCGCTGACGCCGAGACGCGGCCCGACCTTGCGGGTGAGCCAGCCGGCGATCGCCGAGGCGCGTTCCATGCCGAACAGCCGGATCAGGCCCATGCTGATCTTCACGCCGAGCCACTCGACGCGATAGCGCAGCCAGCGTGCGAAGGTGAGGGTTCCGGTCCGGAACGTCGTCATGTTCTCTCGGGCCTTCGCGCCATCAGGCCGAATCGCCGCGGAAAGCGGCTCGGGTCTCGGCGATCACGCGCGCGCACAGCGCCTTGAAGGTGTGGTGGGCGCGCACGCGCTCGCGCGCCGCCGCGGCGATCCGCAGCAGGCGCGGCTTGTCGGCGAGCGCGGTTTCGACCGCGCGGGCGAGTCCGTCGCCTTCGACTTCGTAGTGCAGAGCGTGGACGCCTTCCTCGAGCGGATGGGAGCGGACGATGCGGGGCAGGTTCATCAACGGCACGGTCCAGGCGAGCGGCGCTTCGTAGTGACGGTAGCATTGCCAGCCGAAGCCTTCCGGCGACCAGGCAAGCCAGGCGCGGCCGAGGCGGGCAACGAAGTCCTCGTAGGGAAGGCGTTCCTCGACGACGTCGATGACATAGCCGCGCGCGGCCAGGGCGCGCAACTGCGTTATGCCCTCGCGGCGCACGGTCGAGGACGGCTCGACCTGGCCGGCGAAGAACACGTCGACGGTTTTCTCGGGCGGCCGGTCCTCGGGAATGCCCGGCAGGCTCTCGTGCCAAAGCCCGATCGTCGCCGGGCGGACCTTGGCGAGGAAGCGCTTGAACCGTTCGCGGCGGCGGATGCGCGTCGTCGGCAGGTCGGCATGCGCGCTGCCGAAGAACATCTGCCAGTGGTCGATCGGCAGCTCGCGCTTGAACACCAGGGTCGCGCGTTCGAGCAGGAAGAAAGTGTGCCGCCGCAGCGCGAAGGAATCGTCGATGTCGACGACGGCGAGCGGCACGTTGCGCGGCAGGAAGCGGACGAACCACACGCCGGTGGTCCGCAGCATCGCGGCGAGCCCGTGGAGCGGATCGTCGCGCAAGGCCGCGAACAGCGAGCGCAGGCTCCACGGCGGATAGCGCGGCGGGAAGACGACGAGCAGGTCGATCTCGCCCGCCTTCATCCGGCGGCGCAGCTCAAAGAAGGCCCGCAGCGAGAAGTGGCGGAACGACGGCGGCCCCCAGGTGAGGCGCTTCGAGTTGGTCCACAGCGTCACGACGTCGGCATCGGCATAGCTGCCGAAGACGTGGACCGTGCCGATCTCGGCGACGCGCGGGCGCCCTGCCTCGCTCATGCGGCCTCCAGGACCGGCGCCACGAAACGCAGGCGGGGGTGGCGGACCTGCGCATCGCGCCGGCGCGCGAGCAGCGTCGCCACGCCGTCCCACACCGCGTCGGGCGGAATGGCGCCGAGGCCGCCGGAATCGCTCCGCCGGCCGCCGAACTCGACCGTATCGAGCAGATAGACCGGGACGTCGACGGGCATGAAGCGCGTCGGGTCGGTGGGCCCGAACAGGCTCACCAGCGGCACGCCGAGTGCGGCAAGCATGTGCGCCGGACCGGTGTCGTGGACGACCGCGAGCGCCAGCCGCTCGCCGATGGCGAGCAGCAGGTCGAGATCGGCGCGCCCCTCGGGCGAATCGACGCCGGGGAAGATCGCCGTCGGCAGCGCCGCGCGCAGCGGCGCCACCATGTCGTATTCGTCGGGGCCGATCAGGATGACCGGCACGTGGCCTTCCGCCACGAGGCGGCGGCCGAGTGCTTCGAAGTTCGCGAGCGGCCAGCACTTGATCGGGCCGGTGGCGCCGGGGCCGAGCGCGACGTAGCTGGCGCCGTCCGGGAGCATTGCGGCGGCGCGGGCCCGCGCGGCCGCGGAGACCGGCAGCGTGCCGTGGCCGTCGAGATTGCGGCCGGCGGCGATGGCGGCGAGCCGCAGCAGGCGGTGCAGGCTGTGCCGCGGGCGGCCGAACAGGCTGTAGAGGAACTGGCCGCTGGGGATGCCCGCGCAGTGGGTGACGAAGCGGCGATAGCGGAGGCCCCACCACGCCAACGCGACGCGCTTCCAGGCGGTGCGGATGTCGATCACCAGATCGTAGCGCGGCAGTGCGCGCAGCCGCGCGAGCGCCGGGCCGGTCGGCCGCTCGATCGGCAGGTGCGACTGCGCCTCGTCGACCAGACCGGCGACGATCGGTGCGAGCGTCGACACGTAGTAGGTCGGCACCGTCGACAGCCACGCCAGGCGATGGTCGGGGAAGCCGCGCTTGAGCGCACGGATGAAATGGAGCCGCCAGAAGGCGTCGCCGAATCCTTCGCGGTCGCTGATGACGGCAAGCGTCCTCTGTGCCTCGGCAGCCATACGGTCAAGGGGTGGGGGTGACGGGGAGGGGATAATAGCCGCTCGCCCCGTCCGGCAAAGCGCAATCTGCGCTCATCCCCGCGTATTCGGCGGCGCCGGCGGGGCGCAGATGGCCCGCAGCGCCTGCCATTGCGCGGCGCTGAGCGCCGGGGTCGACGGCCAGTCGCTGGCGCGCGCTTGCGCCGCGCGCGCCGCCGGCGGCGGGTGGGTCGCCAGCAGCGACGGGAGCATGCCGCCCTCGTCGCGCGGTTCCCTTGCGGCAAGACGCTCCATCAGCCGGGCCTGACCGCTCCCGTCGATCGCCGCC
>JAEUKZ010000435.1 GCA_016793045.1 Alphaproteobacteria bacterium
GCCTCGCCGATCGGCGGGCCGTCGACGCCGGCGAGGATTTCGGCGACGTGGCGCACCGCGACGGGCTGGCCGTCGCGCTTGAGCTTGCCCTGCATGTTCATCAGGCAGCCCATGTCGCCGGCGGCGAGCGTATCCGCCCCCGTCGCGACGATGTCGGCGGTCTTCTCGCCGACCATCTTGTCCGAGATCTCGGGATACTTGACGCAGAACGTGCCGCCGAAGCCGCAGCACGTCTCGGCGCTGGGCAGCTCGACGAGCCTGGCGCCGGCGACGGTGCGCAGCAGCGCGCGCGGCTGGCCCTTGACGCCGAGCTCGCGCAGCCCCGAGCAGGAGTCGTGATAGGTAATCGTACCGTCGTAGCGCGCCGCCACCTTGCGCAGGCCGCGCACGTCGTGGAGGAACGAGATCAGTTCGTAGGTGCGCGCGGCGAGCGCCTTGGCGCGATGCGCCCATTCGGGCTCGTCCGCCAGCAGCTCCGCGTAATGTTCCTTGATCATGCCGCCGCACGACCCCGACGGCACGACGACGTAGTCATAGGGTTCCAGCAGCGCAATGGTGCGCCGCGCGATGTCGCGGGCGTCGCGCGAATCACCGGAGTTGTAGGCCGGCTGGCCGCAGCAGGTCTGGCCGGCCGGCACGTCGACGGTGCATCCCGCCTCCTCCAGCAGCTTGACCGCAGCGAGCCCGACCGTCGGCCGGAAGATATCCACAAGACACGTCACGAACAGCCCGACGCGCGGGCGCTTACCAGTTTCGGCCAACGGCGATGTCCTCCGCGAACGGCGGCTACAATGGCGCCTGCGCCGCCGCCTCGCAAGGGCCGGTTCGGCGATGACCGCCTGACGGAATCGCCGCCCGCGCCGGCGCACGCTTGTCACAGCGAGATCGCACCCGCGCCGGCGGCGGTTCATCATGATCGCCCGGCCAGCCTCCCTGCCGCGCCGTCCTGCGCGGGATCCAACGCTCACCGACCCCGTTCCGATGCACCGCCGGCCCGCCGGGCCGGCAATGACGAGCCCGCGATGGACCTGTCGATCCCAAGTTCCGCCGAGCGCCCGGCCGGCCCGCCGAGAATTGCGCATGACCGGCTGCAGCGCCTGCATGCCTATTGGGCCGGCCTGCCCGTCGCAGGCTGCGGCGTGCCGCTGCGCGCGGCCTTCGATCCCATCGCGGTGCCATATTGCCTCGCCAATCTCGGCGTCGCCGAGATCGAGACGCCGTTTCGTGTCCGCTACCGGCTTGCCGGCAGCGCGCTCGAGGACCTCTACGGCGGCCCGCTGGCCGGTCGCTATGTCGATGCGCTGTACACGCCGGCGCTGCGCGCGCGCGTCCTCGAGGGCTACCGGCGGGTGACGGCGGGCGCCGCGCCGGTCTATGACGCGCCGATGCGGCTGCTGCGCAGCTTCGGCCTCGGCTTCCTGCGCCTGATGCTGCCGCTGTCGGAGGACGGCGACGCGGTCGACCGCGTGCTGGTCGCGATCTATCCCTGCGACAGCCGCCTGCGCCACGCCTGGCAGTGGCGACGCCGCGTCGACGTGCTGAACTGGGTCAGCGGCGAAGCGAATCCGCCCGTCGCGTGGCGCGACGACGACCGCCAGCCCTGATCGAACGCCCGCGCGCGGTCCGGGTCACGGGCCCGCGCCGCGGCGAGCGGCGCCGGGGCGGGTCCGGCAGCAGTTCCCCGCAATCCGGTGCGCGCTCGGGCTAGACTGACCCTGGCCCGGACCCGGGTCGCCGTCGCCGGCCGGCGGGACCCGATGCCCGCCATCGTCGATGACCGCCTGCGGCCCCTTCATGCTCTCGAATCCAAAACTCCGCTCGGTGTCGCTGCTGCTGGTCGCCGAGGTCGCGGCGATGAGCCTGTGGTTCGTGTCCGCGGCGGTGCTGCCGGAGATGCTGCGCGAAGCGACGCTGTCGCCGCTGCGCCAGGCCGCGCTGTCGAGCGGCGTGCAGGCGGGCTTCGTGGTCGGCGCGCTCGCCTCCGCGGTGCTCGGGCTGGCGGACCGTTTCGACCCGCGCCGCGTCTTCGCCGCGTCCGCCGTCGGCGCCGGCATCGCCAACGCGGTGCTGCTCGCGGCCGAGCCGGGCGGTGCCGCCGCCATCGCCGCGCGCGTTGCGACCGGCGCCCTGCTCGCCGGCGTCTATCCGGTCGGCATGAAGATCGCCGTCGGCTGGGGGCAGAAGGATCGCGGCTTTCTGGTCGGCGCGCTGGTCGGCGCGCTCACGCTCGGTTCGGCCTCGCCGCACCTGATCGCGCTGGCGGGCGGGGCCGACTGGCGCATGACGGTCGCGGCCGGTTCGCTCGCGGCGATCCTCGCGGGCCTGCTGTGTCTCGCCGTATCGATCGGTCCGCATCACGGCCGCGCGCTCCGCTTCGATCCCCGCGCGATCGCGGCGGCGTGGACGAACCGGCGCGTCCGCCTCGCCTACGCGGGCTATCTCGGCCACATGTGGGAACTCTATGCGATGTGGGCCTGGATCGCGGCGGCGACCGCCGCATCCTACGGCGCCACGCTGGCGGCGCCCGACGCGGAGCGGCTGGCGAAGCTCACCGCCTTCGTCGCCATCGGCGCGGGCGGCCTCGCCTGCGCCGTCGCCGGCCTGATCGCCGACCGCATCGGCAAGGCGAACGTCGCCATCCTCGCGATGGCGTTGAGCGGCGCCGCGGCCCTGGCCACTGCTGCGACCTTCGGCGGGCCGGCGTCGCTGACCTTCGCGATCGTCGTCGTGTGGGGGATCGCCATCGTGCCCGATTCGGCGCAATTCTCTGCGCTCGTCGCGGACGCCGCGCCGCCGGACCAGGCGGGCAGCCTGATGACCTTCCAGACCGCGCTCGGCTTCGCGCTCACCTTCGCGACGGTGCAGGCGACGCCGGTGATCGCCGCGCGGATCGGCTGGCCCCTGGTGCTGGCCGGACTGGCGCTCGGGCCCGCCTTCGGCATCGTCGCGATGTTGCGGCTGCGCGCGCTCCTGCGGGCGGCGCGCTAGCCCGCGCGCCGTTCGGCAAGCGGCCTGGGGAGCAGGAGCCAGCTCCGCCCGCGCGAGCGCATCAGGCCGGCGGCCTCGCCGGCGGCGGCACCAGTGCCCCAGAAGAAGTCGCCGCGCACCGGCCCCCGGATGGCGCCGCCGCGGTCCTGCGCCACCATCAGCCGCTGCAGGCGCGCGCCTGCGCTGCGCGGGTCGTCGATGTCGAGGAACACCGGCAGGCCGTAGGCGATGAACGCGGTGTCGACCGCGAGGCTGCGTTCGGGGGTGAGGATCACGTTCGCCGCACCCCACGGGCCGTCGGGCACGGTCTTGAAGAAGATGTAGGAGCGGTTGCGGTCCATCAGCGCCGGCGCTTCGGCGGGATGCGCGGCAAGCCAGGCGCGGATCGACTGCATCGACACGTCGGCGAGCGCCATCGCGCCGTCGCGCACCAGTTCGGCGCCGATCGCGGTGTAGGCGTAGCCGTTCTGGCCGTCGAAGGCGACGCGCTGCTGGCGGCCGTCGGGGAAGCGCAGCACGCCCGAGCCCTGGATATGGAGGAAGAACACGTCGACCGGATCGCCCGCCCAGGCGAGTTCGAGCCCGCGACCGGCGAGCGCGCCGGCGACGATCTGCGCGCGCGTGTGATAGGGCCGCAGGTGGCCGTCGACGACGTGGCCGGAGACGGTGCGGTTGCGCCACTCCTCGCGGAACTGGCCCAGATCGACGGTCACCAGTTCCGGCGGGCGGGCGAGGATCGGCGTCGCGAAGCGCTCGCTGCGCGCCGCGTCGACCGCGATCTCGGGCTCGTAGTAGCCGGTATAGGTGCCCTCCGCGCCGTCCTTGCCCGCCGCCGCGAAGGGCACGAAATGCGCTTCGAACACTGCGCGCGCATCGGCGTTCGGCGCGTCGGCCGCGGTGCAGGCCGGGCGCCAGTCGCCGGCGCGCGCGCCAAGCGCCTGCGGACCGACCGCCGCGTCCGGCGCCAGCGCCGCCAGCCGGGCGCATGACCGCCGCAGCGCGGCGAGCGCGTCGTCGAGGCGGTCCTCGCGCCAGCCCGGCAGTGCTGCGAATTCAGCCGGCGCGAGCTGCAGGCGATCCTGTTCGGGGGCGGGCGGCGGGCAGCCCGTCAGCGACAGCAGCAGAACGGCGGCAGCGGCGCGCAGCAGCCGGCGCTGCGGCGGCGTGCGCCGCATCGCTCAGGTCTGGGCCGTGGTTCCGACCAGCGCCCAGTTGGGGTCGCTCGCGCGGGTGTTGCGCGCAAAGGTCCAGATGTCGGTGACGGTCGCGACGGCATTGGGGGCGCCGTCGAGCACCTGGCCGCTTTCGTCGCGCGTGACGTTCGCCTGCTCGGACACGAACTTGACCGAGACCTCGGCGGTGCGGCCGTTCATGCGCGCCTCGACGATCTCCGCCGAGCGCATGGCGACCAGCGTCGTCTCGAGCGTGTGGCGCAGGCGCTGGCGCTCGCGGATCGCGCCGGCGAAATTCTCGTAGACGTCGTCCGACAGCAGCGGCCGCAGGGTTGCCGTGTCGCCCTGGGCGAAGGCCTGCACGATCATCTCGAAGGCGGACTTCGCGCCGGCGACGAAGCCGCGCGGATCGAAGCTCGGGTCGGCGGCGCGGATCTGTGCGATGCCGGCGTCGAGCGCGTTCGCCGGCGCGGCGGCGTCGGCCGTGCCGGGCAGCGGCGGCGGGGCGCCCGGCGGCAGGTCGAGCGGAGCCGGGCGGCCGGGCAGCGGCGTCACATTGTCGGGCAGCTTGCCGGGCGCCGGCTGCGCGCGCGTCGAGCGCCAGCGCGAGGGATCCTCGTTGCCGGTCTTCTGGCCGAGGACGCTGCGCAGGCGCAGGACCAGGAACCCGGCGACCAGCGCCAGGAACAGAATTTCGTAGCCGCCGAAGCTGTCCATTGCCGTTCCGTTCGCTCGTGGGAAAATCGCCGGAAACCGCGCCGATCGCGGCGCCGGCCAAGCTACAGTCCCGTCGCCCAGGGGTCCAGCCCGCTCGCGCGCGACCGCCGCCCTGTGCTAGGGAACGCCAAGTACCTACATAGGAAGCGACGCCGCCCGCAGCAAGGCGGCGGTTTCGTTGCGACCTCGGTTCAAACTGCCCAAGGCATTGATCGCAAATGATTCTCGTCCGCCACGGCCAATCGGAATTCAACGCGGTCTATTCGGTGACGCGGGTCGACCCCGGTATCCCGGACCCGCAACTGACCGAGATCGGCCGGACCCAGGCCGCCGAGGCGGCCGCGGCGCTCGCCTCGCAGCAGATCCGCCGGCTCATCGCCAGCCCCTATACGCGCGCGATCCAGACCGCGGAGATCATCGCCGACATGCTCGGGCTCGCGATCGAGATCGATCCGATCGTGCGCGAGCGCGCGGCCTTCGCCTGCGACATCGGCACCGCGCCGGCCGCGCTCGGCGCGCGGTTTCCGCGGCTGCGCTTCGACCACCTCGACCATCCGTGGTGGCACGACCACGTCAACCTCGGCACGCCCGAAACCGAGGAGGCGGTGCTGGAGCGCTGCGCCGCGTTCCGCAGCCGCATGGCGCGGGTGCCGGACTTCGAGCATGTCGCGGTCGTCACCCACTGGGGCTTCATCAAGGGCCTGACCGGCCAGACGGTCACCAACGGCACGCTGGTGCGCCTGCAGCGCGAACTGCCGCTCTGAGCGCACCCCGGGCCCGCCGCGCGGCGTTGCCCTCCGCCCGGGCCCGTGTTATGCGACGCCGCCCTTGCAGGCCGGTCCGGCCTGCCCCCTGAATTCCAGCGGAAAGCCTTCTCCATGAGCGATCCCTTCGCGTCCGGCCCGTCCTTCACGCCGCCCATCGGCGGCGATGCGCAGCCGCAGCTCGGCATCCTGGCGCAGTACGTGAAGGACCTGTCCTTCGAGAACCCGGGCGCGCCGCAGTCGCTGCAATCCGGCCCGCAGCAGCCGCAGGTGCAGATCAACGTCGATGTCGGCGCACGCGCGCTCGGCGGCGACGCCTATGAGGCACAGGTGCAGATCAACGCCCGCGCGGCGCGCGGCACGGAGACGGTCTTCGTCGTCGAGCTGACCTATGCCGGGCTGTTCCAGATCCGCGGCTTCTCGCAGGACCAGCTTCAGGCGGTGCTGCTGGTCGAATGCCCGCGCCTGCTCTTCCCCTTCGCGCGCGCGATCGTCGCCGACGTGACGCGCGACGGCGGCTTCCCGCCGCTGATGATCAACCCCATCGACTTCGCCCAGATGCTGATGCGCCAGCAGCAGGAAGCCGCGGCCCCGGCCGGCGGCGGCGGCTTCGGCGGCCCGCCTCCTGGCATGCCGAACATCACGATCTGACCGCGCTTTACACCCGCCGCGGCTCCGGGTTGCCGCGCTCGACCACGAACGACGCGAGCGTGCGCGACAGCGAATCCGGCGCGTTGATGTCGAACACCGCGCGATAGTCGGTGCGCCACGCCTCGGCCGTCAGCGTGCACAGCGCGTAGCCGTTGACCTGCGATTCGTAGAACCGCACCTGCGGGTTGTCGGCGAGCGCGGCGCGCACCGGCTGGTCGAGCGGCGCCGGCCAGCCGGAGCTGATCGAGCCGCCGAGGAATTCCGGCGCGACGGTCGGCCCGCCCGGGTCGGCGAGATCGGCCTTCACCGCGTTGGTCCAGAACGAGTGCAGGTCGCCGCTGATGAACACCGGATCGGCGGCACCGGCGCGCGCCGCGTCGAGCAGCCGGCGGCGCGCCGCGGGGTAGCTGTCCCACGAGGCGATGTAGCGCGCCGTCTGCCCGCCATGGCGCAGCGCGAGCCCGCCCACCAGCACGGTCGAGCCGATGACGTTCCAGCGCACCCCCGGCGCCGCGAGCCGCGCCGCGAGCCAGCGTTCCTGTTCGGCGCCGAGCACCGTGCGCCGCTCGTCCGCGCTGCCTTCGCAGGCGGCGCGGTAGAGGCCGAAGCCGAAGGCGCGGTCGGTCACGGGGCAGAGAGTCTGGTCGGCACGGAACTGTCGCGTGTCGAGCAGCGCGATGCGCGCGAGGTCGCCGATTTCCACCGCGCGGTAGATCTGCAGCGCCGCGCTGCCGGGCACGAGCAGCCCGCGCACCGGCATGTGCTCGACCCATGCCTGGAACGCGACCGCCCGCAGCGCCAGCGCGTCCGCGTCGGTCGATCCGTCCTCGCTCG
>JAEUKZ010000456.1 GCA_016793045.1 Alphaproteobacteria bacterium
TCCGCCGTGTGGATCACCGGGATGCCGGTGCCGCCGGCAATCTGGGTCATGCAGCCGACATTGCCGGCGGCGATCGCCTGCGGCGCCACGGATTCGATCGCCGCGACCTTGCGGTCGCGCAGCTGGCCGGCGAGTTCGGGCTGCAGCAGGTTGTAGGTGCCGGCGGACCCGCAGCAGAGATGGCCTTCCGGCACGTCGCGCACCGCGAAGCCGGCCGCGGCGAGCAGCTCCTTCGGCGCGCGGGTGACCCTCTGGCCGTGCTGGAGCGAACAGGCCGAGTGATAGGCGACAACGAGCCCCGCACCGTCGCCGGTCGGCGGCGCGAGGCCGAGTTCCGCCATCAGTTCGCTGATGTCGCGCGTGAGGCCGGAGATCGTCGCGGCGCGCGCCGCCCATTGCGGATCGTTGCGGAACATGTGGCCGTAGTCCTTGACCGTCGTGCCGCATCCCGACGCGTTGATCACCACCGCGTCGGGTCCCCGCCCGCCCCACAGCGCCGACCACGCCGCGATGTTCGCCTGCGCCATCGCGCGCGACGGCGCCTCGATGCCCATGTGATGGGTGAGCGCGCCGCAGCAGCCCGCTTGCGGCGCGACCGCGACATCGCACCCGTGGCGCGTGAGCAGCCGGATCGTCGCTTCGTTGATTTGCGGCGCGATCACCTGTTGCGCGCAGCCGGCGAGCAGCGCCACGCGCTTGCGCACGGGACCTTCGGCCGGGAAGACCTGCGGCCGGTCGAGCGGCGAGCGGCCGGGCAGCGACGGCGGCGCAAGCTCGAGCATCGCGCGCAGCCGGCCGAGCAATCCCGTGCGCGGCAGCGCGTGTCGCAGCGGCCGTGCCAGACGCGCGCCGACCAGCGCCAGGCGGAAGCGTTCGGGCCGCGGCAGAAGCCAGGCGAGCAGGCGGCGCAGCGCGCGGTCCGCGGCCGGCCGCTCGAACGTCTCCTCGATATGCGCGCGCGCGTGGTCGACGAGGTGCATGTAGTGGACGCCGGACGGGCAGGTCGTCATGCACGACAGGCAGGACAGGCAGCGGTCGATGTGCTTGACCGTGCGCGCGTCGGCCGCCCGTTCCTCCTCGAGCATCGACTTGATCAGGTAGATGCGCCCGCGCGGCGAATCGAGTTCGTCGCCGAGCAGCACGTAGGTCGGGCAGGTCGCGGTGCAGAAGCCGCAGTGCACGCAGGTGCGCAGGATCTTCTCGGCGTCGGCGATGTCGGGATCGGCGCGTTGCGCCGCGGTGAAGCGGGTCTGCATGGATCTACCAGCTGAGGTCGTCGAGATTCGTGATCGCGGCGCGGTGCCGGAACCGGCCCTCGCGCCGCATGAGGTGGCACAACGCCGCGTAGAGCGTGCCGATCGGGCTGAATTCGAAATAGCGCCCGGTGTCCTCGTCGCAGCGATAGGCGCCGTGGATGAGCTGCTCGGCGATCCAGAGATAGCGGTTGACGACGTCGATGCGCCGCGCCCCGCCGTCCTCGGCGCCGACGAACGCATCCTTGTACTCGCGGATGCGCTCGATCGCGTCGCGGAACATCGCCTGCCGGTCGCCCATCGAATAGCGGTTCCACGCCGCCTCGCCCATCGTCGGGTCAAAGCGCGCGATCATCTCGGCGGCGAGCGCGTTGAGTTCGCCGAGATAGACCTCGGCCAGCCGCATGAACGTGTCGCGGTTGACCTGGACGTCGTGATTGGCGATCGCGGCGCCCTGCTTCGCGAGGTCGGCCGACATCCTTGCGATCGCCTGCGCCTGCGCATCCATCATCTTCGCAGCATCGGCGATGCGGCCCCATTGATGGAAAAAGCCGATCGCGAACCACATCGCCGCCGGCGGCGCGAAGGCGCCGCCGAGGAAGGCCCCGATCTCGTTGGGCTGGAACTGGACGAGATTGCCGAAGCCGACCTGCGACGTCACGTACCAGAAGAGGAAGCCGAGCCAAATCAGCGAGACGATCGCGCCGATCACGAGGCGCAGATTGGCCGGCGTGAGGCCGAGCCGCGCCGCGAGGTTCACGGCCCGGGCTCCGCGACCATGCGCCCGCGATTGAGAATGCGCGCCGGGTCGAACGCCGCCTTCACCCGCGCGGCGAGCGCGGCGAGCGGCCCCGCCAGCGGCTCGAATACCGGAACGAGCGCGCGCACGGCATCGGGCGCGCGGACCAGCGTCGCATGGCCGCCGCAGCGCGCCACCGCCGCCCGGATCGCAGCCGCGCCGGAATCGCCCCCCGGCGCGGTTGCCAGCCAGACCAGGCCGCCGCCCCAGTCGTAGTAGGCGGCGACGTCCTGCGCGCTCGCGGCCGCCGCGCGCGCGGCGTCGACGACGTCCGGCCCGGCGGTCGGCGGCACCGAAACGCGCCAGACCGCCGATGCCGGATAGGGCAGGATGTCGACGACGTCGCGGATCTCCGCCCACAGCGTGCGCGAAAGCTCGCTCGGCAGCTCGTAGCGCCACAGGCTCGAATCGGTGGCCAGTGCGCGGGCGCGCGCCGCCACCGAGTTCGCCGTGCCCTCGAGGCGGATCGCCGCCACCCCGGTGCCGCAGCCGCGCACGAGATGCACCGACGAATGGCAGGTCAGTTCGGCGGGAAGATAGGCGGCGCCTGAAACTTCGCACGGACTGTTGAGCGCCCAGGCGAGATGGCGGATCGCCGCGTGCGCGTCGTTGCCGCCGATCAGGATGGTCAGCACCTCGGCCGGCGCCGGCATCACCTTGACCGTCACCGTGTCGAACGCCGCGAGGGTGCCGAACGAGCCGGCCATCAGCTTGGGCAGGTCGTAGCCGGTGACGTTCTTCACCACCTTGGCGCCGCCCTTGAAGATCTCGCCGCGGCCGCTGACTCCGGAAAAGCCGAGGAAGTGGTCGCGCGCGGCGCCGGACTTGACGCGGCGCGGCCCGGCGAGATTGGCCGCGAGCGCGCCGCCGAGCGTGCCGCCGCCCGGCTTGCGGCCATAGAGGCGGCCGAGATCGGGCGGCTCGAAGGCGAGGATCTGGTGCGCGCCGGCGAGCGCGTCGGCGATCTCCGCCATCGGCGTCGCCGCGCGCGCGGTCAGCACGAGCTCGCTCGGCTGGTAGTCGACGATGCCGCTGAAGGCCGAAAGGTCGAGCGTCGCGGCGGCGTCGACGGGGCGGCCGAGCGCGCGCTTGCTGCCGCCGCCGGTGAGCGCGAGCGTCGTGCCCGCGCCCTGCGCCGATGCGATTGCGGCGGCGAGATCGGCAACGCTCGCGGGTCGGATCGTCTCCATCGCATCAGAACCGCGGCAGGTCGGCGAAGCGCAGCTTGCCGCCGCGTACGATCACCCGCCCGAGTTCGGCGCAGCGATGCAGCACCGGGAACACCTTGCCCGGGTTGAGCAGGCCCTCGGCATCGAAAGCGCACTTGAGCCGCAGCTGCAGCGCCAGGTCGGTGTCGTCGAACATCGTGTCCATCAGGTCGCGCTTCTCGATCCCCACGCCGTGCTCGCCGGTGAGCACGCCGCCGACCTCGACGCAGGTGCGCAGTATGTCGGCGCCGAAGGCTTCGGCGCGGGTCAGCTCGTCGGGGTCGTTGGCGTCGAACATGATCAGTGGATGGAGATTGCCGTCGCCGGCATGGAACACGTTGGCGACGCGCAGGCGGTGCTCGGCCGAGAGCTGGGTGATCCGCCGCAGCACCTCGGACAGCCGGCCGCGCGGGATCGTGCCGTCCATGCAGAGATAGTCGGGCGAGATGCGCCCGATCGCCGGGAAGGCCGACTTGCGGCCGGCCCAGAACAGCAGACGCTCCTCCTCGCTTGCGCTGATGCGGACATGGGTGGCGCCGTGCTGGCGCGCGATGCCCTCCACCGCCTGGATCAGCTCGTCGACCTCGCCAGCCGGCCCGTCGAGCTCGACGATCAGCAGCGCCTCGACGTCGAGCGGATAGCCCGCCTTGGCGAACGCCTCGGCGGCATGGATCGCCGGCCGGTCCATCATCTCCATGCCGCCGGGAATGATGCCGGCGCCGATCACCGCGGCGACGCATTCGCCGCCGGCTTCCGAGCTCGGGAAGCCGATCAGCACCGCGCGCGCGGTCTCGGGCTTGCGCAGGATGCGCACCGTGACCTCGGTGACGACGCCGAGCAGCCCTTCGGAGCCGACGACGATGCCCAGCATGTCGTAGCCGCCGGCATCGAGATGCTTGCCGCCGAGGCGCAGGACCTCGCCTTCCATCGTCACGAACTCGACGCCGAGCACGTTGTTGGTGGTGAGGCCGTACTTGAGGCAGTGCACCCCGCCCGAATTCTCGGCGACGTTGCCGCCGATCGTGCAGGCGATCTGGCTCGACGGATCGGGCGCGTAGTAGTAGCCGAGATGCTGGACGGCGTTGGTGATGCCGAGATTGGTGACGCCCGGCTGCGCAACGACACAGCGGTTGGCGACGTCGACGTCGAGGATCCGGTTGAACTTGCCCATGCCGAGCAGCACGCCGTCCGCGAGCGGCAGCGCACCGCCGGACAGCGAGGTGCCGGCGCCGCGCGGCACCACCCGCACGCGGTTCTCGTGGCAATAGCGCAGCACGGCGGCAACCTGCGCCGTCGTCGACGGCAGCACGACCACCATCGGCAGCTGGCGATAGGCGGAGAGCGCGTCGCACTCGTAGGCGCGGCGCTCCTCCTCCGCGTCGATCACGCCTTCGCCCGGCACGATCCGGCGCAGGTCGGCGACGATCTGCATGCGGCGCGACAGCACCGCTTCGTCGGGGGCAGGCATCTTCATGGCGCGAACCCTAGCATGGCGTCCGCCCGGCGAGAATCGGGCTCAGGCCGGGCGACGCGGCACGACGTGGTTGCCGATGATCTCCAGCACGGCCTCGCCGTTCTGGTTCACCGTGGTGTGGCGTACCCGCACGATGCCCTGCTCGGGCCGCGACTTCGAGACGCGCGATTCGACGACTTCGCTCACCACGCTCAGCGTGTCGCCGGGACGCACCGGCCGCGGCCAGCGCAGCTCGTCGACGCCGGCGCCGATCACGCCGCCCGCCGGCCGGAACTCGCCGTCGACGATCAAGCGCATCATGATCGCCGTGGTGTGCCAGCCGCTGGCCGCGAGGCCCCTGAAGAAGGTCGCCGCGGCGGCGATCTCGTCGGTATGGAACGGCTGCGGATCGTAGTCGCGCGCAAACGCCTTGATCTGCTCGGCATCGAGCAGGCGGGACCCGCTGCGGAACTGGCGGCCGGGCGTCAGGTCTTCGAAGTAGAGCACATCGGCCATGACCGCACCCTCCGGGGTCCGGCTGGCCGGCGGATCAGCCCTGACGGGCCTTGAACCGCGGGTTCGTCTTGTTGATGACGAACACCCGGCCCTTGCGCCGCACGACCCGGCAGTTCTTGTCGCGCTTCTTGGCCGATTTGAGAGAATTGACGACTTTCATGGCGGTCCCGTTCGTGCGAAGGGGGGCGAGATACCGGGTTTCCGGTGGCAAGTCAACGTGTTTCGCCGCCGCGCCGGCACCCGCCGCCGCCGTCAAGCCGGGACTGCGGCCGGTGCGCCCGGAAGCGGCATGGCAATGCTCAGCAGCACCGCGATCGCCCAGAACATCATGGCAACCCATCCCGTCCATACCGCGCAGCGCAGGTTGAGGTCGCGCAGGACGGCGCGGACCCGATCGCGCGCGGCCTCGTCGAGCAGCGGCCGGTCGCGCTGGAGCAGCAGCCAGACCTCGCTGTAGCTGAGGTCGCGCCGGCCGGCCCGGAGGCCCTGGACGAAGAAGATCGCGGCGAGCGTGCTTGCGGCCACCGCGCCGCACTGGAAGGCGAGGACCGGCCACGCGCTGAGCCCGGCCATCGTCATCGCGATCGCAAGGCCGGCGAAGATGCAGCTGCGCGCCAGGCAGAACGTCGCGAGGCCGCGAATGCGTTGCGTGCTGACCATGCCGAGACACTCCGGCGCCGTCGCAACGGCGCCCCAAGCATCCGACCAATCCCCGACTTTCCCCCTTTGCCGGCGCCCGCGCAACGTCGGCCGGCCCGCGTCAATCGTTGCGATCGATCCGCACGTCCTTGGTCTCGCGCAGGAACGCGAGGCCGATCGCGAGGGTCATCGCGGCGACCGAGATCGGGTACCACAGCCCGGCATAGATGTTGCCGGCGGATGCCACCATCGCCGTCGCCAGCAGCGGCAGCATGCCGCCGAACCAGCCGTTGCCGATGTGGTAGGGCAGCGACATCGAGGTGTAGCGGATGCGGGTCGGAAAAAGCTCGACGAGGAAGGCCGCGATCGGCCCGTACACCATCGTCACGTAGATCATCATGATCGAGAGCACGACCAGCGTCATGCCGTAGTTGATCTGCGCCGGGTCGGCCGACGACGGATAGCCCGCCGCGCGCAGCACCTCCCTGTAGCGCGCCTCGTTCCAGCGCGCGATCTCGACGTCGCCGATCCGCGTGACGACGCTCTGGCCGGGCCGCCCCGGCAGCGAGACGAACGACAGTCCCGACTTGGTGAGGAAGTCCTTGGCGCGGTCGCATTCGCTGAATTCCGTGCTCGGCAGCACGAAGATGTGGACGTTGCAGTCCGACGCCGCGACCGTGATCGGCGTCGCGGCCTGGAAGCGCTCGAGTGCCGGGTTGACGTAGTGGGTGAGCGCCTGGAACAGCGGAAGATAGGTGAGCGCGGCGATGGCGCAGCCCGCCATGATGATCTTGAGGCGCCCGATGCGGTCCGACAGCCAGCCGAAGAAGACGAAGAACGGCGTGCCGATGAGCAGCGCGCAGGCGATCAGCATGTACGCGATCAGGTCGTCGAGGCGGAGCGAGATGGTGAGGAAGAACAGCGCGTAGAACTGCCCCGTGTACCAGATCACGCCCTGGCCCGCGGTCGCGCCGAGCAGCGCCAGCAGCACCATCTTGTTGTTGGGATAGCGGAAGAAGCTGTCGATCAGCGGCGCTTTCGACCCCTTCCCTTCGGCGCGCATCTGCTGGAACACCGGCGATTCGTTGAGCCGGATGCGGATCCAGATCGAGAAGACGAGCAGCACGATCGAGACGATGAACGGGATGCGCCAGCCCCAGGACGAGAAGGCCTGCTGGTCCATCGTCACCCGGCAGACGCCGATGACGACCAGCGACATGAAGAAGCCGAGCGTCGCCGTGGTCTGGATCCAGCTCGTGGCCAGGCCGCGGCGGCCATGCTGCGCGTGCTCGGCGACGTAGACGGCGGCTCCGCCATACTCGCCGCCGAGCGCGAGCCCCTGCAGCAGCCGGAGGCTCACCAGCAGGATCGGCGCCGCGAAGCCGATGCTCTGATAGGTCGGAAGGAACCCCACCAGCGCCGTCGACGTCCCCATGACGACGATGGTGACGAGGAACGTGTACTTGCGCCCGACGAGATCGCCGATGCGGCCGAACACGACCGCGCCGAAAGGGCGCACCAGGAATCCGGCGGCGTAGGTCGCGAAGGCGGAGAGCAGGGCGGCGGTGGCGTTGCCGGGCGGAAAGAACAGCGCCGCGAAGAACGGCGCGAGGGTCGCGTAGAGGTAGAAGTCGTACCACTCGAACACGGTGCCGAGCGAAGAGGCGAAGATGACGAATCGCTCCTCCGACTTCGTGACGGTTCGCTGTGGCTTCAGGCGAGCGGCAACGCCTCGCGCGGCCGTCGCCATCGGACATCTCCCTGTCTTGGGCGCGGCACCGCCGGCCCTCGCTTCGTTGGTCTTGGTCCCACTCACCGCAAGGTACCGCAACCGCCGCGGCCCCGACAGCATCTTTGCGGCCAGGCTGCTTTACGAACCGCCCGCGGCAATGGCAGGCTGCCGGGGCCGTCGGCGCGCAGCTCGCGCAGCCGGGGCGACGGCCTTGAACGAGGGGCGGCCTTGCGGATCCTGCTGGTCGAGGATACCGAGCGTCTGGCGTCGCACATCCGCGACGCGCTGATCGA
>JAEUKZ010000461.1 GCA_016793045.1 Alphaproteobacteria bacterium
AGCACGTCGAGGCCGCCGAAGGCGCGCACCGTCGCCTCGATCATGCGCGCCGGCACCGCGGGGTCGGTGACGTCGGCCTGCATCGCCATGGCCTCGCCGCCCGCGCTGCGTACGGCTTCGACGACCTGCGCGGCCTCGTCGGCGCTGCGGTTGAAGTGAACGACGACGCGGGCGCCGCACGCGCCGAAGGCCTGCGCGACGGCGGCGCCGATGCCGGTGCTGGCGCCGGTGACCAGCACCGACTTGCCGCGCAGGTCGTCGAAGCCGCTGATCGGCCGCGTCGGCAGCGGTCGCAGCTGGGGGCCGACCGCGGGCGCCGGCGTCGGTGCGTGGCGGCGGCCCGCGCCAGTGTCCGCCTCGAGTTCCCACACCGTCGGCACCATCGGCCGAAAGCCGGTCTTGGGGTCGTTCGCGTGGTCGAGCAGCGTGTCGATTTCCGCGCGCCAGGCCTGCAGCGTCGGATCTGCGAGAAGCGCGTGCAGCGTGCGCCGGATATCCTCGGTGTCGAACACGCCGATCAGCGTCAGGTCGTTGCGGAAGATCGCGTAGCGCGTGATCCCGGCGGCGCGGATCGCTGCTTCCACCGGCGGCGGCACGGTCCGGTGCGTCGTGTCGTAAAGCTCGCCCGCGCCCGGCTTGAGGCGGCTGATCCAGGCATAACTCGGCATCGTCTTTTCCCCTGTCGTTGTCGGCCGCCGTCGGGCGGCCCGATTTGAATTCAACCCGTCATCGCGCCGGCCAGGCGGTCGCCGACTTCGCGGCGCAGCGCCACGATCCCGGAGTCGACATGCCGCGAGGGATGGACGCGATTGGTCAGCAGCGACCACGCGTAGCCGCGAACGAAGTCGATCCACAGCCCGGTGCCGGTGAAGCCGGTGTGTCCGATCGTCTCGGCCGAACACCGTGTACCGCCCGACCATTGCTCGTGGGCGATCTCCCAGCCGACCGTGCGGTTGGCATGGACGCGGGTGCGGATCGCCGCGACGCTTTCGGGCCGCAGCGCCCGGCCGGCGAACAGGTCGAAGGCAAAGCCCAGCACGCCGTCGATCGTCCCGAACAGGCCGGCATGGCCCGCCGTGCCGCCGAGCGCAAAGGCGTTCTCGTCGTGGACTTCACCGCGCATCACCCGGCCGCGCCAGGTGCACGCCTCGGTCGCGGCGCACGCCTCGGGGGCCGGCGTGAAGCTCAGGCCGGCCGGCAGCTTGCGCTGTCGCAAGCCGTGGCCGCGCAGCCGCTCGATCGCGATGCCGAGCAGGATGAAATTGATGTCGGAGTACACCGGCGGGCCCGCCGTCCACGCGCGCTGCAGCACAAACGCCTTGAGCCGTTCGGGATCGCCGCCATAGGTGTATATCGGCTCGACCGCCGGCAGGTGGGTCCAGTGCGCCAGGCACTGGCGGAAGGTGAGCTTGCGCTCGACGGCGCCCGCGACATCGTACTGCCGGAGATCGGGAATTGCGCGCGCGATCGGATCGTCGAGGCCGATGCGCCGTTCCTCGACCAGGCGCAGGATCTCGGTGGTCGTGAAGATCACCTTGGTGAGGCTGGCAAGATCGAAAACCGTTTCCCGCCCCACCGGCACGGCGGACGGCACCAGCGTCGCATTGCCGGTCCAGCGCACGGCACCGCGCCCGTCGGCCGTCACGACACCGAGGACGGCGGCCGGGATGCGGCCGGCGGACACGGCCTCCGCTGCCGGCGCGAAGGCGAGGTCGATCGCGGATTCCAGATTCATGGCTGCCGCATCATGCCCGATCGGCGCGGCGCGTACAGGGGGCGGCGGCGCATTTTGCGCTTGCCCGTCGCGGCTACTTCTGAAACGATTAGCTAATCGATTAGATCGAGCAAATCTGCGGGATTCGTGGACATGCGCGGCCCGCGCTTCGCCGACCAAGACCGACCATGGAGGAACCGCCGATGAATCGCCCGCCCATGAACCGCCGCCGATTCCTGCAAACGACTTCCGCCATCGCCGCGATGGCGGCGGCCGGACACGCGCCCGCGCTCGCCCAGCCCGCCAACGCGCGCGTGCTGCGTTACGTGCCGACCGGCGACCCCGGCAGCATCGATCCGATCTGGACGACCAACTACGAGACGCGCAACCACGGCTATCTGATCTACGACACGCTGTTCGCCACCGGCGCCAATTTCACCATCAAGCCGCAGATGGCTGAGGGCGCGGACGTCTCCTCCGACGGCAAGACCTGGACGATCCGGCTGCGCGAGGGCCTCAAGTTCCACGACGGCGAACCGGTGCGCGCGCGCGACTGCATCGCCTCGCTGAACCGTTGGAGCAAGCGCGACAGCTTCGGCCAGACCTGGGCCGCCGCAATCGACGAGATGCGCGCGAGCGACGACCGCACGATCGTCGTCCGCCTCAAGGCGCCCTTCCCGGCCTTCCTGCAGGCGATCGGCAAGCTGTCGTCGAACGTCGCCTTCATCATGCCCGAGCGCGTCGCCAACACCGATGCGATGCAGCAGATCACCGACACGACGGGCTGCGGGCCCTACATGTTCGTGCGCGACGAGTTCCGCCCCGGCTCGCGCCTGGTCTACGCGCGCAATCCGAACTACGTGCCGCGCAGCGACGCGTCGGACTGGGCGGCCGGCGCCAAGGTGGCGCATTTCGACCGCGTCGAATGGCTGATCATGCCCGACGCCGCGACCTCGGCCGCAGCGATCCAGACCGGCGAGATCGACTGGCTGGAAGAACTCCAGCCCGACACGGTTCCGATCGTGCGGCGAAACCGGAATGTCCGGGTGGAGATCCGCAACCGCCTCGGCGCCATGCCGATCATGCGCTTCAACCAGCTCCACCCGCCCTTCAACAACGTCGCCATCCGCCGCGCGGTGATGCTGGCGGTCGATCAGGCCGACTTCACGTCCGCGATCGTCGGCACCGACCCGGAACTGTCGAACGCGTGCCTTTCGATGTTCACCTGCAACACGCCGCTCGCCAGCGAGGTCGGCGCCGATCCGCTCAAGGCGCACAGCATCGATCGCGCCAAGGAGGCGCTGACGCGCGCCGGCTACAACGGCGAGAAGGTGGTTCTGCTTTCCGGCACCGACATCAACAACAACCACACCCAGGCCCAGGTGACGCGCGCGCTGCTGCAGCGCCTCGGCATGAACGTCGAGTACGTCGCGACCACGTGGTCGACGATCGTCCAGCGCCGCGCGAGCCGCGAACCCGGCGCGTGGAACATCTTCCACACCGCGTGGGGCGGCGCCGACATGCTCAATCCCGCCGTCAGCGCGAGCCTGCGCGGCAACGGCGCCGGCGCCTGGTTCGGTTGGCCCGAGGAACCGCGCATCGAGGCGCTGCGCACGCGCTGGTTCCAGGCCGCCGACGACGCCGAGTCGCGCCGCATCGCCCAGGAGATCCAGACGGTCGCCTTCGAGACGGTGCCGTTCATCCCGCTCGGCCAGATCTATCTGCCGGCGGCGGTGCGCGCCAACCTGACCGGCATCATCCAGAACCCGGTGCCGTTCTTCTGGAACGTGCGGCGCGCGTAGCTCACCACGCCAGCCAGTCGAGCAGCGCGGCGTTCACCGCCGCGGGCTGCTCGAGGTTGGCGCAGTGGCCGCAATCGTCGAGCAGCACGAGCCGCGCGCCCGGGACCAAAGCCGCGATCTCTTCCGACAGTGCCGGCGGCAGCAGGACATCCTGCCTGCCGCCGAGCACGAGCGTCGGGCACGCGATCGTCGCCAGCAGGGCGCGGCTGTCCGCCCGCCCGATGGCGCCGCGCATCTGGCGGACGTAGGCTTCGAGGCCGACCGCGCGGGTGGCGTCGTAGAACACCTGGATCAGCGCGGCATCGTCCATGCGCCGCGGATGGACGGTGAGCGGCAGGCGTGCGCGCACCGCCTCATCGATGCCCCGGCTCCGTGCCAGCGCGATCAACTGCTCGCGCGCAGCCTGCTGTTCCGGCGTGTCCGCCCGCGCGGAAGTGTTGAGGAGTGCGAGCCGCGTCACCCGTGCGGCGGCCTGGCGGACGACCTCCAGCGCGACATAGCCGCCCATCGAGGTGCCGGCGAGCGCGAAGCGCGGCGGGGCGGCGGCAAGGATCGCTGCCGCCGCAGCGGGGAACCTGTCGTGCGCGAGATGATCGAGCGCGACGCGGACGTCGGCCACGCCACGAAGGGCTTCGACCTGCGGCGCCCACAGCCGCTCGTCGGCGCCCAGGCCGGGCACCAGGATCAGCGCTTCGCGCCCGCGGCTCATGCGAGGGGCGCGGCGGACCCGCGCACGACGAGATTCGTCGGCAGGACCTCGTGCCGCGGCGGCCGGCCGGGATCGGCGATGCGGTCGAGCAGCATCTCGACGGCGAGCGCGCCGACCTCCGCCGAGGGCTGGACCACGGTGGTGAGACCCGGCCGCACGACCGTCGCCCACGGCACGTCGTCGACGCCGACCACCGAAATCTCGGCGGGCACCGCGAGGCCGAGCTCCGCGATTCCCTGCATGACGCCGAGGATGGTGATCGCGTTGGTGCCGAAGATCGCGCTCGGCCGGTCCGCGCCGGCGAGCAGCGCACGCGTCGACGCTGCCGCCTCGTGCGGCCGGTAGTTGCCCTGGCGCACCAGCGCCGGATCGAAGGCGATGCCGCCTTCCGCGAGCGCGCGGCGGTAGCCTTCGAGGCGCTGGTCGGCGAGCACCAGGTGCGGCAGGCCGCCGACATAGCCGATGCGGCGATGGCCGAGCGCCACCAGATGCGCGACCGCGGCGTGGGCCGCGCCGACATTGTCGGTCACCACCGAATCCCAGTCGAGGCCCGACATCGGCCGGTCGATCAGCACCACCGGCATCGCCACCTCGGCCGCGAGCCGGGCCGCGTGCGCCGCGTCGTCGCGGCCCGAGGTCGCGAGCAGCAGCCCGGCGACGCGCTGCGCGCGCATCAGCCGCAGGTAGTTGCGCTCGTCCTCCAGCTTCTCGTCGGTGTTGCAGATGAACACGCCGTAACCGCGCGCCTGCGCCGCGCGCTCCACCGCGAGCGCGATCGTCGCGAAGTTCGGGTTGGTGATGTCGGAGATGATGAGTCCGAGCGAGGGCGCCACGCCGCGCCGCAGCGTGCGCGCCGCGGCGTCGGGTGCGTAGCCTGTCTGCTCGATCGCCGCCATCACGCGCGCCCGCAGCGTCGGGCTGACGCGCGGATTGTTGTTGATCGCGAACGAAACGGTCGCGGTCGACACGCCGGCGAGCCGCGCCACGTCGCGCATCGTGGCCTGCTTGGTCCTGCCGCGCTCGGCCATCGCTTCGCCGCCCCCTCAGGCTACGCGCGCCGCCGCCGCGGCCGGCTCCATCAGGTGGCAAGCGGCGACGCGCGTGCCGTTGTCGTGGAGGCGTTCGACCAGCGCCGGACGCTCGCTCGCACAGCGCGGCAGCGCGAAGCGGCAGCGCGCGTGGAAGGCGCAGCCCGGCGGCGGGTTGGCGGGGTCCGGCAGTTCGCCGGTCAGGATGATGCGGTCGTGCCGCCTGCCGGGCACCGGCTTCGGGATCGCCGACAGCAGGGCCTGGGTGTAGGGATGCGCGGGCCGTGCGAAGATGTCGGCCGCCGGCCCGATCTCGACCAGCTTGCCGAGATACATCACGCCGATGCGGTCGCTGACGTGGCGGATGACGCCGAGATCGTGGCTGATGAACAGCAGCGCGAGGCCGAAGCGCGCGCGCAGATCGGCGAGCAGGTTGAGGATCTGCGACTGGATCGACACGTCGAGCGCCGACACGGGTTCGTCGGCGACGATCAGTTTGGGTTCGAGCGCGAGGGCGCGGGCGATCGCAATGCGCTGGCGCTGCCCGCCCGAGAATTCGTGCGGGTAGCGGCCGGCGGCTTCGGGATCGAGCCCGACCAGCGCCAGCAGCTCCGCGACCCGCGCCGCGCGCGCCGCGCGGTCGCCGACGCCGTGGACCTCCAGCGGCTCGGCGAGGATCGCGCCGACGCTGTGGCGCGGGTTGAGCGAGCCGAACGGGTCCTGGAAGACGATCTGCATGTCGCGCCGCCGACGCGTCAGCGCCGCGCGGTCGAGCTTCAGCACGTCCTCCCCGGCGAAGCGCACGGCGCCGCCGCTGGGCTCGACCAGCCGCAGCAGCGCGCGGCCGAGCGTCGACTTGCCGCAGCCGGATTCGCCGACGATGCCCAGCGTCTCCCCCGGCATCACGTCGAAGGACACGCCGTCGAGCGCCTTCACGGTCTGGCCGTGCGCACCGGCATAGTGCTTCGCGAGGTCGCGGACGGAGAGCAGCGGTTCGGTCATGGCGCCGGATTCCAGCAGCGCGCGCGATGGGCCGCAGCTCCCGCTTCGGCAAGGGGCGGCACGTCGCGGCGGCAGCGATCGACCGGCGCGTGGCAGCGCGGCGCGAAGGTGCAGCCCTCGCCGCGCGTGCCGGGACGCGGCACCGAGCCGGAGATCGAGGGCAGGCGCCGCCCGGGTTCGTTCGCCGCCGGAATCGATCGCAGCAGCGCCTCCGTATAGCGGTGGCGCGGCCGCGCGAAGACGTCCGCCACCGCCCCTTCCTCGGCCACGCGGCCGGCGTACATCACCATGATGCGGTCGCAGGTCTCCGCGACGACACCGAGATCGTGGGTGATCAGCAGCACGGCCATGCCGAGCTCGCGGCGCAGCCGGTCGAGCAGGTCGAGGATCTGCGCCTGCACGGTCACGTCGAGCGCCGTCGTCGGCTCGTCGGCGATCAGCAGGCGCGGCTGGCAGGCGAGCGCCATCGCGATCATGACGCGCTGGCGCTGGCCGCCGGAGATCTGGTGCGGATAGCGGTCGAGCTGGCTGCGCGCGGCCGGAATGCCGACCATGTCGAGCAGCCGCGCCGCCTCGGCGAGCGCCTCCGCCCGGCTCATCGCGCGGTGGATCGCCAGCGATTCGGCGATCTGGCTGCCGATCGTGAAGACCGGGTTGAGGCTGGTCATCGGCTCCTGGAAGATCATGCCGATGCGGTTGCCGCGGATCGTGCGCATGCCGTCGGCGCTGAGCGACGCGAGATCGGTGCCGTCGAACAGGATGCGGCCGCGCTCGATGCGGCCCGGCGGCTGCGGGATCAGCCGCATGATCGACAGCGCGGTCACAGACTTGCCGCAGCCGGACTCGCCGACCAGCCCGACCATCTCCCCCGCCGACAGCGCGAACGACACGTCCTCGACGACGAGCGCGCCGGCCATGCTCACGGCGAGGTTCTCGACGCTGAGCAGCGCCGGTGGCGCAGCGTTCACGGGGCGCTCGGTCGCCGGGGCGGCTGCGGCCATCGCGCTCACGCCGCGCGGCGCGGCGCGCGGTGGAGTTCGCCTCCGGGCATCGGCCGCGGCACGCCGGTCGTCGTCGGCACGCTCAGCGGCAGGCCGCGCAGGCTGCGCACCGCGAGATAGGCGAAGGCCTGCGCTTCGAGCGCGTCGCCGGTCCAGCCGACGCTCTCCACCGGCTCGACCGGCACGCCGAGCGCCGCGCGCAAGCCCTCCATGATCGCCGGATTGAGGCGCCCGCCGCCGGTCACCAGCCAGCGCTTCGCGGGGCGCGCGAAGTGGTCGCGCGCCGCGGCGACCGACGCGACGGTGAAGGCGACCAAGGTCGCCGCCCCGTCGGCGGCCGACATCCCCTCGACGATGCGCGCGCGCTGGTGGAAGTCGTTGCGGTCCAGCGATTTCGGCGGCTTCGCCGCGAAGTAGGGATTGTCCATGAGCTGCGCGAGGCGCGCCGCGTCGGCGCGGCCGGCGCGCGCGAGCTTGCCGTCGAAATCGCACGGCGTGCCGATATGGCGCTGCGCCCAGTCGTCGAGCAACGCGCTCGCCGGGCCGGTGTCGAAGGCAAGCAGCGCGTCGCCGTCGAGATAGGTGACGTTGCCGACACCGCCCAGGTTGAGCACCACGAGCGGCTTCTCGAGCGCATGCGCGAGGGCGGCGTGATAGAGCGGCACGAAGGGCGCGCCCTGCCCGCCCGAGGCGACGTCGGCATGGCGGAAATGGTTGACCACGTCGATGCCGAGGCGCGCCGCGAAGCGGTCGCCGTCGCCGAGCTGGCGGGTGAAGCGACGCTCGGGGCGATGCAGGATGGTCTGGCCGTGCAGGCCGATGACCGCGACCGAGTCAGGCGCGATCCGGTGCTCCGCCATGAAGCGTTCGACCGCGCCGGCGTGGGCGTCGGTGAGCTCGTTGTCGAGCGCGGTCAGCGGATCGCGCTCGGCGCGCACGGGATCGTGAACGACCTCGCCAAGGCGCACGCGCAGCCCCTGTTCGTAGGCGTAGGTTCCGAACGGCCCGAAGCGCACGTCGTTCATGCCGTCGGTTTCCAGCAGCGCCACGTCGATACCATCCATCGAGGTGCCGCTGATCAGGCCGATCGCCCGCATCCGTTCGCTCATCGAAACTCCCCATCTTTTGCCGCGTCCCGGCCGGGCGCTTGAGGCGCCCCGCCCGGCCCGATAGGATGGCCGACCATTGCGATTTCCGCAAAGCCTTCGAGGGATGCAGAAAATGATCAAGAGGATTGCCCGCGCGGCCGTCGTCGCCGCGTCGCTCGGCCTGCCGGCCGTCGCGGCCCAGGCCCAGGTTCTGGAGATCGGGGCCGACCAGTCGCCCGCCGGCCTCGACCCGCACATCGCCACCGCATTCTCGACCGCGCTGATCAACAGCGTGATCTACGAGGGCCTGACCGCGATCGACAAGGATCTGCGCGTCATCCCCTCGCTCGCCGCCTCGTGGACGATCAGCGACGACCAGAAGACCTACACCTTCACGCTGCGCCCGAACGCGACCTTCCACGACGGCACCCCGGTGGGCCCGGAGGACGTCGTCGCCTCGATCCGCCGCGTGCTCAACCAGCAGATCGGCTCGCCGCTCGCCAGCCGCATCAACATGATCGAGAACGCCGCCGCCGAGGCGCCCAACCGGGTGGTGCTGCGGCTGTCGCAGCCGTCGGCGCCGCTGCTCACCTCGCTGTCGACGATCTATATCGTGCCGCGCCGCATGGAGACCGACCGCGAATCGCTGCAGCGCACGCCGGTCGGCACCGGTCCGTTCCGCTTCCAGCAATGGGTCCCGGACACCTTCATCTCGCTGCAGCGCCATGCCGGCTACTGGGAGCAGGGCCTGCCGCGCCTCGAAGGCGTGAGGTTCAACATCGTGCCCGAGGCCGCGACGCGCCAGGTCGGCATCGGCACCGGCAC